>JBDKGV010000022.1:0-22827 GCA_039798005.1 Fibrobacterota bacterium
GTGTGTTCGTGCGTCATGTTCATCCCTCCAACGCGGCCGCAAGGCCCCCGAGTCCCGATCCGTCCAAGTGCTCGCGCACCATTTCTTCTCCGCCAAAGGCCTTGGTCAGCCGCTCGCGCAAGGCAAGCCGCGCCCGCAGCAAACGGACCTTGGCATTGCCGGCCGTGATGCCAAGCTCCTTGGCGGCTTCCTCGGTGGAAAGCCCCTGCACGTCGCGCAGCACGAAGATGGCGCGCAGGCTGGGGGAGAGTTCGTCCAAGGCCGCATCCAGGATTCCGCGCAGCTCCTGCCGTTCGATCTGGACCGACGGATCTTCACGCCAGTCGGCGATGAGATGGGGCTTGGCGATCGAGCCTTCGTCGTCTTCGTCCAAGGCCAGTTCGTCCAGCGAGAGCCCTTCGCGCCGCTTGCGCGCCCGCAGCACATCCAGGCCCGCCCGGGTGGCGATGCGCCCGACCCAAGTGCAGAAGGAAGAATCGCCACGAAACGTCTCGAGCGCTTCCATGGCTTTCAGGAACGCGATCTGCACCACGTTCTCGGTCTCCTCCTTCTCGCCCAGCAATCGCCACACCACGGTCCAGACGCGGCGTTCGCAGTGGCGCACGAGCTGATCAAAGGCTTCGAAGTCGCCTTGCTTGGCCTGCAGGACCAGCGCACTCTCTTCGGCGCGGTCCAGCAGACGGATGTCACGGGTCTTGAGCATGGCTCCCAATGTAGCCGTTCCTTACGCCGCAAGCTTGTCGAAGTGTCCGACCAGTTCCTGAGGAGGCAGCAGTCCCACGACTTGGTCAACCACCTTGCCATTCTTGAAGAAGAGCATGGTGGGCACGCCACGGATGCGGAAGCGCCCGGCAAGCTCGGGTTCCTGGTCGATGTCGACCTTCACGATCTTGATCTTGCCTTCGTAGCTCTCGGAGAGCTTGTCCAGCATCGGGGCCAAGGCCTTGCACGGGCCGCACCAGGTGGCGTGGAAGTCCACGGCCACGGGGGTGTCGGAGAGCAGGACTTCCTGCGGGAAATGAGCGGTGTCGATGGCGGTGGGCTTCATGATGACCTCGGTGTGAAGGGTTTGTGCCTTGATGGACGCATGGTGGAAGGGCATGGTTACAGGGATTTTCATGGCAGTTTTTTCGGGTGAACCTGAGACGCGTCGATGGAATGGTTATATTGACTACTCTGTAATGACCAATCAAACAACGCAGCTCGCCTTGGAACTTGATCCTCGGACTTTGACGGAAATTGTCGGAGTTCCGGTGAAGGTCGCGCCACGCCTGCGCCGGGGATGGCGGCTCGAGCGCAAGGGAGCCATGCCGGAACTCGTGGTCCCGGCGGTGCTTGAGGGAGCGCCCCTTGAGGTCGCCCAAGCCTTGGCGCAATGGGTGCATTCCGTCACCAAGCCATCGCCGGGCTCGCGAGTGCGGCAGAAGCAGGCGGCCAAAGTGGTCTTTGCCTGGATGGGAGATGCCGGCGAACGGCTCCCGTCGGAAGTGTCGAAAGGTCGGCATTGGGATCTGCGTCCGCTGTTTGACGAGCTGAACCTGCGCTATTTCCAGGGTGAATTGCAGGCCGTGCTGCGTTGGACCCCGCGTGAAGGGACGACCTCGACCCACCGCAAGGTGGCGGGAATCGATCTGTTGACCATCAGTCGCCGGTTTGACGGACCCGCAGTGCCTCGCGAGGCCGTTTTGGGAGTCCTGTCCCATGAGATGCTGCACATCGCGATCCCGCCACGGGAGGGATCGGGCGTGCGGCGAATCGTCCATCACAAGGCGTTCCGTGAAGCGGAACGCGCCTTTCCCTTCCATGCCGCCTGGCGGGAGTGGGAAGCCGAACAGTCGCGCTCGCCATGGTGGAAGCGCCTTCTCGGGAGGAAGAAATGAACATACCGATCGCCGAATTCAAGGCCCGCTGCCTTGGTCTCATCGACGACCTGCGCAACGAGGGCGGGTCGCTGGTGGTGACCAAGCATGGTCGGCCTGTGGCCAAGATGCTTCCCTACCAAGGGGAGGATACGACCCCGGAAGGATTGTCACGGGTGCTGCGCATCCACGGGGAGTTGCCATGATCCTGCTCGATACCGCCGTGTTCCTCGATCTGCTTCAGGATGGCCCGCGCATGGGGCCGGAGCGGTATCTCGTGCTTCGCAACGAGACGGCCTATGCGCTGAGCGACCTTTCCTTCTACGAGCTGTGCGGCTGGCTGGAGGAGGGCAAGGTGGAGATCTCGATGCCGTGGCGCACCTGGCTGGAAAGCGCGTGCCATCATTTGCGCATCGTTCCGATCGGAGTCACCCCGGCGATCGCGGTACGGGCAAGCCGGCTGCAGGCGCAAGGACTGGATCGGATCGACCGGATCCTGGCGGCAAGCGCCTTGGAGCTCGGGATGGAGCTTGCCACCTTGAATGCGGGATTCCGGGGCGTGGGAGGACTGCGCCTGTTGTTCTGATCGCACGACGGGGACGATGGTATGATGACGGAGTTGGGCAATCAAGGAAAGGGCGAACCATGAAGGGTGCAGGCGGAACATCGGGCGGGACGGGAAGCTTCTTCCTGGGGCTGGGCATGACGGTCGCAGGGGTGTATCTGCTCCTGCGCAGCATCAGCGTTCAGAGCGGTTTTTCCATGGGGTATGGCTTTTGGCAGGTTGGCGGATTTTCCGTGACCTCCGGCATGATCCTGGTTCCGGCCATGATCGGGGTCGGCATGGTGTTCTGGAATGCCCGCAACCCGATCGGCTGGCTGCTTTCCGTGGGCAGCGTACTGGCCTTGGTGGTCGGGGTCATCACCTCGCTTCGCTTCACGCTTGCCCACATGAATCTTTTCGAACTGCTGACCATTCTGGTCCTGTGCTTCGGAGGAGCGGGGCTTTTCCTGCGTTCGCTGCGCGACTCCTGAGTCAGGCCTGAAGATCCAGGCGCGGTCGGGCGGCAGGCACCAAGGGGCGGGCGGACAGCGTCGGTTCGACCTTGGTCACCTCCACGGAGGGTTCCAGTCCCAACGCCTTCAGGGAGGCTGCCAACGTCGGCAGATGCTGGCGAATGAGCTGGCCTGTGGAGGCTTCCGCACTGGCAAGCTCCACTCGCAAGGTCCTTCCCGTCAGCTCAAGGCTTGCATCGACCTTCCCCAAGGAAGGCGGCTGCATGGTGATGGCCACGCGGGTGCGCTGCGGTGAGTCTCCATCGGGCTTGCGGCGGCGGTCCAGAACCCGCAGGTTGCCCTCATGCATCCCTTGGGGCTGGGGCTGAAGCCAAGGGACCTGCACGCTTCCTTGAGGATCCTGGCGGGAACGCAAATCGCTGCCAAGGAATTCCTGCGCCAACTCCTTGAGCTGGGGGCGAAGCGGGGAGTCGGGGGGGAGATTGGAAAAATCCTTGGCAAGGGACAGCGACAGGTCGCGAAGCGGATCCTCCTCGCCACTGCCCAGCGGGAAATGGGGATGCGTCAATTTTGACAGATTCTGTCTTGCCCAATCGGCAAGGGCGGGAAGGGCCTGGCCGTTCTCCCGGGCCAGCAGCATGAGCCGGGGGACGCTTTCCTCCACCGGAGTGGATCGCGCCACCGGACCGGCAAGCAGACGCGTGAGCCTGGCCTTGTCGGTTTCCGGGAAGATGTCCAGCCCCGGACCCTCTTGGCTCCACGCGTCCAGGAGACGCAGCAGCGTGCGCGAATCGACTTCACGACGGGCCGCGGTCGTCTGGTTTCCCGCGGCGGGATCCGGTTGCGGGGCTTCGGACAGGACTTCCTGAAGGAGAGACGCCAGGGCGCGTGTTTCACGAGTCAACGCCGGGGAATTGCCGGTATGGCTTTCGGGCAGGAGCCGTTGCAGGAAGCCGGTCAGCCCGGCCTCGCTCAATTCGACGGTTGCAGGCAGTTCGGGAATGGACGGTGCCGATTGCGGGCGGGTGGGCGTAAGCCAATGGGCCTCGTTCGATGGCCAGCTTTCCCAGAGTCCCAGGTTTCCTGCAAGGCCTGCGGGGCCCTGCACTTGAGCGGCACGGCCGCCAAGCCGTGCCGAGTAGAGCTCTTGGCTCTTGCCCAGGGTTCCTGTGATTTCCAGGAAATTCGTTCCACTTGGAAGGGGTTGGCCATCTTGGGACCGGGCCTTGAGGAGCAGAGGGCGGGTACGGGCATCGAGCAGGATTTCCGGCGAGGCATCCGGCAGATCTTGCTGTCGCAGGATTCGACCCGTTTCCTGGGCGGCGCTCAGGATGCCTTCGCTTCGTCCACCCAAGGCTTGCCGGAACTGCTCGATTGCCTGGCGCAGCTCCTTGCCTTGGGCTGTGGTGCTGCCGGGAGGATCGGCATCCAGAAATCGCGAGAGTGCTTGCCAAAGCTCTTGGCGCAGATCCTCGGGAACCCCTTTGTTCAGAGGGGACGCCTTCCAGTTGCCATCCGGATCTTGCCTGAGGACCACGGGCGTACCGGCGCTGGTTTCCGGGTCGCCTTGCGCTTGAAGCGTCTGCCCCGCGACCTCCACAAGAATGGCTTTTCCGTCAGGGGAAGGCCCGACGACCTTCCCCTTCATGGCGTCGGGAATCATGCTGCGCAGGGAATCCCGGGAGATGGCTTGGGATTCCATTCAGCGTCCTTACAGGGCTTGCCGCAATTTGAGGATCAGGGAAACCTGATCCTGGGGAAGCCGCAGGCGTCGAGCGATTTCCGCCGGAGTGTGACCGCGCTTGGAAAGCGAAAGGATCATGTCCTGCATGGCGGAAGGTTCAACCGAGGATGCCGGCGGGGTCGTGCGGGTGTTTTCCCATGACGATGCGGCGAAGGTCGGATCCACCGTGCGGCGGGGGAGAGTGGCATCAGGGACCGGGAACGGCGTTTCTTCGCGGGAAGGCGGCGCCTTGGATGCCTTGCGTTGCACCTCGGCGTCCGGGGTCTCCTCGCGAGGGGTGGCTCCGGGTGCTTCCCAAGGAGCAAGGGATTCGCGCAGGGTGCGCGCCTTCGGGAAGGTGACGGTTTCACGGGTGGGGCGCGATTTCCGCAAGAGGAGCCAGAGGAAGATCCCCAAAAGCAGTGCGGCGAACCCTGCCACGACCCAGATCCATCCGGTGAGCTTGCGCAGGGAGAGTTCAAGGGAGGACATGGCCTTGGAAGAGGTCGTGTCGGAGACCGCATTGGTTTCGGTGGGAGCCGGTTCTTCAAGGGATGCAGGCAACGGATCTGAATCCGCCTGGCTTGAGGCTGCTGATTCCGTCTGGTTGTTGGCCAGGCGACTGCGCAGATCGGTGTAGCGTGCCCAGAGTCGGGCCTGTTCCTCGATCAGGTCGGCAGGGACGGAATCCTGAGTCTCTTGGGCCTGGCGGATGGCGAAATCCACAAGGCCCAAGGAGTCGTAGATCGCTGCGGCTCGTTTCTCCTCATCGGGTATGGCAGGTGCCGCAGTCGTGGGCACACGGCTCTTCTGCCAGAAGAAATAGCCGACGCCACAGGTGGCGCCTAGAAGGAGGATGATCGATATCCAACGCAAGATTCGCATTCTGCTTCAAAAATTGATAACATTTCCTGATATGACCACCCTCGAGATTCTTGATTCCAATCGCGAACTGGCCCGAATCCCTCTGAAAACGGGTTCTGTGACCGCTGGACGCCTTCGGACCAACACGATTGCGCTGGAAAATGCAGGCATTTCGCGTCAGCATCTGCGGATTGACACCGACTCGACCGGCACATGGCATGTTCTCGAGGATATGGGAAGCCTCAATGGGACGTGGGTCAATGGGCAAAAAGTCGGGGTGTGTCTCCTGCAAGTTGGCGACGAGATCCAGATGGGTCAGTTCAAGATTCGAGTCCTTGACGAGTGATTTCATCAATGAAGCGAAGATGAAAAAGGCAGAGCATGGCTCTGCCTTTTTCATTGGTTTCAGGCCCGATCACGGGCGGGCGCTTCGGATCATTCCAAGCGGAAGCGCTCGACTTGAAACTGCAGCTCGGAGGCCAAGCGGGCAAGTTGTCCAGCGGCCTTCTGTGTTTCCTCGGCTCCGATCGAGGTGGATCGGGCGGCATCGGCCACGCCGGAGACGCCTTGGCTGATCTCGTTCGTACTTTGAGCCGCGGCGGAGATGTTGATGGCGATTTCCTGAGTGGTGGCCGTCTGCTCCTCGATGGCGGCGGCGACCTATGTCTGGAGATCGTGGATCGTACTGATCACCGACTGGATGCGATCGATGGCCTCAACGGAGCCTGCGGTATCCTTTTGAATCGCGGCGATCCTCTGGCCGATTTCCCGCGTGGCCAAGGCCGTCTGCTTGGCGAGTTCCTTCACCTCGCCCGCGACCACGGCAAAGCCCTTGCCGAATTCCCCGGCCCGGGCCGCTTCGATGGTGGCGTTCAAGGCAAGCAGATTGGTCTGCTGGGCGATGGATGTGATGACCTTGACGACCTCGCCGATCTCTTCACCGGAATGGCCCAGTCGGATGATCTGGACATTGGCGTGTTGAGCGGCATCGACGGCCACCCGGGCCACGGTGACGGCTTCCGCCGTGTTGCGGGCGATTTCCCGGAGCGTCGCAGACATCTCCTCAGTTGCCGTGGCCACGGACCGGACATTTTCATTCACGTGATTCGTGTTTCCGGAAACACCGGCAGCCATCTGCGTCGTCTCTTCGGAGGTGGCGCCCAGTTGATGGCTGACCGATGCCAATTCGACGCTGGAGGCCGCGAGGGTTTCCGTGTAGCCGCGGATGCCTTTGAAGCTGTCGCTCAGATTCCGGACCATGGAGGCGATGGAGCGGTGCAGTACGGAAAATGCCGATGAAATGTCGGCGGTGTCATTGTCCCCTTCAGGGGCCTCGAGATTGAAGACGAGATGCCCTTCGACCAGCTCCTCCAAGGCGGCCCCAATACGTTCGATTTCCTGGGCTTGGAATCCGCCGCGCTTGTTGTCGAGATCGCTTTGGATCCTGGCGATTTCCCGCTCGCGTTCTTGACTCTGGACGGTGGCTGTCTGGTCGACGAAGATCACGAGGGATCCGATCACCTGGCCAACAAGGTCGTGCAGGGGGCGTGATGTGTAGGCCAAATGGAGATCCTTGCCGTCGATGGTTGCTCGACCCTGGCCAGAAACGAGCTTTTCGGTCTTCATGGCGGTGCGCGCGGGGCAATCTTCGGTGCCGCAATTGGATGTGCAAAGTTTGTCGCGGCAACTGACACCGATCAGGGAGTCGATGGCGCTTGCGGAAAGATTGGCCAAGGCTTGGTTGGCATGAATGATCTGGAGATCGTTGTTCACCAGCATGACGGGAAGGGGGAGACTGTCGATGTGGCCGACCAAGGAATCCAAGAGCCCGTTGATCCCGTTGGCCAAGGCGAGAAAATCGCCTTGATGACGCCCCGCTTGCATCCGGTCGCGCAAGCGCCCTTCAATGGCTGAGCGGGATAGGGCTCCGGCATCATCCACCATTTGGTGGACCACGGTCGCAACGCTGTTCACCGCGCGTGCCAATTCCCCCAGTTCGTCGCGCCTGGATTCCGGGAGTCGTACCGATGTGTTGCCTCGTGCCAGTTCCCCGGCGGCATCCACGACCTCCTTGAGCGGGTTGGTGATGCTGCGGATCATTCGGCGTCCAAAGAATCCCAAGCCAAGGCCGAACGCCAGAGCAACGCCAATGGTCACGAAAATCGTGCGTTGTCCCCTTTTACGAGCCTCTTGGATGTCACCTTGAACAATTCGCTCCAAGAACGGTGCCGTGTTCCGGATATACCCTTCATTGCGGGAGTAGATCTGGTCCATGATTTCCCCGGCCTCAAAGATCAATGCCGTGTCCTGGGCCGCAACTGCCGGGATCATCATGCTGTCGACAAGGATCGTGAAGGAGGAATCGTCTCGACAGATTTCCGCCACGGCTTTCTTGAGGGTGTCAGCGATGGGGCGAACTCCCCATTGCTTGCAGGTCGAGCGGTATTGTTCGGCAAGCAGGTGCAGGCGTTTGGACAGGTCTTCCTTTTCGGCGCTGGCCATGCGCCCGGCAAAGGCTTTTTCCAGTTCCATGAAGGTGTAATGCGCTTCCACCAGAAAAAGCGGGGGGGGGTGCATGTCGGCAAGCAGGCTCTGATTCTGCTGCATCCTTGCGTGGTTTTCGCTTCCGATGGTTACGGTGGACATCACGGCCAAGGAGGTGGAAACGACGAGAACAATCCCCAGAAGGCAGGCGATGACGAGCAGGGCGAGTTGTTGCCGGATTTTCATGGAGGCTCCCGAAACGCGGTGAGTTGGTGTTCGGATTGATTGTCCATCAAACGCGGGAAGATTGCAACACAATCCCGTCCAAGCTGGATCGGCGGGATCGATGGCGGCAAAGCCTGCCGAGTGCGCACTAGATTGAGCTTCAGACACGGCAAGGACTGCCCCTGCACGGTGTCAGGTTCCCTGCGAACTCGATTGGCCCGGTGATTGCAAAAGAGGAGATTGTCATGCGACTCAAAGACATCATAGCACTGGGACTTCTGTCTCTCCTGAGCTTCCCGCTGGTTCTGCTGGGAGTGCTTCTGGGACTCGGGAAGGTTCACATGAGCTTCGGCTCGGATCCGCTGTCGCCGGAAGCCAAGGCTCGATTGGCGGAACATGTTGAAGTGGCCGGTGCCAATGCCGGGCACGATACCTCCGCGACGGCCAAGGGCGGCTCCTCGGATGACCGGGAGGCCGAGATCGACCGCCGCGAGGCCACGGCCTTGGAGGAGCAGAAGCGATTGGAAGCCTTGCGTGAGGACATCGTTCATGTCAGGGATTCCATCGCCAAGGAACGCGTCGCCCTTGAAAAGCTGCTGGGGAAGGGTGACAGCCTGAGCGCCATGCGAATGAAGGCGCTTGCCACCACACTTTCCAACATGAAGCCGGACGATGCCGCCAAGGTTCTTGTCGGCTTGGATGACATCATGGCCGTCGGGGTGCTTCGGACCATTTCGGAGGATCGACCACGGGCCAAGATCTTGGCATCCGTCTCCAAGCTCAGCGATGTGAGAGCGTCCCAGCTTGCCAAGCTGCTTGGATCCGTCCCCGCCAAGGGACATGAAGAAAAGAAGGCCGCACCGGCCAAGGAAGAGAAGCCCGCCAAGGATGGCGAGGCGAGCAAGGCCAAGGAGGCCTCAACCTCAAAACCGGAGAAGGCGAAATGATCGAGATCAACGCCGCATCAGGACTGATTGGCAAGGAGGGTGCGCAGGCAGCCCGATCGCCCAGCCAAGGCAGCTTCCGTAATTTTCTGGAATCCCTGGGTGTCGTCTCGGATCGCCGTGAACCGATTGCCACGGACAGGCCCAAGGAACCTTCTGCGCGGTCGCTTGCCGACCGTCCCCTGCCGGATCATTCCATGGCCCATGGAAGCGACCGGAAAGGAATCCAGGAAACCCATTCCGCGAAGGTTCACCGGGAAAGCGCAAGGACGCAGTCCCGAACGGCTTCCGAGGCCGATGAGCCTTGTGGGATCGAACCCGACCAGGAATGCCGGACCGCAGCCGGACCGGAGAACGATGGCGCCAAGGTCGCATCGCGCAAGGTATCCGATTCCGGCAAGGCCGAAGTCGATGCCGTGATCGACGAGGAGCTTGCCGAGGATGAAGACAAGCCCGATTGGCAAGCTGAGGTGGGGCAGATGCTTGGCTTGCTTGGCATCGATGTGGATCCCCAGAAACTGGCATTGCTTTCCACTCAGGAAATGCGCGAACTGGACATCGCGCTGCGTGCCGGACTCAAGGGCATGTCTGAAGGGCAGCCGATGGCCCAAGTGGCCCGTCTGGTCGGAGAGCTTTTGCCGATTTCCCTCCAGACGCCCGATGCGATCGGATTCGAGGCGGCTCCGGTCAAGGAGAATCGTCCGGTGGAGCTCCTTGGGGACGATCCGGTGCGGGAGCACATGGCAACCGAAATCGGTCGCCTTGCCGAGGCGATGGTCGAATTGACCAAGCCCGCCAAGTCCGATGAAGGCAAAGCCGTCGTCAGCAAGGGATTGGCAGCCGCCGGAGTTCTCGATTTCGCAAGTTCCATGGAGCCATTGGTCGCGGAGGACGCGCCCGTCATGCCGGTTGCGCAGGCTCAGAAGTCCGCACCGGTGGATGGATTCGCCGCCGCGCTGACGACGACGGCCCCGACCATCGCGAGGAAGGAGGATCCGTCCGCCTTCTTGCGCATGGATGCCAACGCCTACCAGATCCAGCGCAGCGACCTTCGCGATGCCGAGGCGGCGGAGGTCAAGGCGCCGTCGCACTTTCGTCCCTCGGGTCCTGCCGGGGAGATCCTGGCCCATCAGGTGTACGACGAGTTCCAGTTGCGTCCGGGCATGGATCACCGCGAGATGGTGCTCAAGCTCTGGCCGCGCGAGCTCGGGCAGGTTTCCGTGCATATCCGCATGGGCGAGAACGATCGGGTCGAAGCCAAGATCCTGGTCCAGAACGAGAACATCCGTCAAGCGTTGCTGGAACATACCCCGGTTCTCCGGGAGACCTTGGCCAAACAAGGACTTGATCTGGGCAATCTTTCCGTTTCGGTGGGCGGTGGAAATACGCCCTCGCAGCAGGATGCCCGGGACCAGTCGCGGCGTCACCGCTCCGGAAGGGGTTGGGAGAACGGCGTGCTGGAAACCACCGCCATGGTCGAGGCGGGGTCCGATACCGGACGCCGCAACGGCTTCAACAGCATTGACGTCCTGACTTGAAGGAGAGGCAATGAGCACGACAGCCACTGCAACCGGCGCTCCTGATCCGCTTGATCTTCAGGACTATTTCGCCAAGGTCAAGGACGGAAGCTGGAAGAGCTCCGCGACGGACAAGGGCGAACTCGCCTCCAAGAGCAGCGCGAACAAGGGAAATGGCAACCTGGACAAGGATGCCTTCATGAACATGCTGGTGACGCAGCTCAAGTTCCAGGATCCATTGGCTCCTCAGGACAACCAGCAGATGGCCGCGCAGATGGCTCAGTTCTCTTCGCTCGAGGCCATGCAGAACGTCCAGAAGGGCGTGGACAAGATGGGCACCTCCATCGAGGAGATGACCAATACCCAATCCGCCGCCGCGAACAGCTCGGCAGGAACCTCGGCATCCAACCTGCTTGGGAAGGCCGTCTCGATCCGTCAGGAGGAGGTCGCCCTGGCCGGTGCCGCGGTCGTGTCGCTGCCGGTCCAAGGCAGCTCGACCTCAAATCTCGTGCTCAAGGACCAGAAGGGCGTCACTGTCCGTACCATCCCGCTTTCCGGAAGCAACCCGGACGGATCGTCGATCCTGGGAGCCAAAGGTCAGGGAACCGTCCAGATCAAGCCGCTCGACGATGCCGGGGCGCCGATTCAGGGAACCTTCACGGTGTCCGTCGAGGACGCGCTTGGCAAGACCGCCGGATCCGTCTATCAGAAGGGTGTGGTCGAGGGGATCAGCTACAAGGACGGCATCCCGTTCCTGGCCATCGGCAACGGCACCTACAAGCTCAGCGATCTCTTGACGGTCATGCCCGTCGGTGCTCAGGACGAAGGGACGACCAGCGCCAACCTTGGCGCCGAGGCCGTGCAAGGGCTGAATCCGGCCTCAGCGGCGACGTTCCTCGGGAAGACGGTTTCCGTCAAGAGTCCGGAAGTCCAGATTGCCAGCGGGGTGGCGACGACGCTCAAGCTGATCGGAGATCCGGGCTCGAGCCTCGTGCTCGTGGATGCCAAGGGCGCTGCGGTGCGCACCATCCCCTTGTCCGGCAAGAATTCCGACGGCACGCCGATCATGGTCGGAGGTTCCGGATCGGTTCAGGTCGATCCTGTCGATTCCGAAGGCATGCCGATGACGGGCCACTTCACCGCCAAGGTCGTGGATGCCCAAGGGAAACCTTCCGGATCCGTGTATCAGCAGGGGAAAGTCGACGGTCTCGAGTTCAAGGACGGGGTTCCATATCTCTCCGTGGCCGGCAACAACTACAAACCCAGTGAACTTCTGGCCCTTTCGGCCGACACATCCACTCAAGGAGTCTCGCCATGATGCGTTCCCTTTTCAGCGCCATTTCCGGTCTCGAGACCCATCAGACCCGCATGGATGTGATCGGCAACAACATCTCCAACGTCAACACCGTGGGCTACAAGCAGGGTCGCATGACCTTCCAGGACGCCCTCTCGCAGAACCTGGCCGGTGCCGTGCGGCCGGGCTCCCTCTCTGACGGTTCGGGCGGTGCGAACGGAATGCAGGTGGGATTGGGCGTTCAAGCAAGCTCGGTCGACAACATCTTTACCCAAGGCAACTTGGAGAGCACCGGCATCACGACCGATCTCGCGCTTCAGGGGTCCGCGTTCTTCCCGGTGAAGAAAGGGAATGAGCTGGGATACACCCGCAACGGCTCCTTCGAGATCGACTCGGCCGGACGCATGGTGATGCCCGCAAACGGCTATGTGCTTCAGGGAATGCTGGCCGATGGCAAGGGCGACATCGTCGCCGGGACGGCGATCTCCGACGTGGTCGTGCCCGTCAATTCCCAGGCTCCCGCCAAGGCGACGACCGAGATCGGCTTTGCGCGCAACCTCGATTCCGACAGCTCCGCCAAGGGCACCGTCACATACAGCAAGCCGTGGTATGCCGCCGCCAAGGGAGATGTGCTGCTTTCCGGCCTGCACAATTCCACTGGCAAGGATCTGGGCATCCAGTCCGCGGACGTCCTGACCATCTCGGCCAAGGACAGCTCCGGAACGACCGTGACGCGCAAGTACACGGTGAAGGAGGGGGATTCCCTCAAGGACTTGGCCAGCGAGATCCAAAGCTTCCTGCGGACCGATTTTGGCAATCTTATGGCCAGCGTGTCCGTGGAGGACGGCGCCCTGAGCGTTTCTCCGGGTGGAGTCGTGGACAAGTTCGAGATCTCCACGAATCGCCCGACCTCCAACGCCTTGGTGACGGATGCCTTCCACCTGCCGACCAGCTTCGATTCGGCATCCAGCACGGCAAGACTTTTGATGGGAGCGCGCCCCGACACCCTTCTCGCCGATGTGGTTGACAACGCCGGATACAAGCTGGGACTGGAAAACGGGGATCAGATCGACATCTCCGCGGCCGTCGGAGGCAAGGTCAACGGCGCGACCCGCGTCTCGTACGACCCTTCCAGCACCAAGATGAAAGACATCCTCAACGCCCTTCAGAACCAGCTGCGCCTGCCGGACCTGGACGGAACTCCGCAGAACCAGCCTTCGGTGGAGCTCAACCAGGCGGACGGGAATCCCAACATCCCGGACGGTGCGATCGTCCTGCGTGGCCAGACGGGCGAGGCCTTCAGCCTGACCAACATCTCCATCGTGGCCAACAACTCCAATTCGACATCGCCTTCGCCGACCTATTTCAACGGCAACTCGACCTTCACCCAGACGCAGCAGGCCAAGGACGCCGGGATCGTCAACACCTCGATCGTGGCTTACGACGACAAGGGTTTCGAACACACCATCGGCGTGACCTTCACCCCCTCCAGCGAGCCCAACGAGTGGCTCTGGCAGGCCACCACTCCCGGGAATGAAAAGATCCTCTCGGGTCAGAAGGGCCATGTTCTCTTCGGGCCTGACGGCACGGTGTCGAGCTTCACCTTCGATGACAGTGCCGGCGCCCTGCGCATCGATCCCCAGGACGGCGCTTCCCTGATGGAAATCAAGCTCAATCCGGGCGGTCCGGGCATGTTCCAGGGATTGACCCAGTACCGGGCATCCTCGACCGCCGCGGCGGCCAAGCAGGACGGCTACACCATGGGCGTGCTCCAAAACATCTCGATCGGGTCGGACGGCACGATCTCCGGCAACTTCACCAACGGAGTCAACCGGGTGCTGGCCCAGATCATGGTGGCCGACTTCACCAATCCGGGCGGCCTTTCCAAGGAGTCGGAATCGGTGTATGGAGTCTCCTCGAACTCCGGGGACCCGATCTTCGGAAAGCCCGGGAAGCAGAGCACCACCCAGATCAAGTCGGGTACCTTGGAGATGTCCAACGTGGATCTCGCCAAGGAATTCACCAGCATGATCATCACCCAGCGCGGCTTCCAAGCCAACTCCAAGGTGATTTCCACCTCCGATCAGCTGCTCCAGGAACTGGTCGGCCTCGTCAGGTAGTTTGCCAAATCCTGACCAATAGGCTACTCTGGAAGGAAAGGAGAATCCCATGTCCGCAGCCAAGGAAGAGCACAAGGAAGAGCCCAAGGCCGAAGGTGGCGCCAGCGCACCCAAGAGTCGCGTCGGCGTACTGGTCGGGGCCGCCGTTGTGATCCTGGGTCTGCAGGCCGGGATGACCATCGGGGTGATGAAGTACCTCACGCCCAAGGAGAAGCACAAGGCTCCGGCGCTGGAGGACACGACAGAGGTCGAGGAAGAGGAGGAACACGACAAGGGCGAGCCGGAAATGTGGGAAAAGCCCATTTCCAAGACCGTCACGATCGCGGGATCGGGTGCCAAGCGCTACCTCAAGGCGACCTTCTACCTCGAATATGACAAGAAGAAGTATCCCAAATTCCCGGCGGACATGGAGAAAGAGGCTCCCCGCGCCGAATTCATCATCAATCAGGTGCTTTCCGTGATTCCCTTCGAGGAAATTTCCAACCCCGAGATCCAGAAGAAGGTCTGTGAAGAGATTCTCGTCAATCTCAACAAGGCCCTTCCCAAGAAGAAGCTCAAGGTCAAGGAAGTTCTCGTCACGGATTGGCTCCTGCAATAGAAGGGAGATGGTTCGATGGGTGACATACTCTCCCAGGAAGAGATTGATGCCCTCCTGGCCTCGGTGGGGGCGAGCGTCGGTTCCAGTCCTTCGGGCTCCGGTTCCGGCTCCAACTCCTCTTCCAGCACCCTTACTGCTCCGGAAAAGCCCAAGGAAGAACGCAAGGTCAGTCTGTACGACTTCCGTCGTCCTGATCGCGTCTCCAAGGACCAGATGCGGGTTCTTCAGAACCTGCACGAAGGCTTTGCCCGCGTCCTTTCCACGACCCTGACCTCCTACTTGCGCACGCTTGTGGAAGTTGAGCTCGTTTCCGTCGATCAGCTGACCTACAGCGAATTCGTCATGAGCGTGACCAACCCCTCGTGCATCTACGTCTTCCAGATGGAGCCGCTCTCCGGCTCGGCCATCTTCGAGATCAATCCGTCGCTCGTGTTCTTCATGATCGACCGCCTGTTCGGTGGCCCGGGCAAGGCGATGCAGTACAACCGCGAGCTCACCGACATCGAACGCTCGGTGATGAACAAGATCGTGGAACGCCTGCTCATGGACCTCAAGGAGGCGTGGGAATACCTGGGCATCTTCCATCCCAAGATCGAGAGCTACGAGAACAATCCGCAGTTCGTCCAGATCGCGCCGGCCTCGGAAACCGTGATTCTCATCAGTTTTGAGTTGCGCAGCCGGCACACCTCGGGCCTGATGTCGATGTGCTTGCCGTACATGTTCCTTGAGCCGGTGATGACCAATCTCACGGCGGAGAACTGGATCTCCTCGAGCAAGGCCAATCCCGTCGAGTCCCGCAAGGTGGTCGAGCGGGAAATGGCCGGCACGCCGATGGAGGTCAAGGCCGTGGTGGGCAAGGTGGTGATCAAGCTCAGCCAGATGCTCAAGTTGCAGGAGGGTGATGTGATCGTGCTGGAGAAGCCCGCCGATTCGGACCTGGTCCTGAAGGTGGGAGGCAAGCCGACCTTCCTGTGCAAGCAGGGGCAGGTGCGCAATCACAAGTGCGTGCAGATCACGGGTGTGATCGAACGGGAGGTGGGCGATGTCGACTGATGGCCTTTCTGCGGATTTCGCCGCGGTATTCTGCACCAATGCGAAGAATGTCCTCAAGGCGGCCTTGGGGCGAGGCATCCAATGCTCGGCCTCGGAGCACGAGTCCCCCTTGGAGCTTCTGCCTGGCGATGGTTTGCTGCTCCTCAAGCTTGCCTTCACGGGGGCTGTCGAAGGAGCGGCCAGCCTGATCCTTTCGGAGGCCGATGCGGCGATCCTCGCGGACCTCCTGATGATGGGGGACGGGACATCGCCTTGGAACGACGAGCAACTGGATGCGCTCAAGGAAATCGGAAACCAGCTCGCAGGAAGCCTTGCCACCAACCAAGGGGAGCGTTGGGGCGAATCGGTCAGCAATGCCGGAGCTTCATGCGATCACTGGGAGCTGGACGAACTCGAAGGGCAACTGTTCCCGATCTCCTTGGAAGTGCAGGGTGCCACGACCAAGCCGATGGTGCTTTGGCTGGATCCGAAACTGTGCGCATCGCTGCGCAAGCGTGAGGAAGCCCAGAGCCTGGCCGCGGTCACCGAGGCTCTCGCGGGCCTGAATTTTGACTTCGGAGCTCCGGTCTCGGCGCCTGCAGCATCCTCACCGCCTCCATCCGTGGCGTCTGCGCCTGTCGCACACGCCCCTTCGGTGACGCAGACGGGCGCCCCGTCATCAGGCGGGGTGTCATGGGTGGAATCCCATGATCCGGCTTTGTCGCGCCTCCTGGACATCCCCATCGAGGTGAATATCGAGCTGGGGAAGACCGAATTGTCGATCCGCCGTGTTTTGGAGATCGGGCCGGGTTCCATCATCGAACTGGACCGTACCGCGGGCGAGCCCGTCGACCTCGTCGTGAACGAGAAGATCATCGCGCGTGGTGAAGTCGTGGTCATCGACGAGAACTTCGGCATCCGCATCACATCGCTTGTGAGCCCCGAGGAGCGCATCCGCCAGCTTCGGTGATCAAGATGGTACTCATGACTTCTTGAAGACGCCCTTGGGCGTCTTTTTTGCGTCTCCCGAATGGCTACTTGATGGGGCAAGCCCTTGAATTCAGGGACGCCTTGATTTGGGGGATGCGTCCAGCCAAGAAGTTCCGCAGGTTCGCCACAGGCCTGACCGTGCCGGGTTGGCCTGAGACCATTCCGCCGTACTTGTCAACCATCGCCTGGAAGCTCTCCACGGTCACCGGTCCACCGGACGCGATCGCCTCGTTCATGTGCTTGCGGTACAGTTCGCAGTAGGACTTGTCGGCAAGCAGGTTCTTCACCAACGGGAACGGGCCCAGATTCATCATGCTTCCCAGGGTGCCCGGCTGGTCGTACCAGATGCTGGAGGGGGATTGCATCTGCATCGAGGAGTCGAAGCTCCAGCCGAAGTCGTAGGTGATCCAGCGGAAGCGGCCGCGGTCGTTGAACAGGTAGTAATTGTGGGCCAAGGAGCCGTAGGCGTCCCAATTCATGATCGCGGTGCTGACGGCCAACCACTTCAGGAATCCGTCGACGTCCAGCAGCGATTCCAACCGACGATGCCATGTGGTCGAATCCGCGCTGCGCGCGCTGGAATTGATGGCTTCGATCAAGGCTTTGGCGTCGGAAAAATCCACGCTGTCGTCCATGACCCACTCGCTTGGCACGAACTTGTCGAGCTTGGAAAGCGGTTTGTACAGGTTGCCGGAATCGTTGCCGAAATTGCGCTTCAAATAGGGATTGTCGGGGACCTCGAGCATCTCGTAGATCCCGACTCCGATCGCACTGCCATCACCGCGGTCGAGGAAGAGTCGCACGGGGCGGGACATCGGCGCCGGGACGCCAGCCATGCGGAAGACCTCGCCGGCCACCGGTCCGCGGATGCAGGACGAATCCTGTTCCGCATTGAAGAAGCTGAGCTTTTGGAATCCGTGGAATCGTTGGTTCTTGATCGTCGGGATGCGGTCTTCGAACCTGTCGGTATTGATCCTGAAAGGCAGCGAATAGGATCCCTTGGTCCAAGAGGATTGCAAGGACGCATTTCCCTTGAGCCGGATGGCCACGTTCGTCCACGTCTGGCCGTCCGCCAGCATTTCGACGGGAACCCAGATGAGAGCCGCATCCTCGATGAGATCGTAGGTGCCTTCGGAACAATGGGTACCACCACCTTGGCCTCCCCACGTGGCAGGACCGGCGCCGAACTTGCCACAGGAATCGGCCATGGCCTTCATGAGACTGTCCCAATCCGATTTTTTGAACCTGAAAGTCACTTTGCGCAGGGTGTCGACGAAGGTGCTGCTGGTGTCCGACTTGATGTTCGCGTGGGAAGCCGTGACCCATTCCGGTCCTCGAATCCTGAAGATGCTGTCGTTGACGGGCGCTTGGATTGCAAGGGAAAGCGGGGCCTTGCGCGTGACATATCCGTCCTTGGAATAGATCAATGTATCGGAGGAAGCATCGGTGGTCCGGCCTTGCACTGCTGGGGCGGCCGGTCCGGGGACCTTGGTCAGGCTGCGGCCCAGGATGTCGTGTCCGTCGAGTTCAAGGAGAAGTCGCCCCTCGTTCAAGGAGAGGGCGCGGTTGAATCCGGTTCGAGCACCCTTCCCGGTCTTGTGTGTTCCTGAACTCTGGATATCCAAGGTCCACTTTCCGTTCTTGTCCGAGACGGTCTTCACCCCCGCCTTGGCCAAGGAGATGGCTACGTTCTTGACTCCATCCCCCTCCTCCCCGTCACGGACGGTACCCGAAAGAGACCAAGTCTGAGCCCATGTTGCGATGGCAAGGCCGGACAGGAAAAGGGCGATGGATCTCATGTTTCCCCTTTGGAGGAATGTGCTGCTTGTGCAGTGCGTGTGGGTGGACGCTGACTCTCCGATGGAAATGAAGGTATGGCGCGCTTGGCCGCATGTCGTTGGATTGAAAGACATGTTCGTTGTAAAAACAGCAACGCTCGGAGGGACTTGATGCACTCGTAGGCTCAAGTCGGTGGCCGGCCGGAGACGAAAAAAGGGAGTCTCCGGTGGAGACTCCCTTTTTCACTTGATGAGGACTGGTCTTAAGCGGGCAACTGAGATTGGACCGCTTGGTTGACAAGCTTTCCATCAGCGCGTCCCTTGACCTTGGGCATGAGCGCGGCCATGACCTTCCCCATGTCCTTTTTCGAGGTGGCTCCCACCTCGGCGATGGTTTCCCGGACGACGGCCTCGATGGCGGACAGCTCCATCTGCTCCGGGAGATAGGCCTTGATCCAAGCCGATTGCGCGGCCTCGACCTGAGCCAGTTCTTCGCGGCCAGCGTTGCGGAACTGTTCAGCGGAATCCTCGCGTTGCTTCACCGCCTTGGTGGCGGCCGCAAGGACGTCCTCATCGGAAGGATCGCGTCGACCCGCGTCGATCGCGATCTTCTTGACATCGGCGCTCAATGTGCGCAGGGCCAGGAGCTTTTCCTGATCCTTGGCGCGCATGGCGTTCTTGATGTCCTCGGACAGCGTCAGGAAAAGCGACATCAGCGTGCTGGATTGATGTACTGGTTTTCCTTGATGGCCTTGCGACGGGCCTGATTCTCCTGGCGCTTGCGGGCTTCGCAGGGCTTCTCGTAGTACTGACCCTTCTTGACATCACTGATGATGCCGGTCTTCTCGCAGGTCTTGGTGAAACGGCGCAAGGCCTTCTCGAACGACTCGTTGCTACGAATGACGACTCCGGTCATAGTCTCTGGCTCTCCTAACGAAGGACAATGAAAAGTGAGGTGCGAAAATACGAATAGATAATGCATAATGCAACCGATGCAGAAAATCATTCGCACTTTGTCTTTTGCCACCATAGCAATTCTGGTTGTGATTGGCTTGCTTCTTGTGCAGTCGGCGCGCAAGTACAAGCGTCACAAGGGCGCGAACACAGCCCAGGCTCTGGTGTGGGAGCTTCCCTCGGCAGGGCACGAGATGCCTCCGGAATGGGCGGATGGCTCGGCTCGGTTCCGGGACGGGGACTTCGCCGGAGCTGCCCGGATCTTTGCGGACGCCGCCGCGCGGCATCCCGGCGAGGTGTTGTTTCTTCAAGCGGCTGCCGAGGCGTTTTCCGGATCGGGGCAAGCGGACAGCGCGGTGGATTACCTCTTGCGCTCCGAAGCCATGACGGAATTCCCGGCCTCGCTTTCGGGCATCCGTCGACGCATCCTGCTGGAAGGAGGCTTCGCCTTGGCCGGCGGGGATGCCGCCCAGAAGGCCTTGGAGTACGCCCGAATGGTTTTGAAGGATGCACCGGATGATTCCGATGGCATGTTGCTGGAAGGCTACGCTGAGAGCCGTCTTGGGCATGCCACGGCCGCCGAGGATATTCTTGGCAAGGCGATCGAAGCGCATCCGGGGCTGGTGCAAGGATATTCGCCTCTCATCCAGCTGTGCTTGCAGCGGGGGGATGCCGAGGCCGCGCGGCACTGGCTTGGCTTGCTTGAAAAGACCGATCCGCAAGCTTCTGGCCTTGACGCACTTCGGGAAATGATCAGCTCGGGCAATGCCACCAATGGAACCGCAGGGGCTCAGAGCGAACGCTTGAGGATCAGTTGCCCTTCCGGGTGTCCTTCGGGTGCCGAGCGCAAGGTGTTGGACGAGGCGGAACAGGCCTGGACCTTCTTGAGGGGAGAGCTGGGACTGGCTCCTGCCCGGCCGATCGGGGTGCTGATCACGCCCTCCGGCACCACGGGGCGTCCCGGGATTCCGGGTTGGGCCGCAGCGCTGTTCGATGGGCAGGTCCGGGTTTCCCAAGATCGTTTGGCGGATGGACTGCAGCCGATTCTGAGGCATGAGCTGGCGCATGCGTTCCTCGCGGAAGCATCGCAGAGCCGCGTGCCCCTCTGGTACACCGAGGGCATGGCGCAGCGGATGGAAGGAAAGACACTGGAAAGCCTGCCCGATGCCGCGCACATGGAATGGCTGGATTCCTTGCCGCGCCGGGATCGCTTCACCGATCTGGACGAAGCGCGGGCCCGCATCGCCTACAGCTACAGCCTTCGGCTTGCGACCGAGCTGTGGCTGCTCAATGGCGGGAACGGCATGAGGGGCTATTTGTCAGGTCTGGCTTCCGGGAAGTCCGACTCGGTGGCCTTCCGCGATGCCTTTGGAAACGATTATTCCGCCCTGTCGGCCCGCATTCGCGCAGCCCTGTAGCTCCCTTGCAGCTTTCGCGGCAAGGGATGAGCGTCAGTTGTTCTCCTTGCGGCGTGTCAATCGCTCGGGAGTGAGCAGGTTGGCGGCGCGCAGGACTTCCAGATAGACCAGGTTGCGCTGGTAGATGGCGTTCACGTATTCGTGCTGCAAGTCGAGGTACTTCTGGTACGGGGCGATCAAGTCGCGCTCCCGGGTCGAGTCGGCATCCACCTGCAAGGCGACGGCCTTGAGCCAACTGTCGGCGGCATCGCGGGCGCGCTGGGTGTACTTCAACTTCCTGCCCCAACTGGTGTAGCGGGCATGGATTTCACCGAATTGGGCATCGAGCCCGGCACGGGCGTACACTTCCTTGCGACGGAGCGCTTCCAGCTCCAAGACCGCTTCGGTGTAGTTGCGCGACTTGGCCCAGAAATTCAGCTCCCAGCTGAACCCGAGACCAATCTTGCCGCCCAACGAGTTGATGGGGTCGGTGATCAGGACGTCCTTGTTCTCGCGGTCGCGGTTGGCGACCCAAGCCTTGGTGTAATCAAGGTCGGCAAAGACCGCGATGGTCGGGCCCATCTGGGCCTTTTGCAGGTCGAGCAGGGATTTCTTGGCGGCAATTCCCGCGTTGAGAAGTCGCAAATCCGAAGGGGCGAAATTTTCGCGCATCGAATCGAGGGAAGGGAGGTCCTCGAAGGCGAAGATTTCCTTGTCCTCGATGGGAAGAGGATCTGCCGGGTCGAGCCTCAGCACGAATCTCAAGCCCTTCTCGGCGCGCTCCATGCCGGCGATGGCCTCTTCCAGTCCCTTGTCGGCCGTGAGGCGACTGGTGCGCAACTGGAAGAGTTCGGTCTGGCTGGCATCCTCGTCGTCGTTGTCAAGCTTCGCCTGCAGGGTCGAATCGGCCTTGTTCAGCTTGGAAAGGGCGGGCTCCAGCAGTTCCTTCATCTGGCGGGCAAAGACGTACCCCAGATAATATTCGGTGGCTTCCTTCAAGTAGCCTTGGCGCTTGGCGGAAAGCTTGACTTGTTCCACCACGATGCCGCTGCGGGCTGCGGACAACCCGCTGCGCAACTGCTCGACATTCAATGGCTGCGCAAGGCGGATCTGGGTTCCGAAGTACGGCCCCAAGGGCCACCACGAATACTTGCGTGTGGAATCGCCGTTCTCGTCGACGCGGTAGCTGAAGCCGGGAGCCGGTCCGTAGGCCACACCGATCTCGAATCGCGGCAGGATGGCGCCGTACTTCACCTTCTCGAGGCGATTGCGTGCCAAGGAAAGCGAGGTGGAGTCTTCCGAAAGGCGATGATTGCGTTCCCAAGCGTGACGGGAAACATCAGAAAGGTCCCACGCAAAGGGGGAAGCAAACAGGAGCAGCAGGGTTCCCGATAGGAGGCGTCGCATGATGCACGGGAAAACTACTTCAACCCCTGCGCAGTTTTTTGCTTGACTCGACAGAAATTGGTCTGTATGTTGTAATCATACAATTCCTATTTGAACCATAGGGATACGCCACAAGCAACCATGAGGTCGAGATGAGCTACTTCACTGACAATTCCCTGTCCATCGGCCGCACTCCGCTGGTCCGCCTGAATCGCGTCGCTCCGGGAGGCGCTACGGTGCTTGCCAAGATCGAAGGACGCAATCCGGCATATTCCGTGAAGTGCCGCTTGGGAGCGGCCCTCATCTGGGACGCCGAAGAGAAGGGCTTGCTCAAGCCGGGCGTCGAGATCGTCGAGCCGACCTCCGGCAACACCGGCATCGCCCTTGCCTTTGTGGCGGCTTCCCGTGGTTACAAGCTGACCTTGGTCATGCCGGAGACCATGAGCATCGAGCGTCGCAAGGTGCTCAAGGCCTTGGGGGCCAACATCGTGCTGACCGAAGGCGCCAAGGGCATGAAGGGCGCTGTGGCCAAGGCGGAGGAGATCGCCTCCTCCGATCCGACGCGCTACTACCTGCCTCAGCAGTTCGAGAACAAGGCCAATGCGGCGATCCATGAGAAGACCACCGGCCCCGAGATCTGGGAAG
>JBDKGV010000023.1:0-22723 GCA_039798005.1 Fibrobacterota bacterium
CGGCCTCCTTGAAGGCGTCCTCGGCCTTCTTGTCGCCGGGGTTCTTGTCGGGATGGTACTTGATGGCCATCTTCTTGTAGGCACTCTTGATCTGGTCCTCGGTGGCGTCCTTGGGGACCCCCAGCACCTCGTAGAAATCGCGCTTAGCCATCTTTCCCACCTCTTTGGACAGATTCTGTCATCAACTTCGTATCGAACAAAGGGGTCGGGCATGCCCGACCCCTTCACCGGGCAAGCGGTCGGAACCGCTTACTTCTTGTCCTCGTCCACGACCTCGTAGTCGGCCTCGACCGGACCGTCCTTCTTGGCCTCGGCACCCTGGGCGGCCTCGGCGCCCGGAGCGCCGCCTGCGGCCTGTGCCTCGTCCATCGAAGCCTTGTACAGGGCCTCGGTGGCCTTGTGCATGGCGGCTTCCATGGCCTCGATGCCGGCCTTGACCTTGGCGAGGTCCTCGTCCTTCTGAACCTTCTTCAGTTCCTCGAGGGCGGCTTCGATGTTGGCCTTCTCGTCGGCCACCTTCTCGCCGTTCTCCTTGAGGAACTTCTCGGTCTGCCAGACCATCTGCTCGGCCTGGTTGTAGGTCTCGACCTTCTCCTTCTCGGCCTTGTCCTTCTCGGCGTTGGCCTCGGCGTCCTTCACCATGCGCTCGATCTCTTCTTCCGAGATTCCGGTGCCTGCGGTGATCTGGATCTTGTTCTCCTTGTTGGTCGCCTTGTCCTTGGCGGTCACGTGGAGGATGCCGTTGGCGTCGATGTCGAAGGTGACTTCGATCTGGGGCACGCCGCGCGGAGCCGCGGGGATGTCCGAAAGATCGAACTGGCCCAGCAGGCGGTTGTCCTTGGCCATCGGACGCTCGCCCTGGTGGACCTGGATGGTCACGGCGGGCTGGTTGTCGGCGGCGGTCGAGAAGACCTGGCTCTTGCGGGTGGGAATTGTGGTGTTGCGCTCGATGAGCTTGGTCATCACGCCGCCCAGGGTCTCGATGCCCAAGGAAAGCGGAGTGACGTCCAAAAGGAGCACGTCCTTCACGGCGTCATCGCCAGCCAGCACTGCGGCCTGCACGGCGGCACCCACGGCCACCACTTCGTCGGGGTTCACGCCCTTGTGGGGCTCCTTGCCGAAGAATTCCTTGACCTTGGCCTGCACGGCCGGGATGCGGGTGGAGCCACCCACCAAGATCACTTCGTCGATCTGGGATGCGGAAAGGCCAGCGTCCTTGATGGCTTGGCGGCAGGGCTCGATGGAACGCTCGACCAGCGACAGCGAAAGCTCCTCGAACTTGGCGCGGGAGAGGGACATCTCCAGGTGCTTGGGGCCCGAGGCGTCTGCCGTGATGAAGGGCAGGTTGATGCTGGTGGAGTTGGTTCCGGAAAGGTCGATCTTGGCCTTTTCCGCAGCTTCCTTCACGCGCTGTAGGGACATCTTGTCCTTGCGAAGGTCGATGCCGTTGGTCTTCTGGAAGTCGTCGGCGATCCAGTTGATGATGACCTGGTCGAAGTCGTCGCCGCCCAGGTGGGTGTCGCCGTTGGTGGACTTCACCTCGAACACGCCGTCGCCGATCTCGAGGATCGAAATGTCGAAGGTACCGCCACCCAAGTCGTAGACCGCGATGGTTTCCTTCTTCTTCTGGTCGTTGAAGCCGTAGGCCAGCGCCGCAGCGGTGGGCTCGTTCACGATGCGCAGCACCTCGAGGCCCGCGATCTTGCCCGCGTCCTTGGTGGCCTGGCGCTGGGCGTCGTTGAAGTAGGCGGGCACGGTGATGACGGCCTGGGTGACGGTCTCACCGAGGTATGCCTCTGCGGTGGCCTTCATCGACTGCAGGATGTTCGCGGAGATTTCCTGCGGGGTGAAGAACTTGCCGTCGATCTCGACCTTCGCGAGGTCGTTCTCGCCGCCCACGACCTTGTAGGGCACGTAGGTCTCTTCGCGCTTGGCCTCGCCGCGACGGCGACCCATGAAGCGCTTGATGGAAGCGACGGTGCGCTCGGCGTTGGTGATGGCCTGACGCTTGGCGACCTGGCCGACCAGACGCTCGCCGTCCTTGCCAAAGCCCACGATGGACGGAGTGGTGCGTCCACCCTCGGGGTTGGCGATCACGGTGGGCTGTCCGCCTTCCATGACGGCGACGCAGCTGTTGGTGGTTCCCAGGTCGATTCCGATGATCTTGCCCATTGTCTCTCTCCTTGGATGGGGCGACTCATGAGCCGCCCTTGCGTTTTGGAGACGCCCCGACGGGGCGTCTTTACTTTGTGGTGATGAAGGGGGGATGAGAGGCTCTGGCAGAGCCTCTCTCAGGCGCTAGGCGGCGGGGCCGCTGGAGACGATGACCTGGGCGTGGCGCAGGATCTTCTCGCCCTTTTTCCAGCCGCGTGCGAAGGCCTGGATCACGAAATCCTTCTCCACCGTCTCGTGCGGCATCTGGGTCAGGGCATCGTGCAGGTTCGGGTCGAAGGCCACGCCTTCCGAGGGGATCTCCTCGATGTTGGCATCGGACAGGACCTTGCGCAACTGGTCGCGGATGAGCTTCATGCCCTTGGCAAAGCCCGACGGGTCGGCCGGAGCCCAATCCTCGGCCTCGGAGCCGATAAAGGCGCGTTCGAAATTGTCGATCACCGGGAACAGCTCGCCAAAAGCCTTGGCATGGGCGTGGTCGGAGTACTCGATCTGTTCGCGGGCGGTGCGGCGGCGGAAGTTGTCGAACTCGGCCACCAAGCGCATGGCCTTGTCCTTCTGGGCTTCCAACTGCTCGGTCAGCGAGGCGACCTCGAGCTTGAGGGCATCCAGTTCCGAAAGCGGCGCGGCCTCTTCTTGGGCCGGAACGGATTCGATCCCCTCGGCAGGCACTTCAGACCCGGCGGCAGGCTGGATGTTCTCTTCGGATTCGCTCATCGTGAAGGCTCCCTTGAATGGTCGTTTGCCCCATACAAGTACAAAAACGGTGCCAATCGCACGAAGATGCCGCAGAAGGGTGTTTCGGAATGAATCAGTCATGGGATCGTTTCAAAAGGAAACACCTCATTTTCCAGTTTGCAACAGTTTGCCGGGAATGCAACACCATGGAAAGGCCGCCAGCATGCGCTTGCCCCCCTGACCGTCACCCGGATGGGCCAAGACCCCGCAGCGCCTCACCACCCCGCTTCGCCATGAGGTGAGGGGCGAGGAGGCTTGGTGCCGCCAACGGCGGCATAGGGCAGGAAAAGGGGCCATCCCTGTTTACACCCTTCGAGACACCCGCTTTCGCGGGCTCTTCAGGGCGAACGGATGGCTATTTCCACCCAAGCCGGTACTGGGATCAGGCGGCGTCGAGGGTGTGCAGCCAGTGGATGTAATTGGCCTCGTGCTGGAGCGCCAACATCAGGGGTTCGTGGACCAGAAGGAAATCCTCTTCGACCTCCTCCTCAGATTCGGGTTCGAACTCCATGCACACCAGATGCTGGGATTCGGGCCGCACCGTCAGGGCCTTTTCGCGCCACGCCTTGGCGGACTCGAAGTCCTGGCTCAGGAAGGCGGACCAACTGCGCCACCAGAAAAGCGTCGGGTCTTCCAGTTGGAACTGATCGAAGAGGTGCGCGGCCTCCTCCTGGAAGTTGCCGAACAGGAGCCAAGTGAGGACGCGGGTGGCATCGGCTTGCTCGCATTCGTCGTCCAGACGCAGGATCTCGCGACTCCATTGCGGGCACAGTTCGAGCAGTTCGCATTCCTCGGCCTGCAAGATGGCGGCATCGAGCAGACGCAGGTGCGGACGCAGCAGGACCTCCGGGGGCAGTTCCTCTGGAGCCTCGCCCGATTCGGGCAAACCCAGGCGACGGCGCGAGTTGGCCAGGAGAGTCTCCAAGTGGATGCGCGCGGCGGCGGGCGCAAGGCTGGATCCGTGGTCCAGACCCGCAAGGTAGAGCAGGCCCACATGGGCGTCGGCGCAGTCGGGATCGAGATCCAAGGCGCGACGGAAGAACGGTGTGGCTTTTTCGGGCGCTTTGCGGTGGTTGTCGGCAAGCCAAGCCAAGCCTTGGAAGGCCAGTTCCTGCGCCTGCTCCACGGGATCAAGCGAATCCATGGGGGCCGGGGCCGCCTTGGCCAAGAGCAAAAGCGTGGTGAGTTCGGCGGGGTCGGCGAAGGGCTCGTCCTTACGCTCGCGGAAGACCTGGCGAAGAGCGCGTTCTTCAAGGTAGGGGTCGTGGCGCGGTTTGGCGCCGATGCCCGGCTCGGGGCGGTTCTTCGCGGCCTGGACCTTCTTGGCGCGATCCTTCTTCTTCTGGTTCTTTTTGGCGCTTGGCTTGGACATCTGTCAAAGGTGCGAAGACTCCGGGGATTTTGCATCCGCAACCTCACGAAGAAGACCCGACAAAAAAAGGCCCCCCCGATGCGGGGAGCCCCGAAAGGTGCGCAATTCGAGGCTCGCCCCCCGGAGATCCGGACACGAGATCCCGGGATCTGGACAGGCCCGGAGAAGAAATGCGGCCTACATTGGAAGACATGTCCAAGGGATGCTCCCGCAAATGATCCATCGCGTCGAATCCATCCGTCTGCTCCACCAGATCGCAGGACTCGAGGCACCGCGGAATCCGCTGGTGAGCGTGATCGATTTCTCCAAGGTCGACCTCGGAGGCATGCCCACCGCGCAGAGCTTCGCCTGCGGATTCCATTCCATCAATTTCAAGAGCGACTGCCGGTTGCAGTACGGACGTCAACCCTTCGACCATCAGGACGGGACCCTCCTTTGCACCGGACCCGGGCAGGTGCTCACCTACACCCCTGCGGAGCCGGGTTCCGAACCGTCCTCCGGTTGGGGCCTGTTCTTCCATCCGGAATTCATCGTCAACTCCGAACTTGCGTCCCTGCTCCGGCAGTGCACGTTCTTCCTGTACGCGGAAAACGAAGCCCTCCATCTCAACGCAGACGAGCATCTCACCTTCCACGCGCTGGTGCGCAACATCGACAAGGAATGCCGATCCGTCGACCCCTACGCACCGGAGATCATCGAAGCGAACCTCGTCCTCCTGCTGCGCTACTGCCGAAGGGCCTACGGAGCCCAAATCGCCTCGCGCACCCGCCATGACGACCTGTTGACACGCTTCGAACGCCATCTCCAGGAGTTCATCGAATCCCCCGGACGCCCGGAATCCCTGCCAAGCGTCCGCCAATGCGCCGAAGCGATGCACCTGTCGACCAACTACTTCAGCGACTTGATCCGCTTGGAAACCGGCCGATCTCCCCAGGAACACATCCACCACCTGCTGGTCGAACGGGCAAAGATCCTCCTTGCCACCTCGCCCAAGAGCATCTCGGAGATCGCCTACTCGCTGGGATTCGAGTATCCCCAAAGCCTCAGCAAGCTGTTCAAGAAGAAGACCGGACTTTCGCCTGTCGCCTACCGGGATCGGTTCCGAGGCAAGGCCGCAACCGGACCGCTCATCGCGCACTGATCCGCCCTTCGTATCCGGCCAGTGACACAGTGCCCATTCCGACATCCGGAACGGGTGGTTTCCCTCCATTTCCTTTTCAAGGATCCAGCACATGAAAGCTGTCGTTCAAACCCGCTATGGCGGCCCCGAGGTGTTGCAGATTCGCGACATGCCGCGACCGGAACCCGGCCAAGGAGAGATTCTCGTGCGGGTGCACGCCACCTCGGTGACCTCCTCCGAGGCCAGGATGCGCCAAGGCCTTCCCCTGTTCGGGAGACCAATCCTCGGGTTCACCCGGCCACGTCGCGAGGTGCTCGGATTGGAGTTCGCCGGGACGGTGGAGGAGCTCGGCCCGGGTGCCCAACGCTTCGAGATCGGCGCACAGGTCTTCGGGTTCACCGGCTTCCGCTGCGGTGCTTGGGCGGAGTTCGTCGTGGTGGCTCAGGACGGATCGGTTGCCCTCATGCCGGAAGGCGCGAGTTTCGAGGAGGCGGTCGCACTGGTCGACGGCCCCACCACCGCTCTGTTCTTTTTGGAGAAGGCCCGCATCCGCCCCTTGGAACGGGTGCTCGTGAACGGATCCTCTGGAAGCATCGGCACCGCCGCCATCCAACTGGCCAACCGGATGGGGGCCGAGGTCACGGCCGTGTGCAGTGCCGCAAACCACGATCTGGTCCGCTCGCTTGGCGCACACCGCACCATCGACTACCGCATGCAGGACTTCCGGCGGGAACACCACGCGTGGGATGTGATCTTGGACACCGTGGAAAGCTCGACCTACCCCCGATGCCGTTCCAGTTTGCGCCCATCAGGACGCTATCTGTCCACGGTCCTGGGAGCGACGATCCTGGTGCAAATGGCCCTGACGAAGGCCTTCGGAACCCGGAAGGCATGGTTCGGCATGTCGATCGACAAGCGGCGCGAACTGGAGCGATTGCGAGAACTGGTGGAATCCCGCCAGCATGTTCCCGTGATCGACCGCATCTATCCGCTCGATCGAATTTCCGAGGCGCATGCCTATGTGGACACCGGTCGCAAGAAGGGGAACGTGGTCGTGACGATCGCCGAGGTCGGAGCATGAGACGCGGCAGTTTGACATCCATCGCCCTGACCTTGATCATGCTTCCCGCGACCATCGTGCGGGCGGAGTCCCCTTGGAGCTTGGTGAAGGACAAGGAGGGCATCCAGGTGTTCCGTCGCCCCCATCCGGGCTCGGACATCCAGGAGGTCAAGGCCATCGGCAAGATCCGGTCGGACCTGACCAACCTGGTCAAGATCCTGTCCCATGTCGAGTCGCAAACCCGCTGGATCCCCCTTTGCGTGGAATCGAAGTCCCTTGCCGGGGCAACGACCGGGGCAAAGCGGATCTACCGCAAGTACGACAACCCTTGGCCCTTTCAGGACATCGACTACGTCGTGGATCAGACCACCTCGTCGCCGGGCGTGGCGGGAGAGATCACCCTCTCCTTCCAGGAAGTGAAGGATGCCCTGCCCGCGAAGGACGGCTGCGGTCGCATGCGGGAATATCGAGGTTCATGGAAACTCCTTCCCACTCGAGATGATCAGGTGGAAGTCACCTACATCGTCCACTTCGTGCCCGAAGGAAAGTCTCCCTCGACCTTCATCAACGCATCCTTGGGCAAGATCGGCTGGGACACGTTCAAGGGACTGCAGGACTTCGCGACCAAGCCGCTTCAGCTGCCATCCCGTCCTTGACCTGCCCGTTTCCGACCCGTCTCATCAGAGCGACACCCGTCCGACTCCTGATGAGGTATGGCGTTCCCTCGCCAAGTCTCAATCCTGACGCGTAGCCGTCAGACCAGATGCTGCGGCAAGGCGCAGGGGTCGTCGACGGCCACCAGCTCTTCGCACGAGAACCCCTCGGCCCGGCCGCATCGGGCGCGTCCGCCCAAGTAGAGCGAACGAGCCTCCAGGAAGTCGTGCAGCTCCTTGGAGGCGATGGTGGTCGGCGCTCCGGCCGACGGGTCGAACTGGGACGGATAGGCGGCAAGGGCCGCAAGCCGGGTCTCCCAGTGCGCCGAGACGTCCACCACGAAGTCGGGCTCGCCTGACCGGAAGCCTTGGTAGTGGAAGAGCCGCGAAGGGCGAAACGGCATGCCATCGAGATCGTACTTGAGAAGCCCGGCCTTGAAGCAGGCCTCGCGCACAAGGCTCGCCGCCGCCTCGTGGTCGGGGTGGCGGTCCCGGAGTGGATGGACAAAAATTGTCATTGGACGGAGTTTTCGAATCCAGCCTGCGACCGTGCGCACGAACCCCGGATCGTGCGGCACAAGCGACCCGTCGGGAAGACCGGCGCAATGGCGTTCCACCCCGAGGATGCGCGCCGCATCCAAGGCCTCGCGCAGGCGCGTGGCCGCATCGCCCCGCGAGCCCAGCGATCCGTCCGTCAGATCGAGGATCGCACCCTTGCGACCTTGGGACGTGAGCTTTGCCACCGTGCCGCCGCAACCCAGCTCCACGTCATCCGCATGCGCCCCGATGGCCAGGAAGTCAAGCTCCATGCTACGGGCCTTCCAAGACTAGATGACAGGAATTGTCAAATTGAAGGATGAACTCAAGCAAGGCGTCCTGCGCCCCGCTTCCCAAATGCTCCTGAATCGCCCAGGTCGGCACGGCGCGTTCCTGCAGGGCGCCCGCGCCCAGCCACGCCCACAGCCCACGCAACCGGGCGCTTTCCTCGGGATGCTCCACGCGCTTTTCAAGGAGGCGGCGGGCCAGCTTGCGCGCCTCCAAGGTCGCCAGGCGACGCCCCAGGCCCGAATCGGCCCCCTCCCCGATCGATTCCAGGTAGCTTGAGCGCGCCTCGTTCCAGAAGCGCCCGACCGCCGCCACCTCGGGGTGATGCCGACGCAGGTACTCAAGCTCCAGTGCCTTGGGACTGGCAGGACATTTTCTGTCAAATTCAAAACCCGCCAAGGCCGCCGAGGCCACGGCATCGGACGGCAGGACGGTGAGACTGGGGCGCGCGATCGCCGTGCCGATGCGCCAGCCAAGCCGCTCCTGAATGCGCCCAAGGCACGCCACGTACGCGAACTCTCCCGGCCCCAGCACATGCCCGAGCACAGGGAAGGCGCGCTCGGCGGCGAAGATGCGCGAAGCGGCGTCGTGGCTGAAACTCTCGGGTGAGCCTTGGATCTCCTGGGCAAGGCGTTCGGGATCCTCGGGGGCCTCCAACCGCGTGCGAACGCCGTCCTCCAGCGAGAACAGGCGGATCCTTCCCGGCAACGACCGAAGGCTCACCGGCAGGCCGGCAGCCTTGGCGGCTTCAATCCCCTGCGAAAGCGCCAGATCGATGGTCTCGTGATGGCGGGCGAAGACCGCGTAGCTCGAAGCGAAGGAGGCGCGCATCCCCGGCCACGCCGCATCGACGATGGCAAGGCCCGAATCGGGGAACCAGTGTTCCAGACTGCGGCGAAGCGCCTCGGAAAGGCCCGCACTGCCGCGCTGGATCGAGGCTGCAGGAGTATTCGGCCACATCGCCTTCATCGCCTCGGAAAGGCGCTCGCGTTCCCCCGCCGCAAAGGGAAGATCACCGACCAAGTGTCCGTGTTGAGCCGGATCAAAACTGGCCGCAAGCATCTCGCCTGAAAGCGGATCCGGCAGGGACGAGACTTCGGGAAGGTCGGAATCGTCCCCGGCGATCCAGAAAAGCGGCACCACTTCACGCCCGATCGCATCAGACGCCCGCTTGGCCGCCGCGATCGCCCCGGCCACCTTGAGCCAGATGAAATGAGGGCCGCCACCCAGCACCGGCTGCTGTCCGGTCATGATGACCGGCGCTCCGGCGCGGATCTTCTCCCAAGCCGTGACCGTCTGCGGTGCCAGCGAGGCGACGATCGACTCCGGAAGGACGGGCACCCTGATCACCCGGGTCTGAAGCTCGCTCCAGCGCAGGGCGTACGCCAACGGATCCTCGCCGACCCCTCCCGGGAACAGCTCTTTTTTGACAGATTCTGTCAGGGAAACCCAAGGAGCACAAGGATGCTCCCGCGTGGCCAGAGTATCAAGAATCATTCCCTTTTCCTCCACAAGAGCGCCTGTCGCGCGGCGCCCTCCACCCAAGGCGTGCCGAAGCTGTCTCCGAAACAGGCCACCACGTCAAGGCCGTTCCGATGCCCCATCGCTTCCAAGGCATCGCGCTCCCAGAGCCGCACCTTTTCCCAGTGTTCTTCGGTCTTCACACCATCGACAAGGACATCGATGCGCTTTTGCACCCGTCCTTCCTCGATGAACCGCGTCTGGTGCACCACCCGATGCTCATCCAGGATCGATTCCGTGAACGGGACCAGGTGCGCCCGCACATGTGCAGGGTCGGGAAGATCGAGAAAGAACCAACCACCGGGTCGGACCAGGCGAGTGAGTTCGGCAAAGAACTGCTCGTCCTGGGCCGGCGTCTGAAAATAGCCAAAGCCCGTGAAGAAGCTGGCCACCAGACCAAAAGCGCCATCGGCAAAGGGCGCGTGAAAAAGATCGCAATGCACCACCGGACCATGGCCCACGGCCGTGGTCAGAAGGTGAGCGGAGAGATCGGCACCGAAGGCATCCTTCCCCATCGCCCTCAGGGCCTGGAGATGGCGCCCGGCACCGCATCCGGCGTCGAGGACCGGCCCCTCCAAGGCAACGCAGTGCCGGAGAAGGGCCTCGACCTGACGCATCGCCTCGTCGCCGCTGCGATGCGCGTACAATTCTTCGTATAGAGGGCCAAACCACCCACGGAACCAGTCCATGGGAACTGAATCTAGAAGGTTGCGAGGGCGCGGTTGAGGACCGCGACCGCTTCGAGCGCCTCCGAGGCGCCAAAACCGCGGAACATCACGGCGTCGGGCTTGCGCACGGCGGCCTTGAGACGCATGCCGCGACGGCTGGCGATCAGTCCAAAGGGACGGCCCTGGAACGCGCGCAGGGTGCCGAAGTAGCGGAACAGGCTCGCGTGGCGCTGCCAGCAACGCTCGTCCACGATGATCGCATCGCCATCGGGAACGGTCTCGTTCTCGAGGACGCTTTCGCCGGACACGGTGACCACGGCGTGGCCTTGGCCACCCACCGCCTGACGAAGGGTTTCAGCCAGACGCTCATCTGCAGTCAAAAGTACCAGTTTCATCGCATTCTCCATCGGTAACTGAGTCCGCATCGCCCGATGACGCCGATCAGGGCATCTTGTCTGGCAACGCATCATTCTGTGGCAAGATACGCCAGGCGGGTCTCGAACCCACGACCTGCGGATTAGAAATCCGCTGCTCTATCCGGCTGAGCTACTGGCGCCCGAAAATCCGTCCCAAGGCAGCCTCGGGACGAACGAAGACGCAAATCTAGCAACCACATCGAAGCCGTGCAGGCGTTTCCGTCTAGCGAGGCAGCTTGTCTTCCCGTTCCTTGGCCTTGCGCAGCCACTGAGGCAGCACTTTGTTCAGGAATACCTGCTTTTCGGCATGCAGCTTGTCCATCTTCAAGCCGGCCAGTTCCTGAGCCTTGGCCTTGGTGGAGATGTCCGGATAGGGCACAGCCTCCTTCACACCCAACCGCTGCAGGGTCAGGGCCAGACCGATGCGCGCCTCCTGCCCGAAGTTGATGCCGTGCCCCAGCATGCGCGCCACCTCGACCGGGGCATGGAAGGCATTGCCGTTGCCGGCCGTGGCGAAGTCCCAACGCCACTGCGCCTTGCGAATGAGCTGGAGGATCGGCTTCATGGTCACGCTGTCGGCGCCGCTTTCCCAGGCCTTCTTGGCTTCCAGGTGCGCACGCACCAGCACATCCTCCAACTGGAGGCGGCTCTCCATCACCTTGTCCTGCCGCTCCTCGACGTTCTTGCGCAGCTCGTCCGCCGATTCACGATGGCAGACCTGACAGGAATTGGCGATGTTGTTGAGCGGGCTCTGGATGTGGTGATCCGAGAACTTCTGTCCCCCTTGGGTGCGGTAGGGCATGTGGCAATCGGCGCAGGAAAGCCCGCGCTGGCCGTGGATGCCCATCTTGAAGACCTCGAAGTCGGGATGCTGGGCCTTGAGCATGGGCGCCTTGCTCAGGGCATGGGTCCAGTCGGTGAACTTGATGGAGTCGTAATAGGCTTCCATCTTCTCCACCGTGAAACCCGAGTCCCACGGGAAGGTCAGGTATTTCTCCGGACCCTTGAAGTAGTACTCCACATGGCACTGGGCACACACGAGCGAACGCATCTCGTTGTGGGTGGACTTGGTGACGTCCTTGCCTTGGCGCGCAAAGGCCTCGACCAGCGCCGGACGCGAGATGCGCAGCGCCATGGTCTTGGGGTCGTGGCAATCCAGGCATCCGATGGAGTTCACGACTTCCGATCCCAAGTCGGACCACTTCTGCTTGTAGAACTCCCCCGGGCCGATCTTGGCCATCATGCGCGGCACGTCGGGGCTCTTGCAGGTCCAGCAGGTGCCCGGCTGCGGTCCCTTGTCCGTGTCGTTGGGTGCGCCGGTGCGCAGGATCTTGTGAATGTCCTCCACGGCGTAGGCATGACCTCGGGACTGGCTGTAGTCCTTGGCAAAGGCATAGCCCGCCCACAGCACGACCATGCGCGGATCGCGCTCCAACAGATCGATGGAGCCGTTGCCCGCATGCTTGCTGCGAAACGAGGTGTCCGCCGTCTGCAGCCACGATTCGTACTCCAGGGGGAAGGCCTTCCCCCACACGTCGTTGCGCGCCTCGTCGGCGGCGATGTCGGTCTTGGCGGTGTAGGCAAAGCGCCCTTCGGCCTTGCGGGTGGCCACGGAGGAGAGCAACAACCCCACTCCTACACCTACGCCGACGGTTGCGGCGAAGAGCACGCCACCCAGCCAGGGTCTTGCTTTCAACATTTCTTGCACGGACTTCATGGTTTGGCTCCGTCTTTGGGTGTCTTGCGCATCCATTCAGGGATGGTCGGGGTTTCGAGTTGGATCCTGGAATTGGGAACCGATGACAGGCTGTTGACACGGCCGTGCGGCACTTCGCGGTGGCAGTCCCAGCAGAGATGGCCTTCGCCGTGACGCGCGGTCTTCTCGGTCACATTCCTGGTGCTCACCTCATCGTTCACAAATCCGTGGCAACGCACGCAGTTTTCCTGGACCACCGCCTTCGACGGTGCCGTGATGCGAATGACCTGCTCCTCCATCCCCAGCGTGAACAGGGTGGCGTGGCGCATGCCGTCCTTGGCCTTGAAGAAATACTTCGCGGCAAGCGAGCTGTGCGGCACGTGGCAATCGTTGCAGCTGGCCACCCGGGCGTGCGAGCTGTGCTGCCAAGTGGTGTACTGGGGCATCATGATGTGGCAGTTGATGCAGGCCTTGGGGTCGTCATACAGGTAGGACCAGGCCCGCGACTGGTGGAAGATCACTCCTCCGGCGCCGATGGTGAGCCCGATCAACACAAGGGCCGGAACCTGCCAGCGAGGTGGCGGCAGGAGCAGTTGCACCCATCGGCGCAGCCATTTCAGCATGTTCCATCCTTTTTCAAGATCTCCAGCTTTCCATTTGGAAGGCAAGGCCCGATTGTCGTGCGCAGTTCGGAATTCAGGATACGGAACATCCATTTTCGCATATCTTTATCCTTAATGCTACCTTAACTTAGAACGGAATTCACACCGCTCCAAATGATATTCTTGCATTGTCAACCGGTGTGCGCCACCCAATGACGTTCATCGACGCACCCACCAAGGCAGACCGACCCATGAACCGAACCAATGCGCCGCTCTGGCTGCGCGCCCTGTCCTCCTTGCGCCTGACCACGGCGCTGCTTGCCTGCATCTTCGTCCTGGTCCTGGTCGGCACCCTGATCCAGACCCGCGACGGGCTGTGGGCCTCCCAGCAGTGGGTCTTCCACAACTGGGTCGGTGGCATGCCCTTCTTCTGCACGCTTGCCGCCTTGAACCTGATCTCGGCCTTCCTCGTGCGCATCCAGTGGAAATGGCGCAACACGGGACTGCTGGTGATGCACCTGGGCCTGGCGACCTTGCTCCTGTCCGGAGCCTTCGGGCTGGCCTTCTCGCAATCCAGCAATGTCGACCTGGGCCCCTTGGACCAGGTGCGTGCCGGACAGATTCCGTCAAAATGGGAGGTCATCGTCCAGAAGCCCTTGGGCAATGCGCCGGTGCTTGCCATCCATGGGCTCGAGGCCATTCCGATGGAGCGGCCGTTCCTGCTGGCGCCCGGAGCCGGCACGGCACGGCTGACCGCGCGATACGCCAACGGCACCATCGCACCAAACCAGAAGCCCATGCCGCGCCCGAGAGCCAAGGAAAACGACGCCAACATCCCCGCGCTGTCCCTTGAAGTCACCCCGCCTTCCGGACCGGTCCAGCACGTCAGCCTCGGGGAAAACGCCCCCTTCGCGCCACTGGGCCAGACCGGAGCCCTGATCTTCCTGCAGCGCGCCCAGCATCCGCTGCCCTTCTCCCTCCAGCTTTTGGAATTCAAGCGCACCACCCACCCCGGCAGCACGCGTCCCAAATCGTTCGAGAGCCGCCTGAAGATCACCGACGCTCATGGAAGCCGCGAAGCCAAGATCAGCATGAACCAACCGGTGCGACTGGGCGCCTTCACGCTCTACCAGTCGTCCTGGCGCGTGGACGAACAGAACGGCACGGAGCACAGCATCCTCTCGGTCGTGGAAAACCCCATCGGCAAGCTTCCCTACTACGCCACCTTGTTGCTGGCCTTGGGCATGGCGATCCACTTCCTGCCGAAATTGCGCCGTCCAACCAAGGCCTTGGCCTTGCTCTGCCTGCTTGCGGCAGCCTCGCACGCGGCCCCTCCCCCTCCTTATGTCCCGCCCTCCCTCCTTGCCCTGCCCATCCAGATGGACGGCCGCATCAAGAGCTTCGAGACCTTCGCCTCCCACACCTTGCTCGAGCTCTCGGGCAAATCCACGCTTGGGCAATGGAGCGCTTCCCAGTGGCTCGCCGCCAGCCTGCTTGCCCCGGAGACCGTGGCCGACCTCCCCGTCTTCCTGATCCAGCACCCGCAGGCCCGGGATGCCCTGGGGCTTGTGGGCAAGGATCGCGACCGCTATTCCTGGAACCAGATCCGCTCCATGGGCCTGAAGATCAATGCCTTGGCCGGACAGGCCTCCGGAAAGGAGAACCAGGACCGCACCCCTCTCGATCACGCCATGCTGCATCTCTCCGACTCCTGGGTGCGCTACTCGAGCCTGGTCAATGCCCTCGCCTTTCTGAGGGAAGGGTCGGTCGCGCCCTACGATTCAGGGAAGGTTCCCGCCTCGACCTTCCTCGAATTGGCCGTGCGGTCGGAGCATTTCGCAAGTCTGCTCGACTCGCTCACAAGCCTCCCGGAGGAAGTCCGCACCAAGGAGGACGGTGCCGTGATCAACTGGTTCCGCGAGACCTTCCGCAAGTCCGGGATGTGGCAGACCTCGCTCTTTCCCACCGTCCCCGTCCGCGACAGCCTGGAACTGCCCTGGGAAAGTCCGGCGCAGCTCATGCTGGCCCAAGGGCTGTCCCGCCCGGACTTCGCCAAGACCGCCTTGGACTGGAACGCCTTGGCCCATGGCTGGAAAATTCGTGACCAGGTCGCCATGGAGCACGCCGCCCGCGCCTTGCTTGACTCCACCGTCGTGCGTGCCGGCCCTACGCTGCGCGCCGAAGCCATGGCCGCCGAAGCGCTCTACAACCGGATCCAGCCCTTCCGTTGGGCCATGTTCCTCTTCGGGATCGCTTTCCTGCCCGGTTTGATCGGAGCCTGGAAGGAACGATACGCCTTGGTGCGCATCGGGGCTGGCCTGTCGCTTGCCGCCTTGGCCTTGGTGCTGTGCGGAATGATCCTGCGCATGATCATCACCCTGCGGCCTCCGGTCACCAATCTTTACGAGACCTTCCTGTTCGTGAACGCCGTCACCGTCCCTGTCCTTTTGTGGGTCGGCTGGTGGCGACGCTGGAGCGTGGGGGCCGCCTTGGCGTCCCTGACCGGTCTCCTGCTGCTTCTGGTCGCCCAAAGCTTCGGGGCCGATGGCGACACCATGCCGGTGCTCGTGGCCGTGCTGGATTCAAACTTCTGGCTCACTGTGCATGTCCTGTCCATCACCATCGGCTACGGTGGCGTGGTCGCCTCGGGCATGGCGGCCCATTGGCACCTGATGCGATTGCGCAAGGGAAACCCGGACGGCGCCGAGATCGTTCGCGGCCTGATGGCCTTTGGCCTGGTCTTCACCTTCATCGGCACTTTGCTTGGCGGGGTGTGGGCCGACCAGAGCTGGGGACGATTCTGGGGTTGGGACCCCAAGGAAAACGGCGCCCTCATGATCGCCCTGTGGGCCGCAGCGCTCTTCCACGCCCGCGCCTGCGGACAGATCGGCTCTCGCGGCTTCTCCGTGGGATCGGTCCTGTCCATCGCCTCGGTGCTCTTTGCCTGGTTCGGCGTGAACCTCCTGGGCGTAGGTCTGCACAGCTACGGCTTCACCCAAGGCACCCTGTGGGGATTGGTCAGCTACGCCGTGCTGGAAATCGGCTTCCTGGTGTGGGTCCTGCGGAAGACCTGACCCGCCATCCAAGTCCGGGAGGGTCGATTCCTCCCGGCTTCCACAGGTTCAGCCTCTAGCGTTTCCCGTCCGGATCGCCCTCGTAGATGATCCGCCAGTGTCCCTCTTCCCGTTTCCAGTACTGGCGTTTCTTCATGTTGTTTTCGAGGTTGTTGGAGCGGTAGTCCTGCTGGAATTCCACCTGGACCAAGGGCATGCTCTCGGGAACGACCACGGCGCTCAAGGAGGCCAGCTTCACCGTGATCCAGCTCTTGCCCGCATTGACCTTGCGCTTCTGCATTTCCCAGTCCGAAAGGGACTGACCGGCACCCGACTTGAAGGAGCTTCCGTACCAAGCCAAGTAGCGATCCACGTCGCGGCTCTCCCACGCCTTGCGCCAGGCTTCCACCGATTCCAGCAACTCGCGCCGGCTCTTGTCCAGCACCGTCGGATCGACCCACTGGGCACCGTCCGCGACGACCACGGGGGTCTTGCCGGGCTCGAGCTTCTTGCCAAGCGCCTCGAAATCGGGATTGGTCAGGACGACGCAGCCACCCGAAGCCCGCGGAGGTCGGCTGTATGTGTTGGTCGGCGACCCGTGAATCCAGATCCCGTGCCCACCGCGCTTCTTGAGTCGATCCCAGGCATTGGGGTAATCCAGTGGATAGGCTCCCGATCCGTAGAAATCCGTCAGTTTGTCCTTCGGGACGGCAGTCTGCACCGTATAGACCCCAAGCGGAGTGCGCTCATCGCCTTCGGTTCGCTTCTCTCCAGTCAAGCGTCCGGAGCTGGTGTACCAATCGGAATCGAGCCGCCATCCGGAATTCTCCCGCTTGTAGAAGAAGAGGCGCGATCGCTTGATATCCACCAGAATGGCCGATCGGACTTCCGAAGGGTATTCCAGGAAATAGCTCGGAACGCCTTTTTTCCAGACGGAATCGACATAGCGCGCCACCCGCGCCTTGGCCTCCTGACGCAAAGGATCGACCTTCGCCGCCGGGAGGGCGTTGCCGAACTTCTGCAGGATTCCCCCGCGGACCATCAGGAGATCGCCACGCACCAGACGGGCCAACTGGAAGGCCGGCTTGTCCTTGAGCACCGTATCGATGCGCCCCAGCGCCTGCTCCGATCGCGCCTCGCGCAAATCGGCGATGCCGCGCACAAGGCCCGCTTCCGGGGTCGCCTCAACCGGCATTTCCAAGGCGCTGTCCGCACCCAGCAAGGCGGGAATCAAGGCCAGGACGGAGAGATGACGTTTCATTTGGCCTCTCCCTCGGAGACGATCTTCCAAGCATCGTCGATCCGCTTCCAAAGCAGGCGTTTGCGGGAGCGCAGCCGCACCGACTCGGTTCGATACGACTGGATGAACTGACTGACCACCCGACCACTGTCATCGGGCTCGATGCGCACCGACTCCAGCGTCACTTCGATGCTTGCCGGAGCGGAGATGCGCTCGCGCCGCAAGGTTTCCCAAGCGCTGCGCTGAGCGCCGTTGGCAGGAAGAAATTCGGGAGCATACCACGAAAGGTAACCTTCGACATCCTTGGCCGCCCAATGGGCACCCCAGGCATCCAAGGATTTGCGGACCTCCTCCTTGACCTTGGCAGGTTTGACCAGCAACCGCGCCACGGGCACCCGGGGCACCGCAGCGACCACGGGAACCGGAACCTTGGCCGCAGGCACGGCTTGCTTGATCGAGTCCTTGCGCACCGCAGCCGAGGCTACCAGTGGCAAGGGCTTGGGGATCTTGCTCACCGAAGCGACGGACTCGATCACCGAGGGCGCAGGAGTCGTCGGTGCGGCAGCACGGGGCTTGCTTGCTGTGGCAGGCATCACGGCAGGCACCGGAATGGTCGGGGCAGGGACTGAAGCCACACGCGCCGTGGCGGCAACAGGAGCTTGAACCACGGGAGCCGCAATCACCGGCGCCGGTTGATGTGGCACAGCCACGGAACTGGCCAAGCGATCGCGAACCGGCTTCCGGCTCGATTCAGGAAGCAGGGCCAGATCGACGATGCCCTTTTCCTGACTGAACCCCAAGGCTGAATCGTAGGCCTGCCGAGCAAGGTTGCCGTAGAGCTTTTCCAGGTTGCCTCGCAAGGCCACGAGCTGCGGATCGGCTTGGAAGGCGCGTTCCAAGGCAAGGCGGGCGTCTTCCAAGCGTCCTTGCCGGGCAAGGCTCACAGCCAAGGCATTCCAGCATTCCACGGTGTTTTCGTCCTTGCACTCCCCTTTGAGGGATGCCTTGGACTTGGCGACCGGTTTTGGGGGCGACTTCTCCTTCTTCGGCTCCGGTTTGGCCGAAAGCGCGAGAGGAAGCAATGCAAGACCACAAAGCATCAGAGATAGCCTTTGACGAATCTTGCCCAGATGATCGGTGAACCGTTCCAAGAGAGGGAAAGATGCGGACATTTTCTCGTCCCTGCAATCATATCCATGAGGATAACGAATCTTTCCCACCGCGCGCCACCAACTTCTTTGACATAAGTGCTTCCATCGCATCAACTTGCGTCACTCAAGCCGCCAGTGCGAACGGGGAAATCTAATCCGGCTTGCTCCAATCGCCGACCGAGATTCCTTCAAAGACCAGGTCATCCACCTCCAGAGTTCCGTTTTCGGAGGTCTGGAAGAGCGGAGCCGTCATCCAACGGACCATTGCATCGCGCGAGCCGGTGTCTTTTCCCTCGACGCGCCCAAAGGCCGAAGCCGGCAACACCACGGACGTCCATGTGGAATCCAGGGCCAGCACGCCGGTCCGCCAAAGCTCCACCCCACCGGCACCCTGCATGCTCAAGGCGAATGTCCATCGGCCGTGACCGCGCAAGCGCATCCGAACCGCCTTGAGACGGCGGAAATCGGGCCAGACATGACCCGCCCCCAAGGACAGGCCGAAATTCGCCCAAGGCTCGCTCATGGAGGCCGCAGACACGTTCATGGAGAGGTAATGGTTCCCACCCTCGGCAACGACCGATTTGGCCAAGTCGGAAATCCCGAAGACCGCCTGCAATCCACCCTTGGCATTGTTGGCCATTCGCCACCAGTAGCCCTGCCCGAAGAGCGAGACCGGTCGCCAAAGGATGTCCCCGTCCTCGAAATCATCCAGGAGCAGGCCGCTGGTATCGAGCTTCAGCTCGAATCGTTCGAGCCCATGCACTCCCAAAGTGACGCTCCCGGCCGGATGGAGGCCGTTCGACATCCCCGCAACGATGGCATAGGCACCTGGCGGAAGCGAATCGAAACGAAAATCCCCCAAGGCCGACAGCTCACTGTACCGACGGGTCCCGGCAAGCCAAAGCCTCTCGGGCCGGGGCAGGGAATCCGGCCAGCGGCCGGCAAAGGCCTGAAGCGGTTCAATCACCGCATGCACATCTCCCGTATCCTGGGTGCGCAGCCTCACACCCGAACCCATCGAGCGCACCTCGATCCAAGCATCGGCCCCTGCGGACTTCAGGGATGCCATGCCACGGGAATCCGTGACGGCACTGTCAAGCACCACGGGACTGCCAGTACCGGTCAGCTCGCCCCAACGGGAATTGGCCAGACGCGAGACTTGGGCACCCGCAACCGGAGTGCCCGCACCGTCGAGAACCGTCACCACAAGGCCGTTGGGAATTTCAATCCCCCCGCCACCATTGGCGACGACGGCGTCCGCGCCCGCTCCGCACCCCGCAAGCAGGGCGCCCCAAGCGGCCACGGCCATGGCAAGCACAGGCCTCATGCCTTCCTCTCGCTGAGCGGAAACAGCGAAAAGTTCAGCTGGAAAACCTGATCTGCATTTTTCTCGCTGCGAGCCAAGGCAAGGATCTCCTTCCGGAACAGTGAAATGCGCTCACTGATCTCGCGAAAGGTAGACTCTCCCAGGCTCAAGGTCAGGCTGGAGATGTCCCGTTCCTCGACGGCCGTGTTTTCCAATGCGTTTTGGGCCAGATCGAAGGTGTGCTTCTGGAATTCGCGCACCGCCACCGAACGCCAGCCTTCCCCGAAGGTGATCGCCACGTTGGTGGGCTTGAAAAAACCTTGGGCATCGGGGGAAACCAAGCCGATTTCCTGCAGGAGCAACACGGATTCCTTGGCTTCTTCAGCGGTGATGGCCGGCTTGAGCAGAGCCCCCAGCTGCGCCCAATCCTGCTGGATGTCGTTGACCCTCAGAAGCTCATGCACCACCGGATGATACCATTTTTCGCACAAGGCGTACTGGGAAGGCACAAGTTTGCGGTCCGTGACCCGCAACAAGGACACCATGCGATCCAGGTACTTCTTCCGGTCGCGATGAGTCCCGGCTTGGTTGAAATGGACCATCAGGCCGAAGAAGTCCGCCTCCTTGCCGTCCAATTCCAGCGCCGCGGTGTACAAGGGAATCTTCTCGGAAGGGATGTTCTTGGCGCCCTTGAGGATCAGGCTCATGTGCCCCTTGGACTTCAGGCCCACCTTGCGCGCGAGATGCTCCAAGGTGAAGACCGGCCTGTCCGCCTTGATGCAGGTCTGGAGATCCCGCATGAAAAGGCGATAGTCGAAGTAGGTGTAGATGCTTGGCCGCTGGACTCCCATGGCTACATCATACCCCCGGGAGCCGCCAAAGGCAGGATCTTGGACTCAAGTCCCGGAAAACCACGCTATCGAGAACCGGCGCCGACACGGGGGCGATGGCTTCGCGGCTTGCCGGGATGGAAGCGGATGAGGGTGTCACGAATGAGGTTCCCCGAGGCGTCCCGCACCTCGATGTGATAGTCCCCCGGTTCCATCCAGATCGTGTCGTCCTCGGGAAGCTCCTCAGGCTGCCCATCGATCCAGAGGCGGGTATCCGGAGGCTGAGGCCCGACCGCGTAAGGAAGGAGCTTGGCCTCCATGCCGGGATTGTCGGGAAAGAGTTCGGCCTGCTCCCGATACTCCACCCTGGAGGTATCCACGCCCAGCGCAAGCTCTTCAGGCTCGTTCTTGCTTGCCTGCCACAGGAAAACTCCCGCAAGCCCAAGCGCCAAGATCGCCCCGGCGACGGCCCAAGGAATCCAGCGGGTCCGCGCCCTCCCCATGCGCCGCCGCGACAAGCGCGAGAGCTGGTCCAGCAACGGCTCAGGGTCGGCGGCAAGCTCCACCCGCATCTTCTGGAATCGCCAAGCATCGTCCCAATCCCGCCGCGCGATGGCCGATGCCACGCCCGAGGTCAGCATGAGATCTTCTCGGGCCGCATACGCTTCCTGGATCTCAAGCCCCGGCCAGAGCATCGATGTCCATTCCGCTTGCAGTTCCCTGAACAGCTCCTGGGCATTGGCGTGGCGATCCTGCCATCGGGGCGACATCGCACGTCCCAAGCCGGGATGAATGGCTTGAGCAAGCAGGGAAAGCTCGCCGGATGCCCCCATTTCACACCAATTGGTGCGGCTGTCCCGCGCTTGGGCAGGAACGGCGTCCCACAACTGGAGCGCAAGGCATCCCAAGGCGTAGACATCGCTTGCCTGGGTCGGCAACTGCCCGTGAAGAGCCTCGGGCGAGACGATTTCCCACGCCCCGAGCCCCGTCGGAACCTCCTCGGCAAGCTTGCGCGCCACGCCCATGTCCACGATCTCGATGCCGCCACGGGCATGAGCCAGCAGATTGCTGCGCGACAGGTCGCAATGCACGATCCCGGCACTGTGGAGCTTGGCCACGGCCCGGCAGGTTTCCAGCATCAGGGCGCGCCGCTTCTCCTCGCTCAGTCCGCCAACCGACAGCGCATCCAGGGAAACGCCTTCCAACCATTCCAGCACGAGGGTGCTCTGCCGGTTCCCTTCCTGGAACGAAAGCAATCCCGGCACCGGCATGCCCGCAAGGCTCGAGAGCAGGCGCGCTTCACGCCTCAAGCGCTTCGCCCCTTCCCCGTCCCGGCTGCGCTTGAGGACCACGATGCGCCCCGGTGGCTCCTGCCAAGCCCGGAACACGTCCCCCTCGGCCCCCTTGCCCAAAAGCAGGGGCTGGGAAATGCCATCGGGCAGCTTCACGGGAGGTCGTCCCATCCCAGCGAGTCGCAGACCTCGTAAACACGCTCCTGGAACCAGCCGTTGACGGGATCGAGCTTCAAACCGTCCTTGAGGTAGAGGGCCGCGCCCTCGAAGTCCTTGTGCTCCATGGCAAGCACGCTCAAGGAGGCGTAAGCCGGCAGGAACATGCTGTCCGCACTGAGCGCCCGGGCAAACCAACGGTGCGCCTCGAGATCATTGCCTTGGCGCTGCGCCATCGTCCCAAGGAACTGGGCCGAGGCCGCGTGCTGAGGATCCACGTCCTGCGCCCGCCGGGCCGCCCAGGAGGCCCGTACGCCTTGGCCATGCCGTTGCCACCACAGGCACGCCTGAAAATAGGCGTCGGCGCGGTCGCCGGCGGTGTTCGCCGTGGAATCCAGGCGCGAGACGATGGCGAAGTCGCGGGTCGCAAGCAGCCAGTCCCCCACGGAATCCTGCCCCGAGGACTGCCGATCGCGGGCCCAACCAAGACGCGTCAGAGCCATCCCCAAACGCGCCTCGACGCTGTGAGGCTCCTTGCGCACCGCCCGATCGTAGGCATCCAAGGCGCGGGGCCAATCCTCCAATTCCAGGAAGGCGCGTCCTTCCTTGAGATCGTCGGAGACGCATCCCGCAAGGACAAGCAAAAGAGCCACGAGCAAGGAACGCTTCAGCATGGAGCCATGCAAGATATTGAACTGCGCCCGGTTTGACGGGAGGTACTTTTGGCAATCTCTCTGCGCAAGAAAATTCAAACCGTCCCTTGACGTCAAAGGCATGCGGGCTTAATTTTGTTCACCTCAGCAGAAATGCTGTGAAAGCCCAGGTGGCGGAACTGGTAGACGCGCTAGTTTC
>JBDKGV010000024.1:0-21919 GCA_039798005.1 Fibrobacterota bacterium
AAGAACAGCATCGCTCGCGTCACCGTTTTGCCCGGCACCGGCAAGCGCACCGTCAACGGTCGCCCCTTCGCCGAGTACTTCCCGACCCCGACCCAGCTCATGATCATCGAACAGCCGTTCGCTCTGTTCGAGAAGAGCAGCGAGTTCGACGTCATCGCGCTTTGCAATGGCGGCGGCGTTTCGGGTCAGGCTGGAGCCATCCGCTTGGGCATCGCCCGCGCTCTGGACTCCATCGACCGCGAGACCAACCACTTGGCTCTTCGCCAGGCTGGCCTCTTGACTCGTGACCCTCGCGCCGTCGAGCGCAAGAAGTACGGACGTCGCGGCGCACGCGCACGCTTCCAGTTCTCCAAGCGCTAATTCAACTTCATCAATCACGACTCCGGAGGGGTACAAGGGTGGTGGTCCAGTGGACTGGATCTCCCAACGCCCCAATGAACGAGTCGGAAGAAAAACCAAAGGAACTGTCATGAGTATCGCACTGCCCTCGCTGCAAGCCATGCTGGAAGCGGGTGTCCACTTCGGCCACCAGACCCGTCGTTGGGACCCGCGCATGAAACCCTATATCCTGACTGCCCGCAACGGCATTTATGTGATCGACCTCGAGAAGACCCAGCGTTGCCTCCAGGAAGCCCTCCTGAAGGTCTCGCAGGTCCGTTCGGAAGGCAAGTCCGTCCTGTTCGTGGGCACCAAGCCCACCATCTCGGGCGCCGTGGCTGAAGAAGCCAAGCGTTCGGGTTCGAACTTCGTCACCACCCGCTGGCTCGGCGGAATGCTCACCAACTACCAGACGGTTCGTCAGTCCATCAAGCGCCTCGAGGAAATCGAGCGCATGGAGCGTGACGGCCTGATGCAGGAAGTGAACAAGAAGGAAGCCGCGACCCTGAACGAAGAGCGCGAGCACCTGCTTGCCCTGTTCGAAGGCATCCGCGACATGCGTTCCTTGCCTGGTCTCGTGTTCGTGGCCGACGCCAAGAGCGAAGACATCGCCCTGCGCGAGGCTCGCCGCCTGCGCATTCCCACGATCGCCATCGTGGACACCAACACCAACCCGCTGGCCGTCGACTACCCGATTCCGGGCAACGACGACGCCATCAAGTCGGTCAAGCTGATCGCCGCCGCCGTGTCCGACACGATCCTGGCTTCGGCACCCGCTGGCCGTCAGGCTCCCGCTGCCGCTCCCGTGGCAGCTCCGGCCGCCGAGGTCGCTGCCGAGGTGGTCGCATGAGCGCCATCACCGCTTCGGCCGTGAAGGAGCTTCGCGAGAAGACCGGCGTTTCCATGATGGCCTGCAAGAAGGTCCTCGAGGAAACCGCCGGCGACATGACTGCCGCCATCGAGCTCCTGCGCAAGCGCGGTGAAGCCGTGGCGCAGAAGCGTTCCAGCTACGCTGCGAAGGAAGGCAAGATCGTTGCCGGACGCGAAGGCAACACGGTTGCCGTCGTCGAAGTCAACGCCGAGACCGACTTCACGGCTCGCAACGACGACTTCCTTGGCTACACCAACGCGGTGCTGGCCACGGCTTTGGCTTCCAAGCCTGCGGACATGGACGGCCTCTTGGCCGCCTCCATGGGCGCCGTCACCGTGGCTCAGGCCACGGCCGACATCGTGGGCAAGATCGGTGAGAACATCTCGGTCAAGCGCTTCAAGCTGGTCGAAGTGTCCTCTGAGCAGACCGCTGAGGCGTATATCCACGGTCCCGGCAAGATCGGCGTCGTGGTGCTCCTTTCGCACGCTGGAAGCGCTTCGAACGAAGCCGCTTCGACGCTTGCCAAGGACATCTGCCTCCAGATCGCCGCCGCCGCTCCCGTGGCCCTGAACAGCTCCGACATCTCCGATGACGTGCTGGCCAAGGAACGCGAGATCTACGCCGATCAGGCCAAGGCCGAAGGCATCAAGGAAGACAAGCTTCCGATGGTCGTGGAAGGCCGCGTCAAGAAGTTCCTGAAGGAAGCCGCTTTGGTTGAGCAGGTCTACGTGAAGGGCGATGGCAAGTCCCTCGTCTCCAAGCACGTGGAACAGGTCGCCAAGGAAGCCAACCTCCCGGGCCTCAAGATCGAGAGCTTTGTCCGCTTCCAGTTGGGCGAAGGCTAAGTCATGACTGCCGCCAACGCTCCACGCTACCAGCGCATTCTGCTCAAGCTTTCCGGCGAGGCTCTCGCCGGTTCGGCCGGGCATGGCATTGATCCCGTTCTCGTGGCCCGCGTGGCCAAGGAGATCGCTCAAGTCCAGGCCTTGGGTGTTCAAGTGGGTATCGTGATCGGAGGCGGCAACATCATGCGCGGCGGCACCGCAAGCCAGCAGGGGATCGACCGCGTCGCGGGCGACCACATGGGCATGCTTGCCACCGTGATCAATTGCTTGGGTCTTCAGGCCGCTCTTGAAAAAGAAGGCCTGACGACCCGCGTGATGTCGGCTTTGCGCATGGATTCCATCGCTGAACCGTTCATCCGCCGACGTGCTCTTCGCCACCTGGAGAAGGGGCGCGTCACCTTGTTCGCTGCCGGTACCGGCAATCCTTACTTCACGACCGACTCCGCCGCCGCCCTGCGCGCCGTGGAGATCAATGCGGATGTCCTCCTGAAGGCCACCAAGGTCGATGGCATCTACACTGCCGATCCCAAGCTTGTTCCCACGGCCACGAAGTACGAGGCGATCTCCTATCGCGAGGCTCTGGACAAGGAACTCAAGGTCATGGATACGGCAGCCTTCGCCCTTTGCCGCGAGAACGGCATGCCCATTCTGGTTTTTGATCTGTTCGCTGAAGGCAACCTGATGAAGGTGATCCTTGGAGAAGCGATCGGAACCGTCGTCAACAGCAAGGGAGCGCTCTGATGCTTGTCGCCGCCGAAGACCGGATGAAGAAATCGATCGAAGCTCTCCTCAAGGAGTTTGCCAAGGTCCGCACCGGACAGGCCAACCCGGCCGTCCTTGAGAGCGTCTACGTGGACTACTACGGAAGCGCGACTCCCATTCCCCAGGTGGCTGCCATCACCGTTCCGGACTCCCGGACGCTGGCCATCACGCCTTGGGAAAAGAACATGATGGGCCCCATCAACAAGGCGATCTTGGCCTCCAACATCGGTCTCAATCCGATGCCCGAAGGTTCGATGATCCGCATTGTCCTGCCCCCTCTGACCGAGGAGCGTCGCAAGGAACTGGCCAAGGTCTGCAAGAACATCGCCGAGGAAGCGCGCGTTGCCATCCGCAACATTCGCCGCGATTCCAACGACGCGATCAAGAAGCAGGCCAAGGACGAGAGCCTGTCCCAGGATCAGGAAAAGAAGATCCAGGAGCAAGTCCAGAAGCTCACCGACAAGTACATCGCCAAGGTGGAAGAGCTGCTGGTCGTCAAGGAAAAAGAAATTCTTACCGTCTGAGGAGGGACACTTGGCCCTTCCCAAGCATATCGCCGTCATCATGGACGGAAATGGCCGCTGGGCGAAGGCTCGCGGCCTTGACCGTACTCAGGGCCATCGGGCCGGTACGGATTCGGCACGCCGCATCGTTCGGCTGTGCGGTGAGATCGGTATCGAGCATTTGACGCTCTACACGTTCTCCAGCGAGAACTGGAAGCGCCCTCCGATCGAGGTGCGGGCACTGATGTCCCTCCTGATCGAAATGGTTCACCGCGAGGTGGGCGAGCTCAATCGCAACAATGTGCGTTTGAATGCCGTGGGCGATCTGTCGGCACTGCCGGAGCGCACCCGCGAGGCGCTCGAGGATGGCATGGCCAAGACCGCCGCCAACACCGGTCTTCAGCTGCACTTGGCCGTTTCCTACGGGGCTCGCAGTGAAATTGTGGAGGCGTCCAGGCGCTTGGCGCGTGCCGCCATGACCGGTCGTATCGGAGCCGAGGAGATCGACGAGGAACTGTTCGCCAAGCATCTGTTCACCTCCGGCATCCCCGATCCGGATTTGATGATCCGCACCGGTGGTGACCGCCGCATCTCCAACTTCCTGCTGTGGCAGTTGGCTTATGCGGAGCTCTGGTTTTCCGATGCGCTGTGGCCGGATTTCGGCGAGGCCCAGTTGCGCGAAGCGCTGGATTCCTTCGGCTCTCGTGAGCGGCGCTTCGGGATGACTTCGGAGCAGGTGGCATGAAGCTGGGCAACTTGGCCCAGCGGCTGCTTTTCGCTGCCGTGGCGATCCCGGTCTTTCTGTGGGCGATCTGGAACGGCAATTGGCCCCGCTGGATTGTGCTTGGATTCGTCCTGGTTGCGGCTTCATGGGAAGCTGCCCGCTTGGTTCGTCGCCGCTTCCCCGGGACTCGTGCGACGGAAATCGTCCTTCCGATCGGAGTGCTTGCCGTCGCCTTCCTGAGCGAGGGTGGTCCCTTTGTGGCTTGGACTTCTGCGCTTCCGCTGGTCGGGATCGCGATGCTTCTCATGCTTACGCTGATCGGTTTTCGGGAACGGGCGCGGGACGAGGCCTTCGTCTGGATTGCCATGCAGACTTTCGTGTTCGGCTTCTTCGCCCTTTCCGCCAAGGCGATCTTTGCGCTTTCTTCCTGGAAAGTCGCAGCGGGTGAGCAAGGCTGGACGGCCGCGGCACCTCTGCTTTGGGCGGCCATGGCTTGCTGGGCCGGGGATACCGGCGCGTATGCCGCGGGCAAGCTCTTTGGCAAGCGCAAGCTCTGTCCGGAACTTTCCCCTGCCAAGACCGTGGAAGGCGCCTTCGGGGCGCTGGTCTGGGCCGTGGCTCTGTCCCTCTATTGGGCGCCCCGCTATCTTGACTGGTCCATCGTGGCGGTGATCGCAGCAGGCCTTGCCCTTTCGGTGTGCGGCATCTTGGGCGATCTCCTGGAAAGCGCCGCCAAGCGCTGGGCGGGAGTCAAGGACAGTTCGCAGATCTTTCCGGGCCACGGTGGTGCCTTCGATCGGTTCGACAGCCTCTTCCTTGCCGCTCCGCTCCTGTGGGCCTTGCTTGTGCTGGTGAAGTGATCCGGTCACAGGGGAACGTGCCTGTCACTTGGCTTCCCTGTATATTGAAGCCCTGAATTCTTGTTTGAATCGAAAGGACATGCAAATGCCTACATACGTCTATCGCGACCCAGTGACCGGCGATGAGAAGGAAGTGTTTCATTCGATGAATGCGACTCCTGACATCGTGAACGAGAAGACTGGAAATCGCATGGAACGCGTCATTTCCGGCGGGGCTGGCTTTCTCTTCAAGGGGGAAGGCTTCTACATCACCGACAACAGGACATCCTCCTACAAGGCCGGCGAGAAGGCCGACTCTTCTTCGGCGCACGCATGCGCTTCTTCCAGCTGCTGCGGCGGCGGATCCTGCGCGGTTTGAAATGAATCCAGAACTCGCCCGTCGGGTCCTTGATGCTGGCCTGCAAGCGGGTGCAGACTTTGCCGAAGTCTTCGCGGAAGAAACGCGCTTTGGTACCGTAACGCTGCGCGATCAGAAAGTCGAATCCGCCTCTGCGGGCACCGATTACGGCGTCGGTGTGCGCTTGGTCTACGGCAATGAAGTGCGGTACGGCTACACCAGCCGCGACGATTCCCAGGCCTTGCTTGAGCTTGTTCAGGATCTGGCCGAATCGGGTCACAATCCCCACGCCGGAGCCTTCGGTTCCTTTGAGCATCGCACCCCGGCCGGATTGCATACGGTTGCAATTCCCAATGCGAGCAAAGGCCAATTGGCCAAGCTCGATTCCTTGCGGCTGGCCGATGAAGTGGCCCGCTCGACATCGAGCGACGTGGCGCAAGTTACGGCCAGTGCCCTGGATCGCGACAGTCATATCGCGCTCTACAACTCCGAAGGCTTTTCGATGGAGGATCATCGGTCTTGGAGCCGCTTTTCCGTCGCCGTGATCGCCGAACGCCATGGAGAGCGGCACACGGGGAGCGAGTCGCCGGGTGAGCGTCGCGGTTTTGAATTCTTTGAGAACCTGGACATCGCAGGCTGTTCCCGCAAGGCGACCGAGCGTGCGGTGCGCATGCTCGATGCCGGATATGTCGAAGCCGGCGAGATGCCCGTGGTGATGGGCAATGGCTTTGGCGGGGTGATCTTCCACGAGGCGTGTGGGCACCCGCTGGAGACCGAGGCGCTGCGTCGCAAGGCCACTCCGTTTGCCGGCAAGATCGGAGAGCTGATTGCTCACCCTTGCCTGACCGCCATCGACGACGGAACCATTCCCCATGCGTGGGGATCGCTCGAGTACGATGATGAGGGCTATCCCACGCAGAAGACGGTCCTGATCGAGAACGGCGTCCTCAAGACCTTCCTTTCCGATCGAGGGGGGGCCGCCGAATGCGGACTTCCTCGCACGGGCAGTGCGCGCCGTGAAAGTTACAAGTACGCTCCGGTGGCTCGCATGCGCAACACCTACATCGCCGCCGGGCAGTCCAGCTTGGAAGACATGCTGCGCGCCGCTGGTGACGGCCTCTACGCGGCCCGCATGGGTGGGGGATCGGTGAACCCCGCCACGGGTGAATTCAATTTCGCCGTGGAAGAAGCCTACCGCATCCGCAATGGCCGGATCGCCGAAGCCGTTCGTGGGGCCACCTTGATCGGACGTGGCCATGAGATCCTCCCGAGGATCACCATGGTGGGGCAGGATTTGGCGCTGTCTGCGGGAACTTGCGGAGCATCCTCCGGGATGGTGCCCGTGTGCGTAGGGCAGCCGTCCCTGCTGGTGGATCGTATCCTCGTTGGAGGCCGCTCGTGAGCGATCGGATGGATGTTCAGACCCTTGCTCCCTTGGATGCCTTGGAGCTTGCCCTGAGCCGGGCCAGGACCTTCGGGGCCGGACAGGCCGATGCTCTCTACGGTGATGATGAATCGCTGTCGGTGGACATCTTCGAGGGCCGGGTCAAGAATGTCGAGAAGAGCCGTTCTGCCGGCTTGGGCTTGCGGGTGCTGGTGGATGGACGGCCAGGCTACAGCTTCACGGAGCGGCTGACCGTCGAGGCGATCGAACGCTGCGTGCGCGATGCCGTCGACCTTTCGAAGCTGACCGGTGAATTGCCGGTCGAGCTCCCGTATGGCTGGACCTTGCCTCCCGAGGAGATCGCTCCTTGGGGAGATCGCATCGCAGGGCTTGGCGTAGAGACCATGATCGAGCTTTGCCGCGCCGCAGAGGATGAAGCGCACTCTTTCGGGGCGCAGATCTTCAACGTTCCGCATCTGGGCATCGGTCGTTCCAGCGGTGAATTGTACTTGGCCAATACCAACGGTCTGTCGCTTGCTCGGCGAACCGCCAGCGCATCGCTTGGCATCGGCGTCGTGGCCAAGGAGGGGGACAGCACCAAGATGGGAGTGGATGTCCACGCCACCTTGGATCCTCGCACCTTCGATTCGCGGCGCATGGCACGCACGGCTTCGAGTCGGGCCGTATCGCTCTTGGGGGCCCATTCGATCCCTCCTTGCGAAATGCCGGTTCTTTTCGACGAATGGGTCAGCTCCAGTCTGCTTGGAATTTTCGCAGGGGCGTTTGTCGGGGAAAATGTTCAAAAAGGACAGTCCCGGCTCAAGGGGCGCGAGAATGAACTCATCGCCTCCAGCATCTTCACCTTGTCAACCCAGCCGCGCATGATGCGCCAAGGCGGATCAAGGTTGTTCGATGGAGAGGGCGTTCCGACCCAGCCGCGCGCGCTTGTGGAAAACGGCGTTCTGAAGGGCTTTCTTCACAACTTGGAATCGTCACAACGCGCCGGTACGGCACCGACTGGCGATGCGCAACGCGGCTATTCGGGCAAGGTGGGCGCCGGGTTCTCGAACATGCAGGTGCCTTTGGGTTCCGAAAGTCTCGAAGAGCTCATGCATCGCCATCCGCGCATGCTTCATGTCGTGAAGCTTGAGGGCTCTTCCGGTTGCAATGCCGTCTCCGGGGAAATCTCGATCGGCGTGCAAGGCTTCCTGATCGAGAACGGTGTCGTGGTCCATCCAGTCGATCGCATCACGGTGTCCGGCAACTTCTTCGACATGATCCAGTGCATGGAAGCCTGTGGAAACCTCTATCGGCCAGGGCTTTGCTCGAACTTCGTTCCTGCTCTGCTTGTGTCCCGGATGGCGGTCGGAGGCTGATTCAACAGGTCCTGCCAGAAGTTCTCGGCACGGGCCAAATGCTCCCGCAGTTGGGCAATGGAGAGTCTCCAAGGGCGTGGTGCGTCGCAGGCCAAGCCTTTGAGGTTCTGCGCGCGACCCAGCCATAGACACCGTGGCAGGTGCCATGATTGGCTGATGATCACGACCATTCCGCCCTGAGGCTGGAATCGCCGGATGCCAGAGATGGTTTCCTGCGAACTTTCGCCTTTGCTGTCCAAAAGGATGCGAGTGCTGTCAAGCAACCGGCTGCGCGCGTAACGCTCCATGGCCCCCACTTCGTCGTACCCTCCGGGAATGGAGGTGCCCGACAGGAGGAGATGGGCTTGGGGCCATGCCTTGAGGGCAAGCAAGGCCGCGTCCATGCGTTCTTTCAGGATGGGTGAAAGGCGGCCATCCCGAAAGACCGATGCGCCAGGGACCACAACAAGTCTTGGCTGGATCCCTTGTGGGGAATTCAGCAGATTCGTCTGACCGCAGCGCCACACCCACAAATCTGGAAGTGCGACGAGTCCGAAGAAAGCGGCCCCGAGTCCGAAAGCCCATGCCCTAGGCTTGCGCATTCAAGGAAAGGTACACAATCCGGGGTGGGAATGAAGGGAGATGTGTCGTGGTTCAGGAACACTCTTTGCTGCGCTTGCCTATCCAGTGGCTTGGAAGGAACGGCCTCATTTGCTAAGGTTGACGCAACCGTTCATGGGCACCTCTGTGGTTGATCGACAACACAGCGAGTGCAGGAGGAATATCGATGAAAAAGGAACTTCTCGCAGTTTGCCTTGCCGCAACTGCTTTCGCCGCTGAAGAAGCGTTCAGTCCCGCCTTGACATGGCAGGGAACGCGTGGTCTGACCCAGACCCAATCGGCGGAGCCGTTGGGGGAGGGACGACTCTCGGTCAGCTTGAAGGGTTCGGCCTTCATTCAGGATCAAGAGAACAACCCGGTCACCAACAGCCTCAGCATTCCCAAGAATGCGACCCTTGCAACGTTCATGGGAGCCTTCTCCTACGGACTCAACACGGGCGTGGATCTCTTCGGAACCGTCACGGCTTATGGCGTCGAGGGCGGTGACAATGCCAAGGGCGTCGGTTCGGGCGCTGTGGGCTTGAAGCTCTGCATTCCCTTCGAGGAGGAATTCCCCCTTCGCTTGGGCGTGATGGGTCAAGCCATCGGTGGATTCGCCGGCAACCAGCTCATCGAAAATCGCATTGGCAACACTCCTTCCGGGCTCCTGCGTCCTGACGGATACAACTATTTCGAGACGCGCACCGGCTATGATTTCCAGGCCTTGGGTCTTGCCTCCTTGATCTTCGGAAACGAAGACATCAAGATTCGTCTTCATGGCAACGGCGGTATGGCCAGTTCCATCGAAAGCAGCGTTCCAAAGCTTGCCTTGATGGCTGCGGGCATCGAAATCGCTCCGGGGCGCTACGTTTCGATCGGTTTTGAAGGCAACTACCGCACGGAACTGGAAAAGCCCAGCGGAAGCGATCCGCTGTGGATCACCCCGTCGCTCTACATCAAGACTCCGGTGGGATTCAATCTCCACGCAGGCACCGACATCGCACTTTCTTCCAAGCGCACCGATGGAACGCCGAACGCTTTGGCCCCATGGCGTGCCTTCGGCGGCATCAGCGCTTCGTTTGACGTGTTCGCCAAGTCCAAGGCCCTGGCGCGTGCCAAGGCCATCAAGGATTCCTTGGAGCGCGAACAGTTGAAGGAAAACTCCCGCAAGCTTGCCGAGAAGGCTCGTCAGGACTCCATTGACGCGGCTCAAGCACTGGCCTCCAAGACCAAGGATGCTTTGGCCAAGGAGCTTACGGCTGCCGCCATGCAGAAGGCCTTGTCCGATTCCTTGGCCGCCAAGGAGCAGCGCTTGAAGGAGCGCGAGGAGGCCTTGGCTCGTGAAGAGGTCGAGCGTCGCCGTCAGAAGGGGCTCATCGATTCCGCCGAAGCTCGTCGCATCCAGGATTCCATCAGCATGGCACGCAAGCTTGCGGATGAAATGGGCAAGCGCAGCGATCTCGAGAATGAACTGCTCAAGAATGGCGTTGCCAGTCTCCAGGCCGTTTACTTCGACAATGGCAAGACCAAGCTTTCGATCAACTCCGAGCCTTACTTGAAGATGGTTGGTCAGATTCTGGCCAAGTATCCGAAGCTCAAGCTTGAAATCGGTGGACACACCGACAACAAGGGCAAGAAGGCTGCCAACCAGAAGCTCTCTGCTGGTCGTGCCGAGTCGGTCCGCAAGCTTTTGGTGGACACCTACCCCGAGCTTGCCGGAAGCCTCAAGGCCAAGGGTTATGGCGACACCAAGCCCAAGGCACCGAACAAGACCGAGGCTGGTCGCTTGCAGAACCGCCGCGTGGAAATCAAGGTTCTCAATCCGGAGATCTTGAAGGAATACGCGAAGTAATTGCCTCAACTTCTGAATTGACAATGACTTGTGGGGGCCGGCATTCGCTGGCCCCTTCTTTGTTTCTGGCAGGAAAACTTTCTGTGTAGTGAATCAGAGTCCGGATAGTGAACAGAAAAGGCTGGCCCGACAGGAAAGTTGATGCTAAAATGGGTGTGACATCCCTACATTGGAGCCAGTCCACTAGAGCGGTGGATTGGCTTTTTTGTGCTCCGAAGGAAAATCTTGCAATGAAGACACTTCGTCTTGCGAACTTGGGCATGGCACTGGCGACCAGTGCCGTGTTGTTGTCCGTCTCCTCCCACGCAGCGCAGAAGACTTGTTCCGTGTCGAATGCTGGGGCATTGCAGAAGTGTATCGATACCGGTGCCGTGGCGATCAATTCCGTGCGGAACGACTCGCTCTTCGTTTCCGTGGCCAAGGCGACTGGCTTGGGGTACAACCAAAAGGTCATCATTCGTTCCAAGAAGAACGTCTGGCTGATCGGTGATACCGTAGGTTTGGAATCGGCCCGTCCCTCGATCAGCTTCAAGGACGTCTCTCCGGAGTGGCTCACCTCCGTGACCTACGACTTCAGTGGCGCCGTCTTGGTGGACTCGAGCCGTTTCGTGACCTTGGCGGGTTTGACCATCAGCGGTGGTGCTCGCACCGCGATGGAAGTGACCTACCCAAGCGGCTTTACGGGATGGAAGGGGAACAATGCCCTTTCCATCCGTCGTTCGTACGGTGTGCGCGCAACCCGATGCACGTTCAAGAATGCTTGGCGCGGTGTGCTCATCCGCGGTGAGAATCTTGGTGGTGCATCCGCCTACCCGAATCCTCAGGACGACATCGAGCAGGTCCGTCGCAACCTGCCGACCTCCAATTCGGGCCTGTACGGCCGTCATCTGATCGAAAAATGCCGTCTTTACGACAACTCTTGGGGCATTGTCGGTGACCGCGACTGGGACATGGGATCGATTTTCCGCTACAACGAGTTCTTTGACAACTTCGTCCGCGAAACCGCAACCAACCCCGATCCTTGGAATCAGGCCGGTGGCGCCTTCTTTACCGATGACGTGGCAATCACCCCGTATCGCATTCACAACAACAGCTTCCTGAACAATGGCGTCATCTTTGGCGGCTATTACAAGGTTGGGACGCAGCATCTGTTCTACAACAATCTTGTGGGCAGGCCCAAGCGTTACCACAAGCCTGGTTTCAATGAAAGTCATGGCTGGTATACACAGACCGAGCGTCAGACCGAGATGCTCAAGTTCTTCTCGGAGCACCAGCGCGCCAATGTGATCGAGCCTCAGGACGATGCCTTCACTTCCGGCACAGTGGACCAGGTGAGTTCGGGATGGAACAACTTCCGCATGTTCCGCATCAAGATGGATCGAGGCTGGAACAGCGCTGCCCGCAATGCGACCAGTGCCCGTAGCAATGCCAAGGACTACGATGCCAACTATCCCAATGTCGATACCTTGGCCCTGACATGGTATGTCGAGGAAGGCGTTACCGCCTCCGTCGCCCAAGCGCAAGGTGGCAAAGTCACGCGTATTCGGCAGAACATGTGGGTGGAAAGTTACCGCGATCCGAGCGACAATACCGACAGCAAGGATTACGGATACGGGTTCCTTCCCAAGCAAATCAAGGCCTTCGTTTCTCCAACTGCCACAAACCGCGTCTTCCGCGACGTTTCCAACTTCGGCATCTGGTGGACTCCTACGGTTCCCTTCGCCGATGCCGCTTCATCCACGCGTCTGGAAGGCTTCCTTAAGCCCGCAGCCACGGCGTTTACCACCAAGCGAATTTCTTCGGGTGGCTGGCCGACTTACAGCACGGTGGGCGGAGTCGCCTCGGACTTGGGTGCCATGAGCGCATCAGCCACCGGCTACGCGGACAATGGATTGCCCCAGTTGGAGCTTGTGGACACTTTGGTGGAATTGGTCCATGGCGACACCGTGGAATTCCCGCTCAATGCCTTCAGTTGGAACGGGCTGGATCCAGCCAAGATCACCAAGCTGCGCGTGGTGGATTCCCTTTCCAAGTTCTACCGCACCATGCCGGTGACGGATACGGTGCAGAATCAGAGCAGCCGTCGTGACAATGGCACCTACGGATCGGGTTCTTGCGGTTCTGTTGGTGGCTCCGCCGGGGTGAATTCCTGCCGCACCCAAGTACGTTCCGTGCTCGACTCCATGCCATGGCCGGCCGCTGCGACGCTGACCTCTTTCCCGTGGGTGAACGACTCCTTGAATGCGGGTGGCTTGCGCAGCACGCGCTACCAGTATGCAGGCAAAATTGGTGGGGGTGCACTTCCCGCATCCACCAACTACGCCCGCGCCGAAGTCGTGATGGCTGCCGAATACGAAGGGAAGACCATCTTCTCGAACCCTGCCGTCTTCATCTACGCCAAGCCCAAGTACAACATGATCGTCAATGTCTTGCAAGCTGACTGCAAGACCCAGTTGCCGATGGCTTCCGACGGCATGTCCAAGCGCGTGATGGCCGGTGAGAAGGTCTGCTTGCAGATCCAGCCGGATATCGACACCAACATCACCTTGAATTTCAAGCCGTTGTTCGCTGACTTCTCAAGCCTGATGGGCAGTGATACCACCCAGATGCGCATCTATCGCGTGGTCGGGAAGGATACGGTCCAGGACACCGTGAAGCCGGGCTTCGATTTCGATTTCCTCGAGCCGGTCGAGACGCTCGACAAGGATGCGACCAAGGAGATGTCGACGCAGTTCCGTCAGGCCGGCACCCCTGGCCGCATCACCATGCGCGCCCTGTTCAATGAAGTTGCCGGCACCAAGATCAGCGACCTGCGCTACATTCAAGGCGTGTCGCCGCGAATCCTCGTGGTGCCCAATACCATCTATCAGGCCACCATCGATACGGTGATCTATCAGCAGGACACCACGACCCCTGACCCCATGCGCAAGGGTGAATCGGCACTGCGTCCCAAGGACAGCACCAACACCACGGAGATTCCTCGCCGTGCGGCCACCAAGGCCAAGGTCATCCTGCACCTGCGCGATGCCTTCGGCAACATCTTGGCCGACTCCGTGGATGCCGCCCGGGCCCGCGGTCTGAAAATCCGCATCAGCACTCCCGAGTCGATGACCTTGTTCGATTCCACGGGAACTCCTCTGGCCAAGACCGACAGCCTCTTTGAGATTCCCGACGGAGCCCGTCTGGAGTTCCAAGGCGTGTTCCCGGCTCCGAACACTCCGTTCGGCTCGTATCTGCCTTTGGTGTCGGCCGTGATTCCTCCGGCCGTCAAGCCCGGGGAGACCTTCGCCAACGACACCACGTGGATCACCGTGCCTCCCACCGGCAAGGAGCTTGCTTGGCAGGATTCCGCCGGCAATGCGATGCCTTCCTTCCGCGCCGTTGTCGGTCATGCGGTTCCTGTCAAGGTCTCGGCCCTGCTCAAGGGTGTTGCGCTCGCCGACTTCGGAGAGACGCTCACGCTTACGGCTCCGGCACATGTGCGCATGTTCGCCTCGCTTGCCGATACCACCCCCATCTCCTCCATCAAGCTGACCGCAGGCAAGTCCCCGGTCTTTTACTTGAGGGCGGTGGATTCGCTCCGGCTTCAAGACACCTTGCAGGCCGCCACGACGGCTCCGGGCTTTGAGGCTCCGGCAACCCTGCTCGCCGGGTTCGTCTACCCCAATCCTGTGCGGGTGATCTACACGGGCAATTGCGGCAAGCCTGAAATGGTCCGGATCACCTTCGACAGCGCCTTGTACTTCCGTGGCAGCGCGGTTCAGCCGGATCAGATCGAACTGCTCTTCCCCGGTCAAGCCTTGTTGAGTTCCGTGAAGGGTGGCCCCGGAACGGAGGTCCTCTCGGCCGATCGCAAGACCTTGGACATCGCTTGGGACCCGGCCACGGCGGCCGTGGGAACCACCAACGCCCTTTCGCTGTACAATCCGATGGTCGGGAAGCTCGTGGCTCGCACCATGATCGCCCCCAAGGATAGCGTGGTCCCGGTCCTGCTTGGTGTGGAAGTCTTCCAAGGCTACATCAAGGATTCGACGGGCAAGCAAGTGGCTCGCGACTCCGTGGTGGCGCGCTTCTCAAGCCCCATCAATGTCAGCTACAACCTGACGGGCACCGCCTTCCCCTTCGACATCCAGCGCGATGGTGCGATGATCACGGCCACGGCGAAGCTCTCGAAGGACGCCAAGCTGGTGGATGCCGCGACCTACGCCTACGCCTTTGAGTTCCTTGGCAAGGAAACCCAGATCGTGGCCAACGACACGCTGCTTTTGCCGGGCTCCAAGACCCGCAACTTCTTCACCGACGCATGGGGCAACCCCGCCAGCAACGGTTGCAAGACTCCGGGTACCGTCATCACGGGCCGCTTCAATCCACGCGACGCTTGGATCGTGGACCGCGACGGCGATGGCAATGGCGACACGGTTTTCGTTCAACTGCAGGCTCCCTTGTCCAGCTACCCGGAGCGCATCTTGGTGCGTTGGGGTGTGGCGATGGCCGAGACCCTGACCGTCACGCCGCAGATGCTTCAGAACTGGGGCATCCGGGTCACCGATGCTTCCGGACCGGGCGACAGCCTCTTTGCCATCCCGCTGCCCAGCGTGCTCAATGTCACCAAGGGGATCTTCCCCACCGCCAACTGGACCCACTTGCGTACGGCTGGCCCGGCCGATACCATCTATTTCAACGATGGAACGATCAAGGCCCGCATTCGTGACAGCATCGGCCCTGTGGCTCGCAACGCATTGCTTCGCTTCGACCTCCAAGGCAAGGGCATGGACACCTTGGTGGTGGATCTGAGCGAATTCGTGGGCGGAACCCAGGCGGGCGACAGCGCCAACCTCAGCTTCCAGTTGAAGCATGGCGATCTTGCCTACCTGTTCGGAGACGGTTCTCGCGTTCTTTCCGTCAAGGGTGGGATCGTGACGCTGATCGTTCCCAGTACGGGAGCCAACACGATCCAGCGCGGCGATTCGTTGCGCGTCACTCCGGGAAGTCTCGGCGGACTGGTCCAGGATGTCACTCCGGGCAAGAATGCGGCCGGTGACTTGAATCCATGGATCGTGGTCAAGGCGGGTGTTCGTCCTCCGCTCCATGGTTGGTTCCTTGATACCAACGGGGATGGACGCGTCGAAACCGCGCTCCTGAAGTACTCGCAGAACCCGCGTGGGACCTGCCCGACCTTCACCTTCTACTGGCCCGATACCACCGACCTTCGCAATACCAAGGTTCCTGTCTGCGTTCTGGATACGACCTCCAAGGATTCGCTCCTTTGGAAGGTCAACTTCACACCCTTCGACTACGGAGTCACCGGCTCCCTTGTCGAGCGTCGCAAGGCTTTGGGTGTGCAGGACGGCGTCGTGGATGATCCGACCACCTACCGTTTCTTCATGTACGACAGCGTCGGGCCGGTCCTCTTGGATTCGACTTGGCTGCGCGACAACCTGAACACGGCCCAGAATCCCGATACGTTGCGTATCGTGCCCTCGGAGCAGGTGATCGCGGCTCAGATCGATCCGACGCACAAGGCCCGGATGATCGTCCAGTTCAAGCGCGGCAAGAACATCGTCGCGGATTCGACCGTGAAGGTCCTCTCGCTCATCGGATGCAAGGACGCCTCCAGCTGCTACATCGTGATCGGTACAGGATCCGCCTACCGTCCGGTGCCCGGCGACTACGTGCGTCTCTCGGTGGCCGACTCGATCTTCGATTCGACTTCCTCCTTGAACCGCCCGAGCATCAACCATCCGTTCGTGCCCATCCACGGTTCGCCGCGTCCTCCGTACATCTCGGCCTACTTCGACCGGGATCATGATGGACGCATTGACAGCGTGGCTCTCGCCTTCACGGTTCCGCCCGAGGCGGGCACCGTGATCGAGGTCGGGAACCCGACCGGCGCCCCGGATGGTGTCCGTTCCTTCACCGTGACCACTTCGGAAGACGGATTCGTGGGCTTCACGATCGAGCCATGGGGCGAGAACGTGACCTCGGTGAACCCTGCGACCATCGCTCGGATCATCAATCCGGCAGGGGACACCTCGCGCTTCGTGCTGGCGGACAGCGCCGCACCGGTGATCTCCAGCGCAGGTCTGCTCAAGTCCAGCGATCGTGCGGGCAAGGTCCCGGACACCTTGATCGTCAAGGCCTCCGAGCCGGTCACCTTTGACAAGGAAACCCTGGTCTTCACCTACAAGCCAAGCGGCTCCGACAGCTCGATCACCATCCGCTTCAAGGTGGTGGATGTGACTTGGGACAGTGCGACGGGAACCTGGCGCATTCCGGTGTTGCCGATGGATCCGATCATGCCGGTGGTGGGCGACTCGCTTCGCTTCGCTCCGGGCAAGTCGGTGACCGACTTGGCGGGGAACGTGACGGCGTCCGAGACCAAATCCTCGATCATCGTCGAGCTCCGGCCTCGCATCCTGGATCCGATCGTTGGCGTGGAGAAGCCGATCTTCAATCCGGGCAACGGGGGCGGCAACTCCTTCGAGCTCTTGACGGGCGAGCCCTCCAGCACGGGTGGCAACGTCACCTGGTCGCCGTTGAGCCCGGGATTTGTCGGCAACAAGGCCAATCCAGCGGACGGTCGCGCCGTGTTCACGTTCTCCTCGAACATGCCGGCGGTGGTTCATCTCTACATCTACGACAACGCAGGCATCTACCTGAACGACTACCAGGTGAAGATCACCAAGGAGTTCATCGAATCGGCCAAGCGCAATCGCCTTGGTGAAGCCGCCATCGGCATCGCTTGGAACGGCACGTCGAAGGACGGCTCGCTTGCGGTCAACGGCGTCTACATGGTGCGCTTCGTGGTCCAGCGCGAGCTGACCATCTACGAAGTCAACACCAAGGGCCAGAACTCCGGAAGTGTCGAGAACTACATCGTGAAGGTCGGCGTCAAGCGCTGAGCTTGGGCTTGGCCCCTCGGACGGGGGCCATTTCCTTGAAATGAAAAGCTCCCGGGACCAAGTGCGGTGCCGGGAGCTTTTTTGTTTCGGAAGTCTCGAAGCAACGATGTGCCAGGGTGACGATCTGAAGGAAAGTACACCATCCGTTCGCCCTGAGGAACCCATGAAATGGGCGTCTCGAAGGGTCAGGGCAAGTGTGCTGTCTATGGGATTGTTACACTAGCGCAGGCTCTTCCAGCGGGTGAGGGGACGCAGGGTATCGCCTTCCTTCAGGCCATTGGCTTGGAACCAGCCGCGGTTGGTCTCCAAGGCGTACATGATGTCCGCTGAGCTGGAAGGGTAGCGGTCCAACTGGTCGATGGGGGTTCCCGGCTGCACGCGCATGGGCACGATGTCGCGGATCACCCCGGCGGCATTGATGTAGGCCACGTCGATGTCGAAATGGCAGTCGATCATCCAGAAGCTGCGCGGGGCGCTGTTGGGAAAGACAAAGAGCATCCCTTGGTTCCAGTCCAAGGTGCGGCGCCCGGAAAGGCCTTTCTGGCGCAGCGAATCGTTGTCCATGAGCTCAAGCTTGAGCGTGAGGCCTTTTTTGAGTTCCACCGAGTGCAGGGCGGCCGTGACGGCGGCAGACGGACTGATCGCTTTGGGCTTTGCAGGAGCTGCCTTGGGGCTTGCGGCGGTGGCGAAGCTTGCGGCAAGCAGGGCCAGGGGGATAAGGTTCACAGGGGCTCTCCTTTGCGTTCCAGGCGTTCCAGGGTGGTGCGCTTGAACTCAGGCCAGGTGCCGTTTGCGATGGCGCGGCGGGAGGCGTCCATCAGGTCCTGGTAGAAGTGGACATTGTGGATGGTGGCCATGCGCAGGGCCAGGATCTCGTTGGAAACAAAGAGATGGCGCAGGTAGGCGCGCGAATGGCTGCGGCAGGCCAGGCATTGGCAGTCCGGGTCGAAGGGGCGCGGGTCCTTGGCCACCTTGGCGGCCTTGTAGTGGAACGCGCCGTTCCAAGTGAACACCATGCCGTTGCGGGCGTTGCGGGTGGGCATGACGCAGTCGAACATGTCCACGCCCAGGTCGATGAGTTCGAGCAGGTTGCGAGGAGTGCCAACCCCCATCACATAGCGGGGCTTGTGTTCGGGGAGGACTTCGGTGCAGACCGAGGCGATGCGGTACATCTCCGGTTCGGGCTCGCCCACGGACAGGCCGCCGATGGCAAGGCCGGGCAGGTCAAGCTCGGCCAGTTCCCGGCAGGACCGTTCGCGCAGGCCGGCGTGCAGCGAGCCTTGGGCGATGCCAAACAGCAACTGGGCATGGCCGTGGGCCGTGGGGTCCTTGTGCCACAGCTCGGCCATGGTGCGGGTCCAGGAGAGGGTTCGCTCCCAGGAGCGGGTGGCGGTGGGAATGTCGGCATCGGACGGTGTGCATTCGTCCAGGGCCATGATGATGTCCGCCCCGATCGCGCGCTGGGCATCCAGCACCGTCTCGGAGGTGAAGCGAAGCTTCGCGCCGTCGAGGTGCGAGCGGAAGGTGATGCCCTCGTCGTCGATCTTGCGGATGCTGGAAAGGCTCCAGGCCTGGAAGCCGCCCGAGTCGGTGAGGAGCGCCTTGTTCCAGCCCGAGAAGTTGCGCAGGCCGCCCCAGTCACGCAGGAAGTTGCACCCGGGCCGCAGCCACAGGTGGTAGGTGTTCCCCAGGATCACATCGGCGCCGGTGGCCTCGATCTCCGGGTTGGAAAGGGATTTCACCGATCCGGCCGTGCCCACCGGCATGAAGGCGGGGGTGCGGATGGGGCCGTGGGAGGTGTGCAGCACGCCGGTGCGGGCGCGCCCGCTCTTGGCGGCGATGTCGAAGGTGCCTGGAGTCTTTGTCTCGTTCACCGGTCCAAGGTAGAATTCGGCACGAGATGCACGGCTGTCGGGAGGGAGCAATGCAAGTCATCGCGAATGCGCCAGGGATGCCGCGTTCGCCAGATCCGACCCACCCCTGACCCCTCCCAACGTGGGAGGGGAATTGCTAAGCAGCGCGTTCCGCGCCAGGGATGCCGGCCGAAGGCCCAAGACCCCCGCCTGGATGTAGGGGCGAGGCATGCCCGCCCTATGCGGGTTGGCGGAGGCTTGGCAGGCAGCCCGGCCCCGGCCTGGGCCGGGGAGGCGCCCCGGATCAGGTGTGGAAGCTGTTCATGAGTTCCAGTGCGGCAAGGGTGGGGGAGCGCTGGCCTTGGCTCACCTCGTGCTGGAGCATGTCGTAGCGTTCCCGGATGCCGGGGGTGGCCAGGAACCGTTCGCGCAGGATTTCCTCCACCAGGTCCTGCATCCAGCCGACGTTCTGTTCGGCGCGGCGGCGGTCGAAGAAGCCGGAGGCCTTGGTCTGGGCCGCGAACTCAAGGACGGTTTCCCACAGTTCGGGCACGCCCACGCCGGTGTAGGCCGAGCTTGTGAGGGCGCGGGGCGTCCAGCCTTCGGTGACGGGGGAGAGGTAATGGAGGGCGCGCTCGAAGTCGGCGCGAGCCAGGTTGGCGCGCTGGATGTTGTCGCCGTCGGCCTTGTTCACCACCACGCAGTCGGACAGTTCCATCACGCCCTTCTTGATGCCCTGGAGCTCGTCGCCGCCACCGGCGATCTGCAGGAGCATGAAGAAGTCGGTCATGCGACGCACCGAGGTCTCGCTCTGGCCCACGCCCACGGTTTCCACCAGAATCGTATCGAAGCCGTAGGCCTCGCACAAGAGCAAGGTTTCGCGGGTCTTGCGGGCCACGCCGCCCAGGGTGCCGCTGGAGGGCGAAGGGCGGATATAGGCGTTGGGTTCGCGGGAGAGCTCCTCCATGCGGGTCTTGTCGCCCAGAATGGAGCCGCGCGTGATGGTGCTGGAGGGATCGACCGCAAGCACGGCGACCTTGGCCCCGCGGGTGCGCACCAGGTGGCAGCCCAAGGTTTCGATGGTGCTGCTCTTGCCGGCGCCGGGAACGCCGGTGATGCCCACGCGCAGGGACTTTCCGGTGTGCGGCAGAAGTTCCTGCACGATCCTGTGGGCCAGTTCCTGATGCTGGGGGTGCACGCTTTCCACCAGGGTGATGGCCCGCGACAGGATGGTGCGGTCGCTGGAGAGGATCCCGTCGATGTAGTCGCCGAATTCCAGGGCGCGCTTCTTCTTGGGGACGGTGGCCACCCGCACCACGGTGCTGTCGGGGTTGCCGTCATGCCCGCCGTCCACGCCCTTCATCACGAAGCTTGCGAACTCGTGACCCGCATCGTGCGGGGCCCATTCCGGTTTCCGAGTCTTGTCCATCTTGTGCCGTGCTCCAGTGATCGGGTGCGTGCCTCGCTGCGGGCAATCTAGCCAATTTCGTGGGCTGCGATGCGTGGCTTAGGCCCAACCATCACGCAGGAAGGAGCGAAGGCCCAAATGCTTCACGCCGTTTTCGTCCTGCAGGAACGGGTCCATGCTCACGACCAGCTTGGGGTGGTTGTCCTTGATGGCAAGCAGATTTCCGAATTCCCGAGCGCGAGTGGTGGCATCGGGCATGACGTAGGCGACTTGCACATAGAGGCGGTCTTGGCCCCGCTCGCACACGAAATCGATCTCACGGCCATCCAGATCGCCGGTGGTCAACTGCCAGCCGTCCATTCGCAGCCGCTGATGCACGATGTTTTCAATGATCTTGCCGATGTCCGCTGGTCTGGATCCCAAGAGGGCCGCGCGGATGCCGATGTCCTCGAAGTAGTGCTTCTCGGCAACTTCCAGAAAGCGCTTGCCGATCAGATCGCACCGGCGAACTTTGTGGACCAAGTAGGCCTGTTCGATGTGGTGCAGGTAGTCGAGGATGGTCGGGGTGGTCGCCGCAATCCGCTGGCTCTTGAGAAAGCGTACGATGGATTGGGCCGAGAGCGGGGAGCCTACGGTGTCGGCAAGGAAAAGGACCAGGCGACTGAGCAGGTCAGGGTTGCGGATCGTGTGCCGAGTCACAACATCCTTGAGGATGGCGGTCTGGGCGACGCCTTGGAGATACTCAAAGACGGTGTCGTCTCGCAGCGGGATGTTGCGCAGGAAGGGCAAACCGCCATAGCGCAGGAACAAGGCCAAGGTGGCTTCGCTGTCCTCCAAAGCATGGAAGACCAGGAACTCGTCGTAGCCCAACGGAGGGATCTCGATGGTGATGGATCGGCCTGCAAAGCGTGTGGCAATCTCCCCCGAGAGCAATTCGGCATTGGAGCCGGTGACATAAATGTCCCAGCGTTCCTCCGCGGCAAGGCTGCGCAAGGCCTTGTCAAAGCCTGCGATCTCCTGCACTTCATCGACCATGAGGACGGCTTTGCCGGTAGGGGCATGCTCTTGGGCCAAGCGCAGAAGATCGTCTCCGGTACGGACATGAGCCCATTCGGCCAGCTCGCATTGCACAAACAATGCAGGGGTGCCGGTTTGGGCCGCGATTTCCAAGGACAAGCCGTGAACGAAGGATGACTTTCCAACCCGGCGCTGCCCTGTGATCACTTTGATCAAGGGGCAATCCATCCATGGGCCGATCTGAGATCGGACACGTGGACGGTAGATT
>JBDKGV010000025.1:0-21863 GCA_039798005.1 Fibrobacterota bacterium
TGGGGACTCCGCATCGAGTCCTCGGGTGCGGTTCGCCGTGCGCGTGTGCGACGACCAAGGACTGTGCCGCTTTGCCGACGAGGAGTTCAACATCACGGACTTCGCGCGCGAAGGAGCCGTGTTCGAACCGTTCGTGCCAGTGAAGGACAGATAGAGGCAAGCCAAGCCCCGACACGTTTCGGCAAAAAGAAAGCCCGCCTCCATCGCTGGAGACGGGCCTCTTGCAATTCTGGGGACCTCAGGCGGGGACGAGTTCCGCCTGCAGGGTTTCCGGGGCGATGTCCTGTTCGTTGGGCCAGGTCACGACCCCGTAGAAGATGCCAGCTTGCTGGAAGTACGCATCGTTCCTGAGTTCCTGGAAGGCGCTGTAGCCGAGGTACGGTTTCATGTCGAAGAAGCCTTTGGTGCCATCCGCAAGTTCGACGTAGAGCCGATGATCCGATTGTGGTTTCACAAGAGTGACATCGTTTCGCATGCACACCTCAGAGGGGCTGGATCTTGAATGGATTTTCGCCGCCGATGGCCAAGGCCCAGTCGGCGTCCAACGCTTCTCGATTGAGTTCGATCCATGCTTGGATCAGTCGGAGTTGCTTGCGCGGCATTTCGCCGGAGAGGATCTCTCCATCGAGAATAGCAATCGCGGCCTCGAATTCACCGTAGCGGGCATGGATGTGCGGAAGGTTGTGCCGCTTGTTGTCGAGCACATACATCCGGATGAGGATTCCATAGAACATCGAAATGACTGGCATGCAGGACAGTATATCCGCCAAGAGGTGGCTTGGCAATAGAGGGCGGCAGGCAAAAAGAAAGCCCGCCTCCATCGCTGGAGACGGGCCTTTTCGATTCCTCGAAGGGCAGCTTAGCTGTTGGCCTTCTCGAAGTCCTGCATGGCCTATGATCATCGCGTCGATGCCGGCTTCGGGCATAAGAAAGCCCGCCTCCGTTGCCGAAGGCGGGCTCGTTTCCTTGCGGAAGGTCAGCTTAGCTGTTGGCCTTCTCGAAGTCCTGCATGGCCTGGATCATCGCGTCGATGCCGGCTTCGGGCATGGCGTTGTAGATCGAGGCGCGGAAGCCGCCGACCGAACGGTGGCCGGTGAAGTCCACGAAGCCGCGGGACAGGCCCAGCTTCTTGAACGGCTCCTCGTGCTCCTTGTTCAGGGGGATGAAGCAGACGTTCATGTCGGAACGGTCGGCCACGTCCACAGTGCCCTTGAAGAGCGGGTTGCGGTCGATCTCGGCGTAGAGCTTGGCGGCCTTGGCCTTGTTCTTGGCTTCCATGGCCTCGATGCCGCCGTTCTCTTCCAGCCACTCGAGCACGAGGTCCAGCACGAAGATGCCGAAGGCCGGCGGGGTGTTGAACATCGAGCCGTTGTCGATGTGGGTCTTGTAGTCGAGCATGGTCGGGATCTTGCGATCGACCTTGCCCAAGAGGTCCTTGCGCACGATCACGACGGTGACGCCGGAGGGGCCGAGGTTCTTCTGGGCGCCGGCATAGATCACGCCGAACTTGCTCACGTCGATCACGCGGGAGCAGATGTCCGAGCTCATGTCGGCCACCAGCGGCATGTCCACGTTCGGGAACTGCTTCCACTGGGTGCCGAAGATGGTGTTGTTCGAGGTGATGTGCAGGTACTTGGCGCCCGGGGTCGTCTTGATCTCGGTCGGGATCGACGAGTAGGTGCCGTCTTCCTTCTTGGTGCTGGCAATGACGTTGATCTTGCCGAACAGCTTGGCTTCCTTGATGGCCTTGGAGGCCCAGGTGCCGGTGTCGATGTAGTCGGCGACTTCGTCCTGGCCCAGGATGTTCATCGGAACCTGGGTGAACTGAAGCGAGGCGCCGCCCTGAACGAACACCACGGCGTACTCGTCGGAGATGTTCATCAGCTTGCGCAGACGAGCCTCGGCCGAAGCCACGACGGGCTCATAGCGCTTGGAACGGTGGGAACACTCCAGCACGCCGATGCCGGACTCCTTGAAGTCCAGGACCGCCGCAGCGGCCTTCTCGACGACGGGGCGAGGCAGGATGGCCGGGCCCGAGCTGAAATTCCAGGTAGTCATGGTACGTCTCCGAAGGTTGCGACGGCTGTTGTCTGGATGCCGCCACGTGGGTTGAAGATGCCGCGAACTTCCATCCAGGCCGGATCGCAGGTTCGCATGAGATCCCTGAGCATGAGATTGACCACATGCTCGTGAAAGATCCCCAGCGGACGGAAGAAGAGTATGTATTCCTTGAAGCTTTTCAGCTCAATACAAAGATTTTTTGGTCGATAGCGGATCGAGATGGTTGCGAAGTCGGGCAGGCCCGTCTTGGGGCAGATGCAGGTGAATTCGGGCACCTGGATCTCGATGTCGGTGCGTGAGCCCGGGAACTGGAATGCCCATGACTCGATCTCCGGCGTGTCGAGGTTGGGGATGTGGTCTTGGCGACCTTCGTATTCCGAATCGCTCATTTGTGCTCCGGTTGGGCAAGAATGGACCCGAAGCGCACGGCCACGGGCTGGTTTGGATTGTTGCTGCGCACGCTCACGGCCACCGACAGCGCCAAGTGGCGCGGCACGTAGCCGAAGGTCCTGCGGAAGTCTTCCCAGACATTGACGGAATCCGTCATGATCTTGCCGAAGTCGCGACGGTCGCGCAGCACGACGGCCTTGGGGCGCCAGTTGTCGCCGCTGGCCCAGATCTTTCCTTTGTCGTGGCGTGGGCTCCAGACATACCGCAGCGTCTTCTCGAAGCCGAAGCTCGAAGCCAAGGTCACGTCCAAGGCCACCACGGCATCGGCTTGGTTGATGCGCGACTTCGCCAGCGAATCGGCGGGTGTCACGCCCCAGCTCCAGCGCAGGATGGGGTGGCTTTCGGCATCCCATCGCACCTTGCGGCGAAGCGTGGCCGCGTGCCCTCCGTAGACGGTCATCTCCAGGTGACAAGTGTCGCCGGAGCACGGCTGGGACCACACGGCGCTGTCGCCAGCCCTCAAGCGCCAAGAGCCGTCCTGGGCGCCAAAGTGGGTCAGGTCCAAGGCATTCCCGTGAGGCATGGTCTCGGCGAACTTCCAATCGCACCCGCTCAAGCCCAAGGAAAGAAACGCAAAAAGGGCGACAGAGACGACTCTGTGCCCAAGCTTCTTACCTGTGCCGCAATCCACCGCGATGGGCGGCTGAAAGGGACGTGCTTTGCGTGTTGTACTCGGCATCGCTGGTTTGAACAGACTCCTGTCCGAAGAGGTACCACCCGGATTCGAACCGGGGTTGACGGTTTTGCAGACCGCTCCCTAACCACTTGGGTATGGTACCGTAGGAGGAAAAATGTACACGACAGACCTCGAAATGCCAAGGGCAGGTCTGCGTGCTTTTGGGAAATCAGCGACCCAAGGAAGAAAGCGGGTGTTCACCCATCGGAGTGCCGCTGGGACCGGGGATCACGAAGGCGCGGGCGGCGCGGGAACGACGGCCATGTCCGGTGAACTTCTCCACGGCGGCTTCGGTCAGGGACGACCAGCCCAGCTCCACGGTGCTCAAGCCGCGCTGGAGGGCGAACGGATGGTTGCCGAAGCCGATGACGCCGGGGCGCGAGAGCCTCTTGGCGCGATCGAGATGCTCCAAGGCGGCCAAGGCCAGCAGGTCGTCGGCGCAGACCCAGAGATCGGCGCGGGCCGAGAGGGCGGCTTCAAAGAAGGTGTCCAGGTCGTAGGGGCGCAGGCCGGTGTCCTGCAAGGCAAGACGCATGATCTTGTCCAGGATGCCGGGGCGGTCGGTGCACATGGGGGTCGGGAAGACGCTTTCCCAATTGAGCACATCGACCCAGCGCGAACCCCACACTTCGGTCAGGCCGAGGCGGATGCATTCGAGGTGGTGGTGCAGGTGGGCTTCGCCGGGTCCCGGCAGCAGCAGCACGCGCTGGGGGTGGTACTGGGCGGTGAGGTGGTCGGTGAGCACGCGACCGGCCAGGTCCCAATCGGGTTCCAGGACATGGCAGTTGTGTGGCAGATGGGCGGGATGCTCGTCATCCAGCGGCGAGGTGTGGAACCACACCACGGGGCAGTCGACGGATTCCGCAGCGACCTTCCAGAGCGGCAGTTCGCGACCGTAGCCCGGATCGAGCAGGAGTACGCCGGAGAGGTTTTCCCCCAAGGCGGCGGCCTGGAGTTCGAAGGCGCGCACATCGGCCGCGGAAATGTTGCCCTTGCGGTCATAGGCGAGGTTCACCCACGCAAGGCGCAGGCCCATTCCCTGCAAGGCTTGGCGGATGTGCAGATACAGCTGGAAGCGGTTGCCCGGGGCCCCCGCCGGATCGGTGGATCTTCCCAGGGCGCCGATGACCAGCACCGTCTTGGTCGCCGAGGGGGCTTCGGCGCGGGAGCGCCCTTCCTCGGGAACCGGAGAGTAGGAAGTGTCGACATCTTCGAGGGAATCCTGAATCTTGGCGTCCATACCCTTCAATGTATCACATTGAGCGCATGGTGGTGCAGGGTATTCGGGCGCCTCCCTTCGGGACCGGGCTGCCTGCCAAGCCTCCTCGCCAATTCATGGAGACGCCCCGCCAGGGCGTCTGTACGGGGCTGCGGGGTCTTGGGCCTTGGGGCCGGCATCCCTTGCGCCAGAACAACAGCAGGGCGCAGTTCAAGTTCCCTAAAGGCATGGGTGAAGAAATGAATTGCTCATCTGTTCATCTCGAGATAGATTCAAGTCATGCCGCGCAAGCCACGCCTTTCCATCGATCAAGGGATCAAGGAGCTTCTCCAGCTCCGCCCCCGGGATGCTCTCGCCTTCCTGCTGCCCGACGTGCATGCCCACCGGGGTGATCCGATTGGCTGGGAGTTCCTTGCCACCCAAGTCCGCAAGAAGGATCTGCGCGGCAAGGGCTTTGTCATGGATCTTACCATCCGCTACCTGTTCCCGGAAGCGGCATCACTCCTTCTCGTGTTGGTAGAGCACTGGTCAGAAGCGCGATCCATGGACTTGGTTCGTACTGCCCACTATTACTTGGACTTGATGGAGCGATTCCCTGGTGAGGCTATTGTTCCGGTGGCCCTTGTCACGGAACTGGTGCCACGCGTCGTGGTGGACCGGATCGTGGGTCAAGACCAGGAACGGGAGTACCTGCGCTTTCAAACGCGTGTTGTGCAGTTGGCCAAGGAGGAGGCGACCCGATGGATACGCACGCGAAACTTGGTCGCTGGAACCTTGCTGCTGGCGATGCGCGGAATCGAGAAGGATCTTGGTGGACTCCATGCCATGGCTGATGAATTCCAATCCGGCGGCAGTGAACAAGAAATCGCACAGCTGTTCCCTTTGTTCACGGCAGTAGGTAGATTGAACGAGCATGAAGAGGAGGCGATCATGAGCTATTTGGCAAGCATGCCCAAGCCGAAAATCCAGATCAAGATTGAAGAGGCCGCCAGGAAGGAAGGCGCCCGGGCCAAGGCTCTGGAAGATGCTCGCAAGATGCGTGAGCATGGCATTGAGTGGGGCATTGTGACGGATGTGACCGGTATCAAGCCCGAGGACCTGCAGGCGGATTGAGCTCTCGTTCCCGGCCCCACCACGCGGCTCCGGAGCGGTTCCCGAGACCACAATGCTGTTCTGCGCCCAAGGGAGGCGCACAAAACCCGCAGGGCAGCGTGCTGGCAGATGGCTACTTTGCTGTCTCGAGTTCAGTTTCAAGTCTAACCGTAGGGGTGTCACGATGAGCGAGAAGAAGCCGTTGGTGGGTGTGATCATGGGCTCGAAGAGCGACTGGGAAACGATGAAGAACGCCACCGACATGCTCACCGCGCTGGGCGTTTCGTGCGAGGCGAAGGTCATGAGTGCGCACCGCACTCCCGATCTCGTGAACGAATACGCCGGCAAGGCGCGCGAACGCGGCATGCGCGTGATCATCGCCGGAGCCGGTGGCGCCGCCCACTTGGCCGGGGTGGCCGCAGGCGCGACACCGCTGCCGGTGCTGGCCGTGCCCATCCAGACCAAGTCCTTGGGCGGCTTGGATTCCCTGCTTGCCATGGTCCAGATGCCCAAGGGCATCCCCGTCGCGACGTTCGCCATCGGCAACGCCGGTGCCGCCAATGCGGGCATCTTCGCGGCCCAGATCCTGGCGGGCGACCACCCCGAGATCGCGGCGGCCTTGGATGCCTTCCGCGCCAAGCAGACCGCCGATGGGGAAGCCAACACCGAGCTGCCTGTGTAGGCATTGCTCGCATCGGAAAAGATCGACGACTCACTTTGCTCGGCGCGACCCGGTTGGGGGTGCTCCACTCGGGTGGTCTCGATCCTTTCCGAATCGGCATCCACAAATGCACGCGGTCCCGGTTGCTTGGGAGATTTCGGAAAAGGCGGAAACTGCGGGGAAACCCACGCTCGGCACCGCCGCGAACAAATATCTTGGTATGGTGATCTGGCGTACCTTCCTAGCGACTCTGAGCCTTGCGACTTCCTCGTTTGCCGAAGCCTCGGCCTACGCCAATTCCAGTTTTGAATTGCCTGCCGGTGCCCGGCTCCCGGGCATGGGGAACGTCTCCCTCGGGATGCCCGGGGACGGCTCGTTCCTCTTGGCCAATCCTGCGGCACTGGCTGAACTGGATCGTCCCGAAGGCTTCTTCCACCACGCCAACCTTTACCAAGGTCTGGACATCGCCCAGGACGAGATCTTTGGCGTGATGCCCTTGGGGAAGGCGACGGTGCTGGGCTTTGGCGGACAGCGCCTCTCCGCGACCGGGATCCTGCGGGTGGAAGAAGGTCAGACGCCTGATTTTTCCAATCCCAACACCTTCGATGCCGCCGATTGGACTGCCGCCGCGGCCGTGGCGCGCAGCCTGTACGATGGCCATCTGCTGGTGGGCGGGCTCATGCGGCTTTCCGTGCGCGACCTCGATCAATGGGGCTTGGGGGCGCAGTTGGACGGTTCGGTGGTCTGGAAGCCCAACGAGCATTGGCGCTTGGGCGCTCGCTTGGAGCGGGCCATCGCCACCGCGACGGTCTGGGAAAGCGGGACGCGGGAATGGTCGCCCATGGACGTGTCGATCGGAACCGGTTACGAGGCTCATGTGCCCTACCTGTACGGGCGCGGCTCCATCGGCTTGGAGACTCCGGGACTTTTCGAAACCCAAGCCTCCAACACCTTCAGCACCGAGCCTGCCCGACTGTGGGATGATCCGTCGCTCTTTTTGCGCAGTTGCCGCTTCGGTGGTGAATTCCGCTTCGATTGGGGCGGTGTGATTCGCGCCGGAGCCGAAATCCAAGCCATCACACGCTGGAGCGATATCTTCCAGGGCAAGGATGAATCGGGTCTTTACGGCGAATCGTGGGGCCAGATGGGTTTTGGCGTCGGGTATGTCTGGAATGAGCGCCTGCGCATCGATTACGGACTGCAGTCCCACCCCGATCTCGGGCCCTCTCACCGCATCGCGCTGGGCTGGCTCTTTGGCGAGGCTCCGGCCAAGCGCAAACCGGCCTCGGAAGACGGATCGGAAGAGGCACCGGTTCCTCGTCATGAGCTTGACCCGGTGCCTGCCGGCGAAGAGGCGCACCCGGAACAAGAAGCGCCTGAAGTCGGTGCTCCGGCCCCGCAACAGGCGCCTGTGCCGCCTGCCGCGCCCGCGTCCGTGGTTGAGCCCGTGGCTCCGGCGCCTGTCGCTGCCCCTGTCGTGGAGCCGTCGATGCCGGTGGCACCTGCTGTCCTGCCGAAGGCCGCACCGGAATCCGCACCGCCGGCTCCTGCCGCAGACGACGAGCCTGTCGAACAGCTCCAGAAATAGCCAAAGGCCGCATGAACTGCGGATTCATTGGTGCGGATGTGATCCACATCACAGCGCAAAGTGCATCTGGAAGCCATGTTTTCTCATTTCACCTACGACAAGGAGAATCCCTTGAAACAGATCGTCCCCTTGTGTCTCGTGTCGCTTGCGACCTTGGCCTCGGCCCAGGACGCGGCGCCTTCCGCACCGCCTCCAGCCGTTGAGCCATCCGTCTCGGCTGCGCCGGCCCCGGCTCCCGCTCCGGCTCCTGCCAAGCCGGTGACCGTTGAGAGTGCGCCCGCAGCACCTGCGGCCCCGGCATCGGCATCCGCCTCTCCTGCACCCGCTGCGGCCAAAGCGGCCGCCAGCGAGAATGCTCCCGGCTCGTCCGCCGCATCCGGTGGAGAATCCTCCTCGGGTGTCCAGTTCCATCCGGGCCTTTCGTTCGGTACCGTGACGGTGGACGGCAAGACTTGGACGCGCCTCTCGTTCCAGCCGGAAGTCGAGATCGGCAAGCTGGGCATCGCCTTCGACTTGGAAGTGTTCCTTGACGAAAGCCAGAATTTGTCCAGCCGTGGCTGGGAATTCGGCAACAGCCAGGAAACGGTCGAGAGCATCCTGCGCAAGATCTACTACGTGCGTTGGGACCGTCCGGGTGCCACCTTCTACGCCAAGGCCGGGGCCTTGGACAATGTGACCCTCGCCCATGGGCTGGTGGTCAACGGGTACCGCAATACGGCTCGCTACCCCGATTACAAGCTGCTTGGCCTGCATACCCAGCTCAACGACATCGGGTCCTTGGGATGGGATGCCGAACTTCTTGTGAACAGTGTTCAGGATGTTTCCAAGCGAGGGCCCTTCTGGGCCGGACGGCTTGGCCTGCGACCGCTCAAGCCCAGCGGCATGCCGATCTTCAAGGACTTGCGCGTGGGAGCGGGTGTGGCGCGTGACGAGAGCCAGTTCTCGGGGCTTCGCGATCGGGATGAAGACCGTTGCCCTGATCTCGTCGACGAGATGCCCGGGAATGCCACCAGTTGCGTGAAGGATCCGCCGCTGGCCTGGCTCAACACGCTCAGCACCGACAGCAGCTTGGGCTGGGCGCTGGATTCCGCCGCCAAGTTCAAGAAGCGTCAGAGCGATTCCTTGGCCGGTGTCTACGGGCGCAAGATGGCTTTCACGGCGCTCTGGCTCGATGCCGAACTTCCTTTGGTGACGACGGAGCTTCTCAAGGTCGGGGTCTACACGGAGTTCTCCAAGCCCATCACTCCTGACGACTCCTTGGTGTCCAGCCTGGGGTGGGGAGCCATCCCGGCCGGTGCGTGGGCCAAGATCGGCCCCGTGGACCTGAGCGCGGAATACCGCCTGTTCCGTGGACCTTTCCAGCCGGGCTGGTTCGATGCCAACTATGAGCTCGATCGCGCCCGCCAGTCGGGAACGGCGATCAAGCCCAAGACCGAGCTGGTCTACGGGATCGGAGCCTCGAAGGCGCTTCTGCAAGGCTATTTCGCCGGTGCCGGGGTGGATCTCTGGAGCTTCGTGCATGTCGGCGGCAATTACAGCCACATGGTGTCCTCCGGCAACGCGCCCGATCAGCGTGCGCTTTCGGGCCGGGCTGGGCTGGGCAAGACCTTGCTCGACTTCACCAAGAAGATCAGCGTGGCCGAAGTCTACTGGCGCAAGGATCGCATCGGCCTGGACACCTGGGAGGATGCCTTGGGCATGACCCACAAGGACGGCTTCTTCGATCGCAGCACCTTCAACGCCTACGGATGGCGTCTGGGAAGCCTTGCTGCCCCTGGGGTGGAACTCACCGTCCAGCGCGAAACCACCTTCTCGCGCAACACCGACGGCTCGCTGAAATCCGAGACCCAAATGGCGATCTCCAGCCAAGTGCGCTTCTGAGACGTTCCGAATAGACCCGTGGCATTCGCCCTCGTTCCATCAACCATGGATCGGGGGCTTTTTCTTGGGCACCCCCGGCGAGGCGCCGGTCAGGCCCTATGCCTCCCGTCGGTCGGCACGCAGCCACCGCCCGCTACGGGGCGCTGTCTGCGCCCATGCGGGTGACGGTCCTTGGTGCGGCGCTTGGCCTAGAGCTGGAAGTTGGACACGGGCAAGCGCCAGGCCAGGACCCAAAGGACGCCCAAGATCACCCAGATCTTGACTTCCAAGGAGCGGCGTCCCCACGCGGGAATCGTGTGGGTGAAGAGGGAGGCTCCGGCCGTCCAGATCATGCCGATGCAGACGGTCGCACCCAGCATGTAGGCAGGGCCCCAGTTGGGCACCGAGGAGAAGATGCGGTAAAGCACGAAGCCGATGGTGAACAGCAAGGGCAGAAGGGCGACCAGGGCGGCGCGGCGATCGCCGATGGCGATAGGGAGGGTGACGGCTCCCATGGCGCGGTCGCCAGGAACGTCCTCGATGTCCTTGTAGATCTCGCGGGACAAGGTGAGGCTTGCGGCGCACACCGTCAGCACCAGCACCTGGCGATTCCATTCGCCGGGGAGGGCGCCAAAAATCACCGTGGTCGCGCAGGTCGCGGCGATCACGAGATTGCCCTGCAAGGGGCGGCCCTTGAGCCGCTTGTCGTACAGGAAGAGCGCGATCCCGACCATGATGGCGATCTCAAGGGCCTTCACATAGGCGTAGGCGGCAAGCATCAGGCCGATGGCAAGGAACCACCCGGAGATGCGAAGGGCGGTGACTTCTGAAAGTGCACCGCTGACCAGAGGGCGGTCGGGCCGGTTGATGCGGTCGGCCTGCAGATCGCAAAGATCGTTGTATCCGTTGCCGAAGGCCGCGATGCAAAAGACGGCCATGGCCAGAAGCCACGGCTTGTCGCTGTGCCAATCGACCCCGGCGGTCCACGAACCGGCAAGCGATGTGGCGGACGCGACGGCGCAATTGCCAAGGCGGATGAAGCGCAGCGATGCCAGTAAGGTTCCCACGGTCAGGAAAGGTACACGCCTGTGGCCTGGTTCCTCGTGGAGTACGCAAACAAACCGCGCTCCGGCAACGCACTTTCGATCCGCCGGACAGGATGTACTCTTTTGGAAAAAGGAGGCCATCTCATGCGTTCAACATCCGCCATCATCACCGCCGTCGTGCTCGGGGCATCTGCAGTCCCCGCCTTTGCGACCTGCGCCGACACCCTGTTCCTGCAGTCCTTGACGCGCACGGAAAAGACCTACCGCAAGATCGGGAACCAGATCGATTCCTCTTCCGTGGTCAAGAGGATCGCCATGGACTCGTTGGCCCAGGCGGCTCCCCCGACGGTCCCGGCCGGTGAGAAGTCCACCGACACCTCCCGGATCCTGCTTTCGTTCTCGCCCGATTGCGGCGCCGATTCCATCAGCACCGCGCAGACCTTCCGCGTGGTGGACACCTTCTCCACCGACCTCAAGGGCAACGTGAAGCGCAGCCTCGCCGGACGCGTGGAGGAAATGCGCTTCAAGGCGGTCACGACCGACAACCCCGGCGTCCAGTTCGCCAACGGCGATGTGATCATGTTCAAGAAAAGCTGGTCCTTGAGCCTGCCCGGCAACACCAAGGAAGCCACCTACGATGTCGTGATCATCGAGAACGAGACCGCGATCCGCAGCGCCGTGGCCGGAGGCATCGCCCGTTCCTACACCACCCAGGCGACGGCAGGCGGCACATCCACCTCGATGAAGTCCGGCTTCTACGGGATGTCGGGGCAGTATCCCGGCAAGGGCATCGGCGCGGCCTATGCCACCTTCCTGAACTACTTCAACGGCGCTTTCGCAAACCAGGTGGCTGGATCGGATTCGATCATCGTGCGCCTGGTCTCGCTGGATGCCGAGTATGACGTCGTCCATCAGAACTACGCTCCCAATGGCGTGACCGGAATCGTCGCGGCACCCCAAGCGGCCAAGGTCGGCGTGGCGAACCTGGGCGATGGCTGGAAGGTCTCGACCTCCACTCCTGCCGCGGGCTTCGTGCGCAGCTTGGACGGCCGGATGGTGCGTCGTTTCCCGGCGGGGGCCTCCTTCGTCTGGAACGGTCGCGAGGCTGCCGGGCAGAAGGCCGGACGTGGCGTGTACCTGGTGGGATTCGAGGGCCAAGGAGCATCGACTCTCGTCGTTCCTTGATAGGGGCAGCGACACAAAGGGAAGCACAGCTTCCATGAAAAAAGGCCATCGCTTTGCGGTGGCCTTTTGCTTGGTATCGAGTTCACGGCCACGACCTGCGCTGAGAACCAAAAATCCCATTTGTGCTCTGGTAGCGCACAAAACCTTTTCGCCGTGCTCCTTTTTTGGTGAAATAATCCTTGACTTGACCCAATTTTGTTCCTGCAACATAAGGTCCCTGTGCTTGGAATGCTCGCTGAAGGAGTGAACGGATGAGTCTTACCCCACCCCGCAATACACGCGCCATAAAATGGGCGCTCGTTGCACTTGGCTTGCTGCAAACTCCCGCGTGGGCAGTATTGAAAGGCTGGCCTTTTCCTGGTTACAGTCATGTGGATTTTGAAAATCCGATTGGTTTAGTCGATCCAAGCCAGATTCCTGTTGTAAACACCTGCTTGGAGCCAATGAAAATCGAGATCGACCAATCGCGGGTGGTTGGTGGAGTGATGCCAACGGGTATCGGACAGCCCCAAGGCTGTAACTTGCCTCCTTATAGGGGGCAGTGGTACGAAGTCATGGCTGTCGTACCCTACACGCTGACCTGTGGAAATGGCGTCAAGTACGCTGGTGAGAAAAAATTAGTCGCAACGGGAACCCTGAAAGAAGGGTGCGATCATCGCGATCGCCCGCAAACATGGCCAAGTGCAGCGCGAGTCGATGAAAATGGCATGGTGCGGGGCATGTGGTGGGGTGATGAAGATTATGATCCTGTCGAAATAGGGTTTGGAATCGGGAATCCCGGCTTGCGATTTGACGAGGCCGAAATCAAAAAGTCATTCCTCGGCCAAACGTGCGTTTTGCCCGCTTACGCTGGCGGCCAAGACAAGCTGGCGCGCCCGGTCATCTTCGTGCATGGGTTGCAAGTTCCCTACGATGAGACTTGGGGCGTGCGGGCCATTTCCTGCAATTTGGATCTTTCAACGGTGGCACCTGACACCGATGCTCCAAAAACTAAAGTGGTTTGGAAGCAAAATATGTCCAATGGGACATTTGATCTGACACTCCAAGCAATGGTTGGATTTACAGGAACATGCAAGACCTCCAAGAATCAAGTGCCATGGGAATCCACTTGGAAAGATATGTTTCACTATACCGTGGCTCCTGGTTTCGGGGGCGGTGAGGCGTGGAATAATTTCGAACAGGATAACATTCCTACCGTCACCGAAATTCGTGTGAATGGCAATGCTCTGACCGGATCAGTCGCTGTGTGGGTGGCAAAATATGATTTTCTCAAAGGCTCTTTTCTTCCAGAAGGTTTGAGTTTCGGCAGTATAGCAGCAACTCATAACATTGATGGGCTTGAATACGTCAAGGTCGCCTTGAAATTCTCGATTCCTCTGGACAAGATCGATTGGGAACATGCGAGCCGCGCCCGCGATTTGCAAGGTAAGAGGGGATTTGTTGATCAGGATACTGCAGATGGAGGAGCGTACCGTTCTGGTACGGGAGCGGATGTGCTGTCGCGTATGCAGCATCTGCAAAAGGGCGAAAAGATCAACGAAAACGGCATTTACTTCTTCAACGGGTATCGCTGGAATCCTGATTCGGCGCGGGTCCTCCAGCCATTGCCGTGGTGGAACGATGCCGGTCCAGAGTTCAAGGGGCAACGTGGAGAAAGTTGGGAGCTGTATCAGTTCGTGAGGGATGTCCTGACGACGCATTACGGCACGACTTGGAGGAAAGATGCAAGCAAGCAAGTCGATTTGGTTTGTCACAGTCAGGGAGGCATTTCTGTACGGGAGATGCTGGCCAATGCCGCTGGCACCGACGAAGATGGCAAACCGCTACCACAAGGGGATGCCAATCCTCTCAATCACATCCGCAAGGTTGTGACGGTCAATACGCCTCACTTTGGAGCTGTTTCGACCACGGATTTGGAGCAACTGCCGTCGGACTATATGAATTCGCTCGGTACGCTTATTCAAGACTCGGGAAAGACGGACATCACTCTCGCAGACGTTGACATCACCCCCACCATGCTTGGGCGTATGGTAGGAGGCTATGCCGGGGGACGCGCCGGGCCTGATGCGGCCACCGATGCTGTTTCCGACTGGTTCTTTGAAAACGATCACGGCAATGCGCCTCTCAATGGATCATCCTTCATGGCTGGCGTTGCACTGGCACCGACCTGGGTGCCCTTGGCCTCATTCGTGGGTTGGGTCGCGGGAACGGTGGGAGGAGCCACGGCGGATTGGAATGTCAGGATGCATGGCAATTGGGTGAAGGCCAACAACATCAAATTCACAGCGGATTGGGGTGTCCTTGGCAGCATGAAGGTCGGTGAGAAGGACTTGGACCTAGATCTGGGCTATGGACGCGTGTTTTCCGGGCGACGAAAGGGAGCGCATTTGGCTTTGAATAGCACCCCTGTCGTGAACCTCGCATTGAATTATCCCAAACTTCCCAATGGACAAGACCTGAATCTCCAGACATTGCACAGCAATGTGGATGGTTTGGGGAATCTGGTGCGTGACATCCTCTCACAAAATCTGGATGGCATCTGTGATCAGTCCCCCGACTTGCAAATCGCGAGTTGCTACGGATTTGCCAACACCTTCCGCTACGGGGAATTTGCCGATGCCGTCGTGGATCATGTGGATTTGAGGATTCCAGAACTGCAATTTCTGAACGATTTCCAGACGGGATTCATGTCCAAAACGGACATGACGGTGGATGAGAATAGTCAGAAAGCTGTGCGTGACGGAGGCGTGTGGATACCAAGCAAGCACCTTGGTAAATTCCAAGAGCCGCGCGGGTACGATGTTCGCAAGTTCTTCACGCGGGGTCGCTACCCCGATACGCTGGCACCACATGGGGATTTGGGAATTTCCTTCAGCGAGAAGTTCTTGGGCCATCGCTTTGAGGCCAATCCGTCGGTGATAGGGGCGCCCATGCTGGGCCATGACATTTATTGTGCCTTATCCACCGATTGCAGCGATCTGTTGCAGTTGGGTGGCATGGCTCAGCTCCCCGAGGGGCTGCGCAGCTTCGTTCAGGTGAGCTTGGCCAATGCGAGCAATGTGACGCGCACCGTTGATGCCGTTCCGGTGGCCGGAGACTTTTCCCTAGCGGCCATGTCCCAATCGGGAGAGGTCACTGGGTATCGAATCTTGAACAAGGACGGCAAGTTGCTGCAGGAGATCTTCTCAGGATCTGGGGAAGGCTTGAAGATCCGTTCAACCACTGGGCGTATGAAGCAGGATGTCGTACCGCCGGGATACACGGTGAACCCTGTGATCGTGCGCAATGGAGATGATCTGTCGGTCAAGGTTACCACCTGGACGGGGCAAGAAATCGAGCGTTCGTTTACGATGAGCGCAGCACCCACGGATACCCTGCTTCTCCAGGTTCTGAGCACCGATACCGGTGATGCACGACCGGTTCTGATAGGTTCCTTCTCGATTGACACGGCCTTGCGCAATCCCGGCATTGGAACGCGGGTGGAGCTGTGGTTCCGCGAAGCGCGTGGTGCCCAAACCACTCAAAGCAAGCCTCGCATGATGCTACGGAATGCGGGAAGCACCACGATCCATGGGCTGGAGATGATTTACACCTTCCGGGCCGACCCGAATCATCCGCCGCAACTCACAGCTCCAGAGGGTGCGCCTTGGAGCCTTCAGGCACGTGGCGGAGATCTGTGGAATCTGGTCTACCGCGATTCGTTGGCTGTGATCCCTCCCAATTCCATTTGGCCTTCTGCACAGCAAGCGCAGGTCACGTTGCAAATGAGCAATGGAGCCCAATGGAGCGTATTCAAGGATCCTTCCAACGATAGGAATTTCGGGCAGCCGAGCTTGAATCACAAGATCGTGGCCCGGGACGGTCAAGGACGTATCCTGTGGGGACAGGACGCAGGGAACGGGGATGTGGAACGCCCTGAGATCCGTAAGGTCTCTGCATGGACGCGCGAAGCCGCTGTGGGTGAAAAAAATGTGAGCAAGCCTGAGCTTGAAATCCGCAACGAAGGAAATATCCCGCTACAAGGTCTGACCGCCCGTTGGTACGTGCGGTTGCCTGCAACCAGTCGCGCGGTCTTGGAACGCTGGCATCTGCCAGAAGGGACAGCGCACTTGGATTCCTTGGGCAACGGGGTTTGGGCCATCGTGTGGGATTTGCCTCGCTGGATCCAACCGGGTGAGAAGATCGTCGGAGGGAACATTGGGGTTCATCTGGCAGATTGGAGTGTTTGGAATCATTCGGCTTCGCCTTCGGCCTATGGGCGCGATGGTGAATGGCACACCAATCCGTGGGTGGTCGTGACCGATGCCAACGGGAAGGTATTGTGGGGCAATGTGCCGGTATTGACCGCTGGAATTCCCGTTGCTGACACGAGCAAGGAAGACACGACAGCACCTGACACGACCAAGGCTCCGAGTTTGCTGGTCGAGGTCAAAAATGAAGCACTTTGGGAAACCAATACCGTCAAACCTCGTGTGAGGGTGACGAACCTTGGTCGCGATACGGTGCGCGCTTTTGCCTTGCGATTTGACTTTGCTGAGGCCAACGCGACCGACATCGTGACCGAGCTGTGGTACCCTGGCAATGAATGCTCCTTGAGTCATGCCGAAAGCGGCAATGTGCAGCACGCCACCTTGACGTGCCGCAACCTAGCCATTGTTCCAGGACAGATGTGGCCGGACGCCAGCGGTGCCGTGTTTGGCGTACATCATGCGGACTGGTCCGTATGGGATCGCAGCAACGATCCCTCCTTCTCCGCATTGCGTGCGGACTTCGCACCGACCCAAGCCGTGGAAGTCTTGCCATGAAGGCGCTGCGGCTTATCCTTTTGGCAGGTTTTGTCCTATTGTGCTCATGCGCAGAAACCGTGACCGCTGTACCTGTCGCTGCACAAGTGCCCGGCTGGCGCACAGCGGGGCTGGAGGCCCCGCAGCGGGGTGAAGGCGACACGCAGTGGACCAAATTGCTGACGATTGGGGAGCGAATGGTTGCCCTCAATTCAACCGGCGGCATGTGGATCAGTGCAGGGTATTCATCGGGATGGAAAAGGATACCTTGGGAGACTTCACAAGGAACGCCCTACAGAATGGTGGCATTGCATGACACGCTCTGTGCTTCCACAACAACCCCAGGAAAGGGACGCATCTATTGTTCCAAAGTCGATGAATGGAAATGGATCAATCAGAATGTCCCTATACCGGAAAGTTTAGGCGTGGACGGCCTTGGAAGCGTGAAGGGACGATTGATTGCGTTCGCTGTCAATACGACATCCAATTACGCATTCATCAAAAACGGTGGGCAATGGACTGATTTTGGGCAGGGATTTCCGCGAGATGTTCCGTTCCGCCTTCTGGAAGTCGGTGACACCTTGTGGGCCGGCACTTGGGAAGATGGTCTCTGGTACCGTGTGTGGGGTGAGGCAACTTGGAAACATCCGCCTGAGGCCGCTCGAACACTATTTATGCCCGGGACAGCGTATGTGGACACGACCTTTGCCATTCGTGGCTTGGCTTGGCATCGTGGTTCGCTATGGACAGCGGACTGGGGCGGCGAAACGACGGAGATGCCCGGTGGCAAGGCCCCCTACATCGCGGCCCGCAACTGCCCTCCCAAGAGTGTGGATGGAACTTGTTTGCGGGACCTTCCCGTGAACATCCTGACCATGATCTCTTGGAAAGACCGCTTGATCAATGCGGGGTTTTTCGGTTCCTCAGGCCACGTGTTTGACGACAGTTCCCGTCACTGGGTGCCTTTGGAAGACAGTTGGTGCTGGAACGATTATGCGGACTGCGGCGGCACTCGCACGTATGATCTGGTGGGCTTGGGTGATACGGTGTATGCGGCCACCAACCGTTTCATCATGAAGTTCCCCATCGCCGATCTGCCCAAGATGAGCCCGGCCTTGGAAGCCCGCTACCGCTGGCCTACCGACACCAGTTGGAAGGCCAAGTACCTTTATGTCAAGAATCCACCGAATTTGTGAGATGGCACTGCGCGCAAGGAAGCCGTGGGGCCGGTTGGCCCTGCGGCGGTCTTTGGCTGGCGCAGTGCAGGTCCTTGAAAGGGGCAGTGGCGCAATGGCCGCATTGGATTTTTGATCAAAGGCCATCGCTTTGCGGTGGCCTTTTGCTTGGGAACTATGGTAGCATGGGTCGGTTCTAACACCGGAGGCTTTCCATGAATCTGCATGTATCGAGAAACGGCACCTTGGCGATCCTGCTTGCCGAAGGGCGCATCGGTTGGGACAGCTCCCGTCTCATGGACACGAGGGTTCGCACCCTGGTCCAGGACGATGTGACGCATATCGTGTTCCAGCTTGAGGTGGATTTCCTCTCAAGCGGTGCCATCGGCGTGCTCGTGTACTACTTGCGCAACCTCCAGAAGTCCAAGGGCGACATCTACTTGGTGGCCGCCAAGCCCTACGTGAAGGAGCTGCTGCAGTCGATCGGCTTCCTCAAGGTCTTCGAAGGCAAGGTCTTTGACGACTACGAATCGATGCAGGCGGGCCTGAAAGCTCGCGGCATCGATGTGCCCGATTCGGCATCCTTGAACTACATGACGGTCGAATCGACCTTCGATACCGACGACTGATCCCGAAGAGCCAAACTTCTGCGGTGAAGGGATCGGAATTGGGTACATTGTTCAGATGCTGCGCATTGTGCTCGTCCATCCCGAGATCCCTCAGAACACTGGAAACATCGCACGACTGTGTGTGGTCAACGATCTGCAACTGCACCTGGTCCATCCGATCGGCTACCGCATCGACGACAAGTCGTTGCGGCGGGCCGGGATGGACTACTGGAAGCACTTGGATCTGGTGGAGCATACGGATCTTGACGCCTTCCTCGCCTTCCAGAAGGAGCAGGGAGGCAAGATGTGGTTCCTTTCCACGCACACGGAACAGACGATCTGGGAGGCGTCCTTCTCCGAAGGGGACTGGTTGGTCTTCGGGGCGGAATCCCGGGGCTTGCCGGAGCGTCTGAGGAGTCTGGTGCCTGAAGGTTGGATCACCCTGCCCATGCGGGGAAGTTTCGTGCGCAGTCTCAACCTCAGTTCGGCAGCGGCGGCTGCCACCTATGAAGCTCTCCGTCAATGCACTTTCGCCAAAGGTACGCCATGAGATCCTTGTGCTTGGTTTCCCTGCTCGCCGGTCTTGCCTGTGCTTGGACGCCTCCGGCCGGTGGCCTGCGTTCCACCAACGTCAACGACATGCTGTTTTCCAAGCGTGGCACCCGCTATTACAACGAGGCTTGGAGCTACCAGTTCCAGTTCGACAACGGGCTGCAGGCAAGCCTCAACCTGACCTACGCCAAGCTTGGCTTCAAGGATCCGGTCTGCGGGGCGGACCTTTCCTTGGCAGGCTTCAAGGGCAACAGCTACACCGTCGGGCGCGAGTATCCCGCCGAGCGGTTCCAGCAGTCGGTCAATCCCTTCCGCATCGCGGTGCACGAGAACATCTGGATGACGGGATTGCCTCCGGCGGCCCACCGTTTGCACTTCGTGGCAGCCAAGAACCAAGGCTTCTACGTCGACCTGGTCTTCACCGACATCAAGCCCGGCGTGGTGTGGGGTGATGGCAAGTTCACGGCGGGAGACGGGGATTTCTCGGTGGCCCTTCCGATCCCGATGGCCACGGTCACGGGCCGCATCGGGGTGGGTGGTGACACCATCTCCGTCAAGGGCGTGGCGATGATGGAGCACTTGCGGCAGAGTCATCTGGTGTCGGATCTGCTCACCAGCTCGATGCGCTTTTTCCATCCGGGCCCGAACCCGCTGTACATGAACTGGTTCAAGGAGAACAAGAAGCCTTGGGGCGGCTTTGCGGTCAGCTGGGCCAGTGGCCAGCCCGTACTGCTCACCGGCAATGCCAATGTCGACGGACAGGTGCCCCCGGGCGCCGCCGTCCTGCAGGCCACCAATGGCACGCGCTTGGATTTCTCGCGCAAGACCTTGGCCCAGGCCAGCTCCATCCTGGATGGCATGGAAGGCGTGACCCGCACGGTGGTCAAGATGTTCATCGGCAACGTGAAGATGTACCGGGGCAAGGGCGAGGTCAACGGACAGCCGGGCATCTACCAGTTCATGAAGATCGGTTCCTGATTTGGAAATTCCCAGGCTCCTGCATTTCCTTTGGGACGGCCAAGGCTTCCAGCCGCCCTACGCGGCTGCGGTGGCCACGGCGCGCAGGCTCCATCCCGATTGGGACATCGTGCTGCACTCGGGCGATGCGCCGCGATCCAATCCGTGGTGGGACGGTCTTGCGGACATGGCTCGGATTCAGGAGCTGACTCCGGCGATCGCGGCGGAAGGCTTGCCGATTCCGGCCTCGGCCTTCCTCGATCTGTATGGCCGGGTGAACTACCCCGCAGGCCGGTCCAATCTCTTGCGACTTGCCGTGCTCTGGAAACAGGGCGGGGTCTATCTTGACCTCGACACCGCTTGCAATGCATCCTTCGACGATCTGCTGGGAAGCGGCGCCTTCGTGGGCGAGGAAATCGTGTGGAAGCACGACAACGAACGGGTGGAGCGCGGGTTCCAGCCCAAGATGGTGATCTCCTCCAGCGCTTTTGGCATCTCGTGGGCGGCGGCACGGGCAGGACTTTGGACCAACGACAGCCTGCCGGAGCGTGCGCTGCGCAAGGTCTGGGGAAACCCCGAACTCAACAACGCGGTGATCGGGGCGCGTCCGGGGCATCCATGGGTGAAGCTCCTTCTGGAGATGGCCTTGGAGGCCGACCCCACGGTGCGTTTCGCGCTGGGGCCTGCGCTCTTCAACCGGGCATGGGCTCGCGGTCTGGAACGTGGCATCGAGATGCCGGTGCGCCATGCTCCGGAGGTCTTCTACCAGTTCCCGCCCAGCCAGACGGTGCGGTTCTTCGGCTCCTGCTCCCGCGACCGCTTGCCCGACGCCGCACGCGTCCTGCACTGGTGCTCGTCGAACCACCGCAAGGACCTGCCCAATCTCACGCCGGAATGGGCCGCTGCGAACGCCGCGCGTGCCCTGTGGGCCAAGGTGGTGGCGAAGGGTTGATTTGACAGGATCTGTCGGAAGACGGATTCTGTCATACTAAAAGGCATTTGTGCTCTGGTAGTGGACAAAACCTTTTCGCCGCGCTCCTTTTTTGGTGAAATAATCCTTGACTTGACCCAAATTTGCTCCTGCAACATGAATGTCCCTGTGCTTGGAATGCTCGCTGAAGGAGTGAACGGATGAGTCTTGCTCCGATGGTTCAAATAATGGTCGAGAGCCAGCCCTGATGCGGAATCTATTCCTTGTGCTGGCCAGCCTGCTTGGGTTGGCTGGCTGTGCGCAGGAAGCCGTGGGGCCGGTTGGCCCTGCGGCGGTCTTTGGTTGGCGCAGCGCGGGCCTTGTGATGAAGGATGCAGACCATTTTGGTGGTTTGCACCGGATGATCAAAGTCGGTTCTTCACTCTTTGCGATGGATGCTTATTCATCCGATAGTGCGCTGGATCGGCGACCTTCTGAATGGAATATTTGGGAACTGCGTAACGGTGTATGGGTCAAGCTTCCTATGCCAGATGGGGTGATTCCGTGTCGATGGACTGGGCAGGGAAATTCACTTATCGTTGGGACATTTTACAGTGGTCAAGTGTGGAAGTTTGATGTTGAAACGCGAAATTGGAGTTCTGTGAAGATTCCATCTTTGCCAGAAAGTCCAGATACCATATGGAATGTACGATCAATAGGTCTATACTCTGGTCAGCTGTTTGTAGGCTTGGAAGTGTATGGATCAACAGAGCATTACTGTTGGCTTGGAGATGCCGGAACGTCTTCAGGAAATAAGATTCCTTGCATCGGCGCGAATAAGAATTTTGTCCCTGATTATATCCAGGAGCTAGATGGGTATCTTTACGCGATCAGTCGGCAGTATGGCATCTTTCGCTGGAAAACGGGGGATGCCGCTTGGGAGCAGCTTCCGTCGGCAAGAGGGAAGACGATTGCAAAGGAAGAAGAATTCGTTTCTGCCATCGGAATCCATCATGGAAGCTATATGTGGGCTATGCGG
>JBDKGV010000026.1:0-21832 GCA_039798005.1 Fibrobacterota bacterium
CCATGCGGTGGTTGTGCCCTCCGGCTGTGCGGATGGCGTACTTCTCCAGTTGTCGCAAGCCCGGGGTGGTCTTGCGGGTATCCAGCACCTTGCAGGCGTTGCCTGCCGCGGCTTGGTAGCGCACGGCCGTGGTGGCGGTGCCAGACAGGCGCTGCAAAAGGTTGAGACTTACGCGCTCGGCCTGCAGGATCGCGGCTGTGGGCCCTTCGTAGCGGGCGATCACCGTACCGGGCTCAACGGTGCTTCCCTCGGGCACGGACAGGCTCAAGGTCACCTGGGCGGCACCTGTGTCGGGAATCAAGGCGTCAAGCTCCTCCAGCACCAAGGCGAGCAGAGGCAGACCCACCAGCACGCCGTGTTCCTTGGCGACGATATGGCCGCGAGAGCGATGGCCCTTGGGCAGCACCAGACGGCAGGTGATGTCACCGGTTCCGCAATCTTCGGAAAGAGCCATGCGGATGATGGCGCGGGCATCGGAGGTCGGAAAGTCGGTCATAGGTGGTGCATGTCCTTGAAACAAAAAGGCCTCCCCGAAGCCGGTGCTTCGAGGAGGCTCAATCTTGAAAAATTCGCCTTAGCTGAGGGCCGAGATGTAGGCTTCGTACTTCTCGCGAAGCACTTCCTTGTTCCGGGCCTTCTTGATGCGGCGCAATGCCTGGTCGCGCAACTGGCGCACGCGCTCATGGCTGATCTTGAGGCTGTCGCCGACTTCGCGCAGGGTCATCGGGGCTTCGTGGTTGATGCCGAAGAGTCCCTTGATCACCTGGGCTTCGCGCTCGGGCAGTTCCGAGAGCAGCTCATGGGCCATCAGCTCGACCGAGGAGATCTCGGCGTAGTGCTCCGGGTTCTCCGCCTTGGGATCGGCCAGGACTTCCTGGTAGGTGGTCTTGGTGTCGGCCTTGAGCGGAGCATCGAAGCTGATGCCCGATTCGCCCAACTGGATCAGCTCGCGGATCTCGTCGGTGAGCTCTTCGCCGGCCTTGTTCTTGTTCTTCAGGGCGCGGCGAACGCGAAGGTGCTGGTTGGCCGGAAGGCGGATCAGCGATCCCTGCTCGTTGATGGCGCGGGTGATGTAGGCTTTGATCCACCAGACGGCGTACGAGATGAACTTGAGTCCACGGCTGTGGTCGAAGCTCTCGATGGCGCGGATCAGGCCCATGGCGCCTTCGGAAACCAAGTCCGGAAGGGGAATGGGGCAACCGCGATACTGCAACGCGACCTTCAGCACGAAACGCATGTTCGCGCTGATGAGTTTCTCCCGGGCCAGACGTCCCTTGTCACCGCCCTGCCGACACAGCTTGAACAGCTCATGCTCTTCCTTGCGGTCGATGGGCTGGGTCTTGCGGATGTCGTCCAGATATCGGCGGAGGGTATCGTCGGAAGAATCAACCGTCATTTCAGCTCCTGTGCCTTGAGAGGTGTCTTGCCCTTGGTTTGGTGGCAATCTTGCCAAGGTTGCCTACCCCTTGTGCAAGGTCGATGCCAACTGGCCCTATGCTTTGGCAAGGGTGATAATTTTCTGACTTTTTTCTGATTTTGGGCTGAATTTAATTAAATGGCGCAATTGAGTCACGAAAAGTGGCGATCAATCAGAGTGAGTAAGTTTTCGTGACAATGCGGCAATAAAGGCAAAGCGAACATGTCTGTCAAGGAAAATATTTACCGATGTCGGGCGGTATTGAAGTGAATTATGTCATTAATTTTGACATAATGGCGGGCAAGGTGTTGCGGACATCATTGGGTTTGCCGTTGGCATCCGTCCAAAGACTCAAACGTGATGGCTGTGCGGAAAGCTGACTCCTTTGGGTAGAAGTGGCGCTTTGCCAGCATTGGAGCCTCGCGCAGCGCCCAGAAACGGCTTCAGCCGCCAATTTTCATGTCGCTGCAGGCCCAACCGATGCAAAACAAAATGCCGCCAGCAATGATGAGTCCGATCAACAAGTCAAATCTCCGGTCTGGTTATGATTCACTGTCAGGGTCGCGGGGGCGCAGGATCAGCTTGGAGATGCGGTTGCCGTCCATGGCGGCGGCTTCCATTTCCCAAGCCCCGTTGAGGATTCGCTCACCCGTTTCGGGAACCCCGCCGAAGCTCAGCAGGAATATTCCCGCAATGGTGTCCACTTCCGCATCGTCCGGGATCACGAGGTTTCCGAATTCGCGACCGATTTCCTCCTCGAAATCGTCGACACGCAAGGTGCCGTCAATCTCCCAAGAACCGTCTTCCAGCATGCGGACGGAGGTGTTCTCCTCATCGGTTTCGTCGCGGATCTCGCCCACGATCTCCTCGAGCACATCTTCCAGGGTTGCAACGCCGGCGACGGAGCCGTGCTCGTCGACCACGACCACCATGTGCAGGGCCCGCTCCCGGAACTCGCGCATCAGGTCGTTCAGGCGCTTGGTCTCAGGGATGAAGTACGGCGGGTGCACCAGGGTGGAGAGATCGAAATGGGGCGAGTCCTCGACATGCAGGAGATCGGAAACGCGCAGGATCCCGATGATGCGGTCGAGGTTTTCGCTGTGCACCGGCACGCGCGAGTAGCGGCTTTCCCGGGCCACTTCCAGCACCTGACTGCGGGTGGCATCGGAGGCGACCGACACGATTTGCAGGCGCGGGGTCATGATCTCCCGCACCATGGTGTCGCCGAAATCCAGAACCGCCCGGATCATGTCGCGTTCCACGGCCTCCAGCTGACCGTCGGTCTCGCCGTTGGTCTGCTGTTCCATGCGCTGGCGTTCCTCCTCGTTGAGGAACGAAAGGCGACCATCCCACTTGAGTCCCTTGTGGATGCGGTTTTGCAGGGCCGAAATCGGCACCGCCACCGGGGCAAGCAAAGGTTCCAAGATGCTTTGCAGGAAGAGGGAGAGCTTGAGCAGGCGCTCGGCAAAGGGCTTGGCAAACAGACGTGGTACGAACTGGCCCAGCAAGTACACGGCCACCAGCACTCCCACGATCTTGGCGGCCAACAGGATTGGAACCTCCCGGCTGAGATCCGGAGCCACCAGGAGCCAAAGGCCCAGCGTGAGAAGGAAGGTGCCCACCGTGCGGCCCAGCGAGACGGCGGGGAAGAAGGCGGCATCGCTCCAGCGCTTGCCCACGCGCTCCGATGCCTCGACCAGGTCCGGTGGGGGCTGGTAGCCGGTGCGCCAGAAGAGCCCGAAAATGGTCTTGACCGAAGCGAAGTGGAAGGAAAGGATCAGGCCTGTGAGGCTCAAGGAGATGGCCAAAATCATGCGGTCGCCGGATCGTAGTGGTCTTCCAGGGCGCGCATGGCCTTGCGCTCGGGAGCGGTCATGTGGTCATAACCGCAAAGGTGCAGGGTGCCGTGGGTCACCAGGCGGCGCAGTTCGACCTCAAGGGTGTGGCCCAGCCGCTTGGCTTGCTCCATGGCCAGTTCGGGATCGATGTAGAGCTCGCCGAAGAGTTCCGGCTCCTCGTAGGGGAAGGAAAGGACATCCGTGGTGCGGTCGAGCTTGCGCCATTCCAGGTTGAGCGCACGCTGGCTCTGGGGATCTTGGAAGACCAACGTGACGGGGCCGGTCTTCTTTTCGCCGCGCATCACCTTGATGATTTGTTTGCGAAGTGCAGGCACTTCGGGGATCTTCCACTCGCGGGCCCCGCAAACGGTCACGGGGCCGGGCTTACTCGGAGGTTCGTTGTCCATATCTCCACAAAGTTATACAACCAAACAATGTGCGGGTGCATCGGGAATTTGCACGGTAGACTTGAACCTGTTGCGCCCAAGTGGCGACCAAGGCTTGCAAGGAGACCGATGATGCGTCGATGGTTCATGGGGATGGTGGTTCTGGGTGGCCTTGCGCAGGCGGCCGGCACGCTTGGATTGGGGCAGCCGGCGGGGACGGCCATCGATCCGCGCGGCCTTTCGGGCACGGCCCTGCCGGTGTGGGGGAACCAAGCCAAGTACCAGCGCCTGGCCGAAGGATTCCGGCGGGGCGGCTTTTCGCTGTTCCGCTTCCCCAACGGCACGCTTTCCAATGAATACCACTGGAACGGTCAAGGGGCATGGGACAGCTTGGGGATCTGGCACAGCCAGGACAGTGCCTATGCGCCCGGCTTTTTGACGGATCTCGTGCATCGCGGAACCACCCGAGACAACTACGGCGCCACCTTTCCCTCCCATGCTCTGGATGGCGACACGGCCTCTTTCTGGTGGGGCAACGGAAGCCCCGAGGCTCCACCTTGGTTTGTGGTGGATTTCCGGACCGTGCAGCATCCCGATTCCATCGAGATCCTCTGGGGCAAGCTTCGGCCCGGCCAAGTGAAGATCGAGAGCTTTCAGGGAAGTGATGACCACGGCCAAGGTCCGCACACCTCGATGACAGGCAGTTGGCGCCCGGTCGGGACGGGAACTGTCCCATCGGCCACGACCCGGCTTGCCCTGCAGGGGGATTCCTCCCGGTATCTTGCGCTGCGCTTTGAAGGGCAGGCGGCGGCAGGAGTGCATGTTCGCGAAGTGCGGGTGTGGTCCCAAGGCCGGCAGATCACTCGCAATGTGACGGTGCCTCGGGAGCAGACCCGAGGCATCGGATTGGGCACGGCGCCGTCGAGCGAGAAGAAGCGGGCCTGGCAGCCTCGGGATTGGGACTTCGAGACCTACATGGCAACGCTGCAAAAGGAATGGCCCGGCTCCGAGCCGCTGATCACCGTGAACTTGGGAACGGGAACGCCTGAAGAGGCCGCGGCGTGGGTGCACTACGCCAACAAGGTGAGGAAGTTCGGCATCAAGCGTTGGCAGGTAGGCAACGAGAACAACGGCGATTGGGAGGACGGTGGCCCGTTGGATGCCGCCCAGATCGCAGAGCGGTTCCTGGCGTTTTCCCGCGCCATGAAAGCCAAGGACAGCACCATCAAGGTGCTGGGGCCGGTGTACGCCAGCATGGACTGGAACTGGTGCGGGTCTGGCAAGCTGGACGGCAAGTCGTGGATGGAGGCCTTCCTGATGCGCGTGGCCAAGGCCGAGGCGCAGGATGGGCGTCAATGGCTGGACGGCATCGACTTTCACGCCTACCCCTATTGGTGGAACGACGGGGAAACCCCGCAGCCGCAGCCGATGATGGAGGCCGCCGATCGCTTGGGCGGGCATCTGGACACTTTGGCGGCGATGATGGCGCGGCATCTGACTCATCCCGAGTCGCGTGAAGTGGCCATGAGCGAATTCAACGCGACCGTCAAGGTCACCCACCTGACGCTCACGCATCACACGGGAAGCCTGGTCGCCCTGATGCTGGGGCATTTGGCGACCCGCTTCGGTGACCGGGCCCGCACCTGCCTGTGGGAACCCTCGGGCGGCGAGCCGATGAACCCCGACGGCACGAACGGACCCACCTACGGGTCGCTCAGGATCTTCACGCCGCCGCGCCGAGGGTTGGTCTCCGACTTGGGCGATGCCCCGACGGGTGCCTTCTGGGGGCAGGTTCTGGCCAACCGCTGGATGGGAATGGTCTCCGAAGGTCTTCGGCCGCTTCCGGTTGCTCTGGAGGGTTCGGCAGGCCTTCGGGCCTTCGGGCTGGGGAACGGCAAACGCGCGGCGGTGATGCTGGTCAACCGCACAGGCATCGCAGATTCGGTGCGAATCGCATCCCTTGGAGGATTCTCGACCGAGGTGGAAGTCCTGAGTTGGGGGGCAGACCAATACAGCTGGGACGGGACGACCTCCCAGGCGCTGGCCTTTCCCAATGCGGGGCCGGTGTCCCGACCCTTGAACGCGGGGCGTGATCCGGTGGTGGTCCCGCCCTACGGAGTGGTGGTGCTGACCTTTGGAGCGCGGCCCTTGGGGCGCCCCAAGATCCTGCATCGGGCCATGACATCCGCCACCTTGCGGGTGGGCGATACGCTGGGCCTGAGTGTGAGCGCCTGCCAGACGGGCGGGCGCCTGAGCAAAGGGCGGTGGCGTTTGGATGGCGGCAAGGCAAGCGACTTGGCAAGCTTGGACGGTGCTTGGGACGGCTCCCACGAGGCTTCGGTGCTTTCGCTCCCGGCGGGTTCGCTTGGGATCGGGGTCCACCAGTTGGTGCTGGAGATCGAAGGGGAGAAAGGTTCCCGCGTGCTGGACACGGTGCGCTTCGAGGTGACGGGGGAGCCGCGCATCGCGCGGAGGATCGATGATTTCGAGAAGGAGGGAATCGATTGGTTCGGGGACGTCCACAAGGATCCGTCGCGCACCCGGATCGATCTCAAGCGCGAGGCGCAGATCGATACGACAGGCGGGAACCAAGGCTATCTGCAATTGGATTTTGCCATCCGGCAGCCGACCGACCTCTCGTATCCGAATTTCGTGTCGGCAGGGCTTGAGCTTTCCCTCAAGCGCGATGCGGAAATCCGGCCGGCGGGGGTGGTGTTCGACTACGCCGCGCAGTACGAGAACGGAAACGGCGTGGTCTCGCTCTCGTTCCTGTCCGACCTGGTCAAGGACTACGACTGGCATCGCGCCGTCCTGCCACAGACCGGTGGCCGCTGGAAGCGCGATACCCTGTGGTTCCCGGAGTTCAGTCAGGAAGGCTGGGGCCGGCCGGTCGGCACTCTTGCCTTCGGAACGGTCTCCAAGGTCGAGCTCCGGGCGCAGGGAGCCGGGGCGGGATCGGTGAAATTTGACAATTTCTGTCTGATCGGGACGGACGGCAAGGCCCTCAAGTTGCCTCCCGTCCCGGCCACGCCGCGTCGGCGGGGGCGGTGAGCCCCGCGCGGGCAGGTCCGACCCCGTTGCGCCAGGGACCGTGACCCGCATGGGCGCGGACCCGGACCCCTTCAGGGGCCGAGGCCGCGTGCCGCCCAGGGCGGCATAGGGCCCGACGGCCAATTGGCCGGGGCGCCCATCGTGTGCCTTCGAGGTTTGGAGCTAAGGCTTGCGGGCCACCAGGAAGCGGTCTTGGCCTTCGAGGTCCTTCACCGTCGCGACCTCCTCGAAGCCTTCGCACAGCGCACGGGTGGAATCGCCTTGATCCCAGCCGTGTTCCAGCAAGAGCCAGCCTCCCGGCTTGAGAACGGTGCGCGCCTGTTCGACCAGGGTGCGGATCAGGTCCAAACCGTCGGCGCCGCCATCCAGGGCGAGCATGGGGTCATGCTGCACTTCGGCCGACAAGGCAGCGAGCTCGTGCGTGGCGATGTAGGGAGGGTTCGAGACCAGGATATCCAGCGAGTCCGGTGTGACAAACTCGGCAAGGTTGCCTTGGGTCAGCGGGAACCAGATCCCAAGCGACTGGGCGTTCTTCCGGCACAGGTCCAAGGCGTCCGAGGATATGTCAGATCCTGTCATATCACTGTCGGGGAACTCGCGCTTGATGGACAGGCCGATGCAGCCGGTCCCGACGCCCACTTCGTGGACGCGGGGCGCCTCCATCCCCTTGATGCGCGCAAGCACGAGGTCCACGAGCATCTCGGTCTCGGGGCGGGGGATCAGGGCGCGGGAATCCACGAAAAGCTCCAGGTGGCGGAAGGCCCAGGTGCCCAAGATGTGCTGCAAGGGTTCGTTCTGGCCGCGGCGCGCCACCAGCGGGCGCAGCGTGACCAGTTCTTCCTCGGTCAAGGGGCGGTCGAGCTGGAGCAGGATCTCGATGGGGGTCAGTCCCAGTCCGAAGGCAAGCAGGCGCCTGACATCGCCCTTGGCGTTCTCGATGCCCTTGCGCACCAGGAACTCCTCGGAGCGGACTAGGATCTCCCGCAGGGTCATGCCATGCCTTCAGGGGCCGCGAGCTTCTCCATGGAGTCGGCCAAGGCCAAGCCGTCCAGGATCTCGCGGATCTCGCCGGTCATCACGCGGTCCAGGCTGTAGAGCGTGAGTCCGATGCGGTGGTCGGTCAGGCGGTTTTGCGGGAAGTTGTAGGTGCGGATCTTGGCGGAACGGTCGCCCGTGCCCACCGAGGACTTGCGCGCCGAGGCTTCCTTCTGTTGGCGCTCCTGCAATTCCTTGTCGTAGAGCTTGGACTGCAGCATCTTCATGGCCGTCTCGCGGTTCTGCATCTGGCTGCGTTGGGTCTGGCAGGCCGCCACAAGCCCCGAAGGGATGTGGGTGATGCGGATGGCCGATTCGGTCTTGTTCACGTGCTGACCGCCCGCGCCTTGGGCTCGGTAGGTATCCACACGCAGATCGGCAGGATTGATGGTGATCTCGATGTCGCCTTCGGCCTCGGGCAGCACCACCACCGTGGCGGCCGAGGTGTGCACGCGCCCTTGGGCCTCGGTGGCCGGCACGCGCTGCACGCGGTGCACGCCGCTTTCGTATTTGAGCTTGCCGTAGGCGCCTTCGCCGTCGATCTGAAGCACGGCTTCCTTGAAGCCGCCGACGGAGCCTTCGCTCACATCCAAGATTTGCACCTTGAGGCCGTTGATCTCGCAGTAGCGCTGGTACATGCGCACGAGGTCGCCGGCAAAGAGAGCCGCCTCGTCGCCGCCGGTTCCCTGTCGCACTTCCAGAAGGCAGCCGCCTTCGTCCACCGGGTCGCGGGGGACCATCAGAAGCTGAAGCTCCTGCTCCATGGGTTCACGGCGCGTCTCGATGTCGGCAAGCTCCCGGCGGGCCTCGGCGGCGTAGTCCGGGTCGGCCAGCATGGAGGTCCATTCCTCGATGTCCTCCCGCAGCTTCAGGTAGTCGCGGGCAAGGGCTGCGATCTTGGCCATGCGGGCATGCCGGCGGCCCAGTTCCCGAAAGCGTTTGGGGTCGGCCACCGTCTCGGGAAGCGAGAGCTCCTCTTCGGCCAGACGCAGTTCTTCCAGGACTTTTCTCGATTCCTCGATCACGACATTCCCTTCGGGGTTTCACGACGCAGCGTCAGCCAAACGACAAATCCGGCCAAGGCGATGAACCAGAGCACCAGACGCAATAAAAACATGATCTCGGCCCCGACTTGGGGGGTGTGGCCCAATGCCTGCAAGGCTCCGGCTGCGACGCCTTCTCCGATGCCCACGCCACCCGGGGTGGCCGGAATGGAGTTGGACAGAGCGGCAAGGGGCATGGTGGCCCCCAGGGTGACCAGCGATGCGGTGTATCCAAGCGCCTTGGCGCAGGCGAAGCAGGCGAGGTAAAAGAGGGTCTGGATGCCCAGCGAGAGCCCCAAGGCGCGAACCAAGGTGGGCCGGGAGGCGCCGCTTTGGCGCAGGGATTCCAGGCCCTTGTTCACGGGACCCAAGAAACGGCTCCAACGCGTGGAAGACAGCCTGTCCTGGAGATTCAAGCTCAGGCGCGGGAGCACGAAGAGTCCGGCCAGAAGCGCGATGGCCATCGCCACGGCGAACAGGAAAAAGGGCAACAGGACGGTGGCATGGGTGGGGGTCTGCACGATGCAAAGGCCAAGGCAAGTGGCCCAGCCCGTGAAAAGACCCGTCATCCCGGTCAGGCGGTCGGGGATCATGGTTCCAATCGCTTGGGCCATGCCCATCTGGGTGGGCCGTGCGCTTCGGTGCAGCACCTCGGTCACCGTGCCATCGGGGTTGCGCAGGGTGGTGGATCCGGTGTCGTCGCGCAGTTCATGCCGCGACAGGATCCAAGCCTTGGCCACTTCGCCGGCGCCGTTGCCGGGAAAGATGCTGGAGAAGAAATGACCGACGAAGGTGAGCTTCTGCCCCAAGCCAAGGGGCAGTGGAAACCCCGCCGCCCGTGCGATCATCACCCAGCGATACCCCAGACCCACGAAGATCGTGGTATGGAAGATCAATGCCAAGGCGACCCATTGGGGAGAGTTTTGGAAGGCCCCCAGCACGCGTGCCGGAGCGACCAGTCCGGTCTTCCAGAGCATCCAGACCAGGAAAAGTCCCAGACCGACCTTCAGGAGGTTGAAGAAGGTCTTGCGGCTCATGGGCGCAGGTTCAGCGCCACAAGGCCCGACCAGATCTTGGGATGGAAGAAGGTGGACTTCTGGGGCATGCGTTCCCCCGCGCGTCCGACCGCTTCGATCTCCTCCACGGAGGTCGGGTTGACCATCACGAAAAATTGGTTCTCAGGGGTGTGATCCAGGAGGTCGGCAAGCAGGTGGCCTTCGACGACCGGGATCACATGGGTTCCGGCCGGATAGGTGGCCGGGTCGATGCCCAGGATCTCTTCCTGCACGAGGGTCTGCAAGATGGACAGATCCAAACGGGACCATTCGGGGGTGTGACCTGCAAAGGTGCCCAAGGTGCCGCGCGGTGCGCGCACCAAAAGACATTCGGGCGAATTCTTCCAGCGCACCAGGAAAGCGTGGTGGGTAGGGGCTTCCATGGCAAGCCAGCCCTCAGCGGCTTCGGCTCCGGCCCACGGGAAGATCTCGGTCTCGAAGCGCACCTTGAGCTTTTCGTGGAGTTGCGCAAACGTGAGGGTATCGAGTCCTCGGTAGATGCGATGGATCGGTTGCACCACAAGGCCCGGGTCACAGCGGTTGACCAAGGTGGCCAAGGTGGCGCGATGCGCCATGCCGTCGGGATCCAGCTCCGACCAGACCCGAAGCGAAGTCTCGTAGCGGTGGTGGCCGTCGGCGATCAGAAGGCTCTGGCTTGCGAACATCGATTCGATGGCGGCCAAGGCTGCAGGGTCGGTCAGTTCGTACAGGCTGTGTTCGACCGATTGGTCGTCGAGGAAACGCGCCAGTGCAGGACCGGCAAGGACGGTCTCGGAGTGGGTTTCCACGATCTTCTCCGGATCGTCGTAGAGGAAGAAGACCTGTCCCAGTTCAGCACCGGTGGCCATGGTGAGCCGGTAGCGGTCTTCCTTGGGTTCGGCCAAGGTGTGTTCGTGAGGGACGATGGCGCCACCGAAGTCTTCTGCGTGGACGCTGGCCACGATGCCGGTGCGCACGTAGCGGGAATCCACTCCGCCCACGGTGGCCGCGAAGGTCTGGCGATAGAGATAGTAGCGCGGGGTGTCGTCGGTGCGCAGGATGCCCTTGTAGAGCCATTCCTGCCAAGTCGCAGCGGCGCGCGTGTAGGTGTCGTCCTGTCCGGGAACGTCGTCGTCCTTGGTCAGACCGAAGTCAAGCTGGATGAAGTTCTTGGGGTGCTTCTCATGGAAGGCCTTTTGGCGGGCCGATGCGATGATGTCGTACGGAGGGCAGACCAGTTGTCCGAGGTCGCCACCGGCCTTAGCGGTGTCGTAGCGCACGCCCTGGAAGGGTTTCACCATCGCCATGCATCCCCTGCTTTCTTCCCAAGTGAGCCGCCAAAGTTACAAACCGCAAACTTTGGCAGAGAGGAGAGGATAGCATCATTCGCGACGCTTGGCCGGAAAAGGAACCAAAGAAAAACCCCGCATGAAGAAAGTCATGCAGGGCGAGGCGCGCGCGATGGGGGAGATCTCAATCCTGAGTGGGCCGAGCCTGGCGGAAGAAGCCGGCGATGTCGCCGAGGTTGCGCTCTCCGGTCGAGACCAGCGCCTTGCGGTTCTCGTCCTGGATGCGCTCATAGACTTCGCTGCGATAGACCGGGACCGATTGCGGTGCGGTGATGCCGATGCGGGCGCCGCGGGCATCGGATTCCAGCACCGTGATCACGATGCCTTCGCCGATGTGGATCGATTCGCCGGCCTTGCGGGAAAGGACCAGCATCAGTGAAGGATCCGCTCACGGACGGAGTAGCGCTCATCGTCGATGACGATCTGCTTGCCGATGCGGGTGCGGATGTTGATGAAAAGCGGCCCGAGCAGGTTCGCGGTGGAGTCGGAAAGCTCCGGTGCGAAGGTCACCAGCGTGTAGAGCAGCAGGTCCCTCGGGTCCTTGACATCCAGCTCGCGCAGCTCATGCGCGGGGATCTTGGGATCGTAGGAGGGCATGAACTGCAAGGGGTTGATCAGGATGAACTGCAGTTCCGGATCGGAGATGCAGGCCATGCAATGGAAAGGAGCGTGCTCGGGTCGTGAGTAGATCACGAACTCGCGTGCCTGCTCGAATCCGGGCAAACCCTTGGGGAAAGTGATGACATCCTCGGCTTGGTAATCGAGGATCTGACTCATTGGAGGGGTCTCATCGCATGGCGCATGCATTGATTGTACATCGCAAGTCCATATTTCTCAAGGAGTTGTATGAAATCTTGCATCAACTTTTTGCAAAGTCCAAGGCTTGGGAAACATCGGCCTTGAGGTCCTCAAGGTCTTCCAGCCCGACGGAGAAGCGCACCACGCCATCGGTGATGCCACGGCGCAGACGCTCCGATGCAGGCATGGCGGCATGGCTCATGGTGATGGGCCAGCTGGCGATGGTTTCCACGCCACCCAGGCTTACCCCGACCAAAGGCAGCTTCAATGCCTGCAAGAAGGTCTTGGCGTGGGTACGGGAGGGCAAGCGCAGCGAGAGGACGGCACCCGAACCGGTGGCTTGGGAGGCGTGCAGTGCATGACCTTCGTGACTGGACAGGCCGGGGTAGAACACCTGCTCGACCAGTGGTTGATTCTCAAGCCATGCGGCCAAAAGCCCTGCAGACTTGCTTTGGGCCTCCATGCGCACGCCCAAGGTGCGCATGCCGCGAAGCACAAGCCAAGAATCCTGCACGCCCAAGATGGCCCCGAAGGCATTTTGCACAAAGCGCAAACGCTTGCCCAATTCCTTGGTGCGCGTCACGGCAAGGCCTGCGACCACGTCGGAGTGCCCTCCCAAGAACTTGGTGGCGCTATGGACCACGATGTCAAACCCAAGCTCAAGAGGCCGGGTCAGCCATGGCGTCTGGAAGGTGTTGTCGGTGATGGAGATCAATTCGTGCCGGCGGGCGATCTCGGCGCAGGCGCGCAGGTCGGTGATCTTGAGGAGCGGATTCGACGGGGTCTCCACGAAGAGGCCGCGCGTCTTGGGGGTGATGGCGGCCTCGAGCCGGTTCGGATCGGAGGCATCGACCCAGCTCACCTCAAGGCCCCATTGCTTGAACAGGGTGGAAAGCACCCGGAAGGTGCCTCCATAGACGTCCTCGGCCACCACCAGATGGTCGCCGGGCTGGAAGAGCATCAGGGTGCTGGAGGTCGCGGCCATGCCGCTTCCAAAGGCCACGCCGGTCTCGCCGCGCTCAAGCGATGCGATGGTCTCCTCCAAGGCGGCGCGGGTGGGATTGCCGCTGCGGGCGTAGTCCCATTCTCCCAGGTGCTCGGGGTCGGGCTGGTGGAAGGTGCTGGCCTGGTAGAGCGGAATGCTGGAGGCACCGGTGTAGCGGTCTTGCAGCGGGCCACCGTGCAGCAGGCGGGTGGATTCTCCGGTGAAGTCCTGCATCAGACCTCCAAGGCCTGGGCGAGGTCGGCCACCAGGTCATCGATGTGCTCGATGCCCACGGAAAGGCGCAGCAGGCGATCGTTCACGCCCAACCGCTCGCGCACCTCCACGGCAATGTCGGCATGGGTCTGCAGCACGGGGAAGGTGATGAGCGATTCCACGCCGCCCAAGGACTCCGCGTACATCCACACCTTCACGCGTTCCAGGATCTGCTTCACAAGTGCAGGGTCGTCCACTTCGATGGAAAGCATGCCCCCAAAGCCGTTGGATTGGCTGCGATGGAGCGCGTGGCCGGGATGGTCGGCAAGCCCCGGGTAATGGACCTTCACGACGCGGGGATGGGCCCAGAGCCAATGGGCCAGGGCCGAGGCGTTCTCCTCTTGGCGCGCAAGGCGCAAGGGCAGGGTCTTGAGGCTGCGCAACAAAAGCCAGCTGTCCTCGGGGCCGAGCACGGCGCCAGTGGTGTTCTGCAGCCAGCCCAGGCGCTCTGCAAGCTCGGGCGTGCGCGCGGCCAGCACGCCGCACAAGAGGTCGTTGTGGCCACCGAGGTACTTGGTTCCGCTGAAAAGCACGACATCCGCGCCCAGTTCCAGAGGCTTGCAAAGAAAGGCCTGGAAGGTGTTGTCGACGATCACGATCTGGCCCAAGGCATGGGCCGCCTGCACGCTCTCGCGCAGGTCGAAGACGCGCATGACCGGATTGGTGGGCGACTCGATGAAAAGGCCCTTGGACTCGGGAAGCAGGTGCGGTCCGAGCTTGCCGTCGGTCACCGTGAGCGGATCGATGTAGCGGATGTCCAGACCCCAGGGCCGGAAGAGGTTTTCCATGATCCGCCATGTGCCGCCGTAGAGATCCTCGATCACCTGAATGACATCGCCCGGCTTGAACAGGCGCAGCACGCAATCCACCGCAGCCATGCCGGTGGAGAACGCCAAGGCGCGCTCGGCGCCTTCCATGGCGGCAAGCACCGTCTCCAGTTCCTTGCGAGTCGGGTTGGAGGTGCGGGAATAATCAAAGCCGGTGGACTGGCCCACGCCGGGATGGCGGAAGGTCGCCGACTTGTAGATCGGCATCGACACGGCTCCGGTATGGCTGCACCAGCGGCTGCCGGCTTGGGCGAGTCTGGTGTGTTCGTGGAGGCCGGAGGCTTTGGGATCGTCGATGGGATTCATAGGCAAGGAACGGTACAAAATACGAGGCGACAGGGTGGACTCGAAGCTTGCAGGTTTCTCTTCACCGTCCATGAAAAGGGTGGTATCATCGTCGGATGAACCACGCGCCACCGGACTTGATGAAGGCATCCAGGACCCTCCTTGTCGCAGATGATGATCCTGCGGTGCTTGAGTATTACCGGAAGATCTTCGGGACACCCGATCCCGGTGACTCGCTGGATCTGCTGGGTCAGGCGAGCGTTGTGGATGCCGAGTTCGATTTGATGCTGTTCTCGGATTCAAGGGAGCTGCTGCGATGGTACGAGGCCGCGGTGGCCAAAGGGTTCAAGGCGCCGGTGTGCGTGCTTGACATCCGCATGCCTGGCCTTTCCGGGATCGAAGCGGCTCAATGGATCCGCAAGATCGATGTCGACATCGAGATCATTCTCTGCTCGGCCTTCTCTGATGTGGGAATCTCCCAGATCCGATCCGGTCTGAAGGACGGATTCTTCTATGTGAGAAAGCCCTTTGCCAAGGAGGAGTTCTACCTCCTGGTCCAGTCCTTGACGATCAATTGGCGGCGCAAGCTCGACTTGGAAGCCAAGGAGGAGGCCTTGGCCCGGGCCAATCGCCAATTGCTCGAGTCGCGGGAACGCGCGGAGGCCATGGTGAAGGTGGCGCAGCAGGCAAACCATGCCAAATCCGAATTCCTGGCCAACATGAGCCATGAGATCCGGACCCCGATGAACGGGGTCATCGGCATGACCCGCTTGTTGCTGGACACTCCGCTTGCACCCAACCAGCGGCAATACGGGGAGTTGATCCAGCAGTGCGGCCAATCCTTGCTCGATCTGATCAACGACATCCTGGATTTCTCGAAGATCGAAGCCCAGCGGATGGAACTGGAAAGCCTCGATTTCGATCTGCGTGGATTGCTCGAGGATCTGATGGATCTGCTGGCGATGCGTGCCCAAGACAAGGGCTTGGAGTTCACCTGCATCGTCGATCCTGAAGTTCCATCCTTGGTCAGAGGCGATCCGGGTCGGATCCGGCAGGTCTTGACCAACTTGGTCGGCAATTCGATCAAGTTCACCAAGGAGGGTGAGATCGTCGTCCGCGTCGTCATGATCACTCGGGCTGACGGGATCGCCTACCTTTCGTTCCGGGTGAGCGATACCGGAATCGGCATCCCCAAGCAGGCAAGGCTGCGGCTGTTCCAGCCCTTTACCCAAGCCGATTCAACCACGACGCGCGTGTACGGAGGCACGGGACTGGGACTGTCCATCTGCAAGCGGCTGGTGGAGATGATGGGAGGTGAGATCAGCGTGGAGAGCGTGGAGGGGAAGGGTTCCGACTTCTACTTCACCCTGCGGTTGCGCGAGCAGGACGAGGAAAGCGTCTTTCCCTTTCCCGAGGACCCGCCACTGCTTGGCCGGCGCATTCTGGTCGCCGAAGCCTCGGAAGCCAACCGGACCGTCCTGCGTCAGCGCCTGGAGTTCCTTGGCTGCAAGGTGGAGGAGGCGCTCACGGGTGATGCCGTGCACGCCCGGCTGGCGCGGGAAGACCTGCCAACCATCGACGCGGTGATCCTGGACAGTCATCTGCCCGGACCGGATCATCTGGAGCTGGGTGGGGAATTGAAGACCTTGTATCCATCGCTGAAGCTTGCCTTGATGACTCCCATTGGGCGGAACCGGGTCGTGACGGAGCTTGAAACCGCCGGGTTTGACGCATGGCTGACCAAGCCGATCCGTCGATCCATGCTCCTTGATGCGTTGGAAACGGCGTTTCAAGAGGGGGCTCATCAGGCCGAGCTGCGACTGATCACCCGTGGTTCGATGCAGGAGTCGCGCAACTGCCAGTTCCGGATCCTGGTGGCGGAGGACAATCCCGTGAACCAGCTCCTGATGTCGGAACTGCTCAAGAGTTTCGGGTACCGGATGGAAATCGTGGCGAACGGACGGGAAGCCCTGGACGCCTTGCGGCTGGGCGACTACGACCTGGTGTTCATGGATTGCCAGATGCCGGAGATGGATGGATTTCTGGCGACGGCCCTGTTGCGCGATCCCGCGTCGAAGGTCCGCAACCACGGGATCCCGGTGATCGCACTCACGGCCAATGCCTTCAAGGAGGATCGGGAACGATGCCTTGCCGTGGGAATGGACGATCACCTGGCAAAGCCCGTTCAGCCTGAGGAACTCCTTGCGGCCATGGACAAGTGGTTGCCAAGAAATGGCAGCCGCTCGGATTCGGGTCTTGAATGAAGGTCAGGGCCGCGTGATCTCGGGGAACTCGCAGGTTCCGTCGCGGTAAAGGCGCGGCAGGCGGCGTCCCAGGGCGCAGATCAGTTCATACGAGATGGTGCCGGTCCGCGCAGCGACGGCATCCACCGAAAGGGTCGGGTGCGTCGCTGCGTCGATGACGGTCACGGCATCGCCCAAGGTGATTTCGGCGACATCGGTCACATCGGCCATGCACAGGTCCATGCACACCCGACCCACTTGAGGCGCGAGGTGGCCACGAATGCTGAAGACGGCATTTTTCTGCAGGCGTGAGAAGCCGTCCCCGTACCCGATGGGGATGGTGGCGATCAGGCTGCGGCGCGGCGCGGTCCAGAGTCCGCCATAGGAGACCTCCTCACCGGCTTCGATCCACTGCAGATGACGCACGGCCGCGACCAGGCGCAGGGCGGGGCGCAGATCCAACGCGGGAAGGAGGGCATGGGCCGGATGGTAGCCGTAACACGCAAGGCCTGGCCGCACCATGTCAAGGTGCGCCTCGGGATGGAGCAGGGTTCCGGCGGAATTGGCGGCGTGGGCGATGGGGGGGCGCGTGTTGCGCACGGCAAGCAGGTCGAGGATCTCCTGGAAACGGCGATCCTGCTCGATGGTGTGCGGGACGGGTTCGTCCGCGCGGGCGAAGTGGGTGAAGATCCCTTCCCAACGGATGCCCGGCAACGAGAGGGCGGCCAGGATCTCTGCTCTTTGGCGTTCCCAGTGGAAGCCGATCCGCGACATGCCGGTGTCGACCTTCAGGTGAGCGGACAATTTTTGTCCACGCCGCAGGGACTCGCTGGACAGGGCCTGGGCCGCATCCAAGGCGGCGATGGTCGGTCGCAGGTCGAAGTCGAAGTAGGTGTCGCTGTCCTGCGGGTGGAAGGCTTCCAAGACGTGGATCACGCCTTGGATGCCGGATTCCCTCAAGGTGACAGCTTCGGCGGGGCGCGCGACGCCAAGGCGATCGGCGCCATTGGCCAGCGCGAACGCCCCGACGACGGGACTTCCGTGACCGTAGGCATCGGCCTTGACGGGAATGAGGATTTGCGTCCGCGCCGGGATCAGGGAACGGATCAAGCCAAGGTTGTGACGGATCGCTCCGAGGTCGATCTCAAGGCGCGGCGCGTGGGAAGGGATCATTCCTCGTCGTCCTCATCCTCGTCAGGCTTTTCCGCGCGCTGGGGACGCCCTGGATAGTCGTAGCTGACCTCGCGCCAAGAATCCACCAGCCGCTGCTCGGTGGATTCCACAAGGCGGCGCAGGCGTTCCTCGAGGGAGGTCACCTGGAAGTACAACAGGAGCAGATAGGCTCCTGAGGCCAGGATCACACCGACAAGGACCGTCTCGGCCATCTCAGGCGAACAGCTTTTCGGCGATCTGAATGGCGTTCAAGGCCGCACCCTTGCGGATCTGGTCCCCGACGACCCAGATGTCGAAGGTGTTGTCGCGGGAGAGGTCCTGACGCACGCGCCCGACCAGGACCGGGTCGCGACCCGAGGCGTCCAAGGGCATGGGCCAGCGGTTGTTGGCCGGGTCTTCCATGATCTCCACGCCTTCGGCCTCGCGCAGGATGGCGTAGATCTCCTCCACGGAGGTCGGACGATCGAACTCGATGTTCAGGGCCTCGGAGTGGGCACGCAACACCGGGACCCGTACGCAGGTCGCATTGACCTTGAGGCTTGCGTCTCCCGTGATCTTGGCGGTCTCGGCCACCATCTTCCATTCTTCCTCACAGTAGCCGACCGGTGCCTTGACCTTGGCGTTGGCCTCCGACCCGTCGTTGTACGGGGCGTTGTGCGGGAACAGGTTGAAGGCGTAAGGGAACGGGATCACGGTGCGTTCGTAGGCCTCGCCCTTGACCACCGCGACGGACTCCTCGCGCAGCTCTTCCATGGCGCGGGCACCGGCGCCCGAGGCTGCCTGGTAGGTCGTGGCCTGCACGCGCTTCACGCCGATCTTGCGATGCAGGGGGAACAGCGGCAGCAGCATGATGATGGTCGAGCAGTTGGGATTGGCGATGATTCCCTTGTGCAGGAAGATCGCCTCGGGGTTGACTTCGGGGACCACCAAGGGGACGCCTTCGGTCATGCGGAACTTGGAGGTGTTGTCCACGACCACGGCACCGGCCTTGACGGCGCTGGGGGCGAACTCGGCCGAGATGGATCCTCCGGCGGAGGCCAGTACGAGGTCGATGCCCTCGAAGGAGTCGTGGGTCAATTCCTGGACGGTGATCGTCTCGCCCTTGAAGGTCAGTGTGGTTCCGGCGGAACGCTTGGAGGCCAACAGGCGCAGTTCCTTGACGGGAAAGTTGCGCTCGGCAAGCAGGTCGAGAAGTTCAGTGCCAACGGCGCCCGTGGCACCCATGATCGCAATGCGAACCGACATGGTTTCAGATCTCCAGTGGAAAGCTCGAAAGGTTTGAGCCCCAAAGATACCTCATCGGCCGCTCCTGCCTGGTCAGGAAAGTTCGGCTTGGCGGTTTCCTGTGCCTCGGTCGAGTCGCTCCCGCGCGCAGTGCTCAGGCCCGGGCCCACGCCTTGGGCGCCGTCAACAGGAGGGGAAGGCTGGCAAGACCCAGGATCAACGGCAACAGAGCCGCCAACGGCTCAAGGCCTTGCGGGAGCACATGGGGCAGGATCACGAATCCCATTCCCAGGAAGAACGAGCCCAGTACGCTCATCTGGGCCGCACTGCGGACCGTGGGGGCGCTTGCGGCGACCCGGGCGGCAAAGGCGGTGCAGGCAAGGGTGGCCCCCGTCAGTTGCAGGACCCACAAGGACAGATCCTGTCGGGCAAGCGTGGTGGCGAGGGCGAGGAAGGCAAGTCCCGGCAGGAAGCCGGCAAGCCAAGCAAGGGCCGCCTTGCCAAGCAGGATCGCACCCAGGGGCGCTTGGGTCGCGCGCAGGGTCTCCAGACCCGATCGCTCGCGTTCGCCGGCGATGCTGTCGGCGCACAATGAGGCGCACAGGCTTACCGGAAGCAGGCACATCGAGGAAAAATCAGGGGTCTTGGCCATGTGCTGGACCGTGATCAAAAGACTTTGCATGACGGCAAACGGCAGGAAGAAGCGCATTTCCCTGCGCAGGTTTCCCGCTTCCCAAAGGAAGGTCGCCCGGAACGCCTTGGCGGTCGATGTGGACGGCGGGGCGGGGGAATGGCGGAGCTCGCGGGCTGCCGGCTCGAGAGGCGGGGCCTTCAGCGAGTCCTGGTAGCTCTCGAAAAGGCTTTGCCTGTCCGGGCCGAAGCTTTGCACGGCAAGGCCCGCATCCATCAGGGTGCGCAGGATCGTGGACGGCGGGAGCGGGGAGTGCAAGCGGACTTCGATTCCTTCCCCTTGGATGCGGACGTCCGGGCCCAAGGCGGAGGCGATCGATCCGGTCGGACAAAAATTGTCAAATCGTACGGTTTGGCTGGCCGGGAAGGCGCCGGAGAACTCGCAGGCCTTTCCGATCCAGCGCATGCTCCCTTGCGAGAGCACCGCGATGGTCGAAGCCTCCCCGATGGCCTCCTCGAGGTCGTGCGTGGCCCAGAGGAGCGTGCCACCCCTGTCATTCCATGCCCGCAAGCGCCGGTGCAGATCGTGGCGGGCCTGCGGATCGAGGTTGGCCGCCGGTTCGTCCAGGAGGAGGATGTCGGGCCGATGGACGAGGCTTCTTGCGATCTGCAGCCGTTGGCGTTGGCCCAGGCTCAAGGTCCGGCAGGCCGTGTCGGGCAGTTCCCATTCCTCGAGAAGTTCGCGGGCTCGCCGTGGCGCGTCCTCGACCCCCTGAAGCCTGCCATGGAGGGTGAGGTATTCCAAGCTCGTGCTTTGCCGGGCGATGCCGGGATGTTCGAGCATGGCTCCGACCGAAATGCCGTCGAGCGAAACCGTTCCGGCCTCAAGGGGACACAGTCCCAAGCTTGCCCGCAAAAGGGTCGTCTTGCCGGCGCCGTTGGGCCCGAGAAGCGCCGTGCGTTCGCCCGGCGCAAGTTCCAAGGAGCAACGGGAAAGTGCCGTGGTGTTGCCAAGCCGCACCGTGACGCGATCGAGGCAAAGGACGGGATTTCGTGGGCGCTTGGTCACTTCGGCTTGGTTTGCAAGACCTTCGGGGCGGCAGGAATGGAGTCGGACTTGGCCCTCGCCTTGGCTTCCCCGAAGTAGGTTCCGCGAGCGGCTCCGGAAATCTTTACGCGCCGGATCCGACCCTTGTTGAAGCTGATGCGCAGGAGGTCGCCCCGCGCCTCGTTCCGTCCCTTGTAGGTTCCGTTCTCGAGGTGGTGATAGATGCTCTTGGCCGTGCCCTTCACACGGGCGCTGGTGAGCTTCTTGCCCTCGAAGGCGAAGCCGATGGAGTCCCCTTCGACCTCGTCCTTGTGCGCGCTGTCGTTGGAACGCCAAGAATACCCTTTGGCCTTGGGCCAGACCGACACGTTGCGAAACGCACCGTTGACCATGTTCGCGACCAGGGTGTCGGCGGACAGCATCCCGATTTGGGAAACGCCCGAGGAATCGGTTTCGCCGCGGAATCGTCCGATGGCCTTGCGCCAGGCGCGAACCTGCCGCACCTTCTTGCCGTCGAAGGAGAATCGCAGCGAGTCGCCCTCCAGCTCGTCGTGCTTCAAGGAGTCGCGTCCCTTCCAGGACAGGCCCTTGGCGCCTTTCCAGACCGAGACATCTTCAAGGGTGTCGCCATGGATTCGAGCCAGCAAAGTGTCGCCGCTCAAGCGCCCCGACTGGACCACCCCTTGGGAATCGGGATCGCTTGCGAAGGTTCCGACGGCCTTGGCCAGCACCTTGATCTCGCGGATCTTCTGCTGTTTCAGATCGACCACCAGGCGCATCTCCTCGCCGGTGAGCACGCGGGTCCCCATGGTCGCCGAAGGGTTCCCCTGCAAGGTGAGGAGGTGGTTGATCTCATCCAGGCGCGCTCGGCTTGCGCGGGCCGTGACCGCACCTTTGCGCAACACCACGTTTCCCATGGCGTGGGCGATGCGCTCGCGTTCGTACCAGAGGAGATGGTTGGCCCTGACTTCCATGGTGTCGGTCGGGTCGAGCTTGCGGAAGACCGGATTGCCCATGGCCTCGGCCATGCGATCCGGGCGTGAGTAGTGCACGTCGCGGGCGGTCAGGGTGACCTTGCCGGTGGAATCGGTGAGCGTGGCGTTGCCGGTGGCCCATGCCGAACCGCTGGTGCGTTCGTACCGCCCGTCGGAGGAACGGATGGTTCCCGATGGATGATCGACTTGGAACCCGCC
>JBDKGV010000027.1:0-21520 GCA_039798005.1 Fibrobacterota bacterium
ATAGACACGAATAAAAACATGTAAATTAGGAGGCATACATGGAAATAAAATTCACTGAAGAAAAAGAAATTGATGGAAAAATCATATATTCGCTATTCAAAAGTGCTGGATGGATCTTGCCAAGAAGTGAAAAGCCAACCTCGCATCAAAAAATTGACGGCATAAGCAATCATACGATTTATCTCGATTCTGAAGATGAATGCGAAATACTTGAAAAAGCATTTAAAAATTCCGACACAATATTCGTCGCCAAATCAGAAGCAAGGATTGTTGGATTTGTTCGTGTAATATCCGATAAATGCCAAAGGAGCTTTATTTATGATTTGGTTGTTGATCCAAATTTTCAAAATATTGGAATAGGCAAATCTCTGGTGAAATTGTGCATTAATAAATATTCGAATACGCAGATCACTTTAGGGACCGCAACTCCGACGATGAAATTCTATGAAAAGTTGGGGTTTATCCAAAGTATAAATTACATGGAAATAGCGACTGAATCATATTGATGCTTTCATGGCAGTGGAAATACAAACAGAAATGGAAAATATGAAAATGTCAAACGGGAAAGTGTTTCTGACTTTTGGGATCATTCATCCATTGTTAGGAATTTCCCCATTTGCATTTGGAACGCAGTTTTCAAGATTTGCAAATGAATTGTTTTCAAAATTAGTTATCTTTGAGGGCGATTGGCCCTGTGCCACAGAAATATGCCATCAAACTAATCGAACACCAATTTCTCAAAATCATACGAAAGGATGAATATGGATCTGGAAAAATTGGAGCGATTGAATAAGCTGCGAGAGAGCGGTGCTATAACTCAAGAAGAATTCGACAGTGAAAAGAATAAGCTGTTTTCAAATCAGCAAGTAAAGTTTAATATCTCATATAGAAAAGTGATATTTCTTGTTGTGCTTGCTTTGGGTGTATTGTTGCTGATTGTGGGTGGCGTTGGGTTGGTTCTTGCTTCATCAGATAAAAAAAGTGATAGTGGTGCATCTGCCCTGGCGGCTGAATTGCAAGGTGAAATTGATAAGATCAACAGTCGCGCATCAAATTCAAATGTCAAAAATGGCGCGCTTCAAATTTTTAACGAATTAAAGCCGACGATACAAAAGGAATATGACAACGCAGATCCCTGCCTTCGCGGTGTTGTCTCTGAGGCAAATGTGCGGGAATATGACATAAATAACGATGGCAAAATGGATGCAATTTTAGAGTACTCAATTGATCCTGATCATGGGGGCGAAATTCAATGCGGAAGTGCTTGGATAGGGAGTAGAGATGTGCGGGTGATACTGAATAATGGGGATCAACTTGTACATATTGGTAGTATTCCTGACCTGAGTCTACAAAGTGAAATTAGCTATGAGCCCGGATCAATTACAGTTCAAAATCCGAAGTGGGAAGAAAGTGACGCAAAGTGTTGCCCTTCCAGTAGGGTAACAAAGAAGTATGTAATTGACGGTGATGCGATCATTGAGAAGTGATTCTATATATGCTCAATCTCTTGATATCGAGGGGTTGAGCATTTTGATAGTGGCATAATTCATACTATCCTGCATAAATTTCTACTAGAATCCATTTTTGGATTTTTTGCTAAAGGCTGATGTGAGCAAGGCTTTCAGGTACAGGAGCTTGCGCTTCCAGTCCGGAAGCGTTTTGTGCGCTAAACGGTGGCAAGACAGGAGCGGTTGGTCCATAATGACAGGTGCAAGGCGTGCGGTCTGCTTCCTGGCGGTCCTTCGCTGAACGTCGTTTTGACATCACCACCATCACTCAGGACATCCATGAAGATCTCCGTCCGAAACTTGGGAATGACTGCGCTGGCCGTGCTGGGATCATGCTTGGCCGCGCACGCCGCGGTGCTGGCACCGACCAATCCCAATGCATCCCCGAAGGCCAAGGCCATCTACACCTACCTTCAGAACATCAAAGGGCAAGGGATCCTTTCGGGGCAGGAGTCCATGCTCTGGGACAACTCCTCGGCCGGGAACACCAACTACTCCGCGGCCTACCCCTACTCATTCCGCGACCAGTTCGTGGCTGGCAAGAACGGTGGCAAATACCCGGCCATCTACGAGTCGGATTTCGGAGATGTGGAGACCACCGTGTCCGGTCTCGGGGCCCGTTCCCGCATCGTCTCGATCCTGAAGGCGCGCGCCCCGAAGGGGGCGATCTTCATGCTCAACTGGCACACGTCGAACGCAGCGACCCAGGACGGGGACGGATACGGGGGCGCCAAGACGCTGACCAATTCCAAGGCCATCATCGATTCGATGCTCAAGGAGGGCACGGCCTACAATGTCGAGTGGCTCAAGCGCATCGACCTGATCGCCGGATACCTCAAGGAGCTGCGCGATTCCAACATCGTGGTGATGTGGCGCCCATTCCATGAGAACAACGGCAACTTCTTCTGGTGGGGCCAGCAGCCGCGCTTCGCCGAGCTGTGGAAGCAGATGTACGACCGCTACACCAAGGTGCATGGGCTGGACAACCTGCTGTGGGTGTACAACTCGAACCACTTCGGTTCCAATGACACCTGGGTGCGCAAGAACTATCCCGGCGATGCCTACGTGGACGTCATGTCGGTCGACGTCTACCATCCTTACTACAACTTCGAGAAGACCATGTACGACACGCTCATGGCGATCGGCAAGGGAAAACCCGTGGGCATCTCCGAGAACGGCCGCATGCCCGACGTGCCCAAGCTGTTTGCCGAGGGGCAGCACTACGTGTTCTGGGTCACCTGGTGGGGATTCGAAGGCGCGGACCGTACGGACGGTCTGAGCGGAAATCCCGACTCCCTGTACACGCGCAACTATTCCAGTGCCTACACCATCACGGAAGATGAGATCAAGCTGGATGTGAAGCCCGACGGCAAAAAGACCGTGGGTGCGACCGCCTCCGCCGGCGGCTCCGTCACCGTGTCTCCCACGGGCCGTGTGGATTCCAACACCGTGGTCACCTTCAAGGCCGTGGCCGAGGCCGGCTACGAGTTCTCGGGCTGGAGCGGTGACACCACCGTGCCGGCCTCCGTGAACCCGCTGAAGGTCACGGTGACCCGCGATCGCAGCATCAAGGCCCTGTTCACCCCCGGAGCCGCGACCAACCTGCTCAAGGACGGCAACTTCACGACCAGCTCCAATTGGGGCTTCTACGTGCATCCCAACAACACCGCCACGGTCGGATACGGCACCGGCGCGGCGGTTGTGAACATCACGGCGGCCCAGGACACCAACTGGAAGATCCAGCTTTCCCAGAGCGCCTTGGAGCTGGAGAAGGGTGTGACCTACGTCTTGAGCTTCACGGTCAGTGCCTCCTCGGCACGCACCTTGAACGCCGGGTTCTCCAGCGGGGCTCCCGACTGGCTGGGACTGGGCAACGCCGACTTCGAGGTGGGCACGACGCCCCAGCTCGTATCGGTTGAGATCAAGGCCTCGGGCACGGCGTCCGCGGCGATCCTTCAACTCAACATCGGTGGCAAGACGGGCACCGTCACGATCGACAACGCATCGCTGGTGCGCAAGAGCGGCGGCGGGACCGGCATCGCCGCGAGCGCCCGTCTGAATTCCGGCTCCCCGTTGGCCGTGGAATTGCACGGCGCGTCCCTTGCCTGGTCGGCTCCCTCGGCTCTGGCCTCGTCCGGGACCCTGCGCCTGCTGGATGCCCAAGGCCGTGAGCTGACCCGTGCCTCTGTCGCTGCCGGAACCCGCTCCGGAAGCTTGGAGATGGTCGGGCAGGGGCTGCGGTTCGTGGTGCTGGAATCGGCCCAGGGCTCACTGAGGGCGATGGTTCCCGCAGTGCGCTGATTTTTGACGGATTTTGGCAAATTCAAGCCTCGCCCGGACCGGAGCGGGGCTTTTTCGCGTCAGTGACGAGGCGACGGGGACGTCGAGGAGCGGGTGACGACATGTCCGGCGTAGCGCGTGAGGTTGCGGTGCTGCCTGCGGCTGGACAGGATCTGATGGAGCATGGCGCGGGCCATGCTCTGCACATCGAAGCGCAGGCTTGTCAATCCGAGGCGGGAGGCCTCCCGCGAATCGTCGAATCCCGCCAGGAGAAGATCCTGAGGCGTGCGGATTCCCCTTCCGCGCAGCCAGTGCAGGCACCAGCGTGCCGTGAGGTCGGAGGCCGCAACCCACAGGGTCGCCTTGAAGGCCAGGGCGGCATCGAGGCGGGGGCCGAGGATCTCCAAGGCACGCTCCCGGGTGATGGTCTCGACCAGGGGCAGCGCGATGGCCTCGGTGGCACCACCGTGATCGACCTCGGCAAGATCGATTCTTCCCAGGACCTGAGGGTCCTTGTAGATGTCCTTCTGGAGATCCCATTCCGAGACCCATTCGTGATTGGCGGTGAAGAGCGCGATGTCGGCCGGGAGTTCCTCCTGCAGGCCGGCAAGCCGGTTGCGCGACCACTCGCTGGCGTGGAAGGGGGAGATCCAGGCGATCTTGCGATGCCCCAGCTTCGCGACATGGCGCGCCATGGTGTGTCCCGACTCCTTGCCGAACGCCAGGTCGTGGAACCACATGGTGTTCACGTGCCGGTAGCGCTGGCCGGGCAGGTTCTCATGGTTGGCCACCCAGACCGTGGCGGGAAGCCGTGTTCGCAGCAGGGAGTCCAGAAGGGCCGTGCTGTCGTTCATGTGCCAGGTGGAGACCACCGCCCCCAGGACTCCGTCGAGGCCGGGAAGGGCACCCGACCAAGGAACCAAACGGGGCTCCATGCCGTTGCGGATGGCTTCCCCTTGGATCTCGCGCCAGAAATCCCATTCGCGGTCGGTGTCCATGCGAAGGTTGCCCTCGGAATCGCTGGCTCCGATGCACCAGAGCACGGGCGAGCGGGCTGGTTTGCCGGAGTGGGGGAGGCTGACCTTCCAAGCGCGCCCGCTGCGTTCGACCGTCCGCTGTGCTACCAAGGTGGCAAGGGCCTTGCGGACCGTGGCGGGATGGACATCGTGCAGCTTGGCGAAATCCTTGGGCGAGGGGAGGGGGCGATCCGTGGTGAATTTCCCCGTTTGGATCCCGGTCGTGATGGCATCGGCAAGGCGCGCCGCATCCATTCTCGTCCGGGGCGAGCTTGCTGCAGGGGCACAGCCTTGCCGCCAGATGCCGGATCCCTGCCGGGCCACCAGCTGACCGCGTTGTACGGCATCGGTGATGGCCAGTTGGACCGTCCTTGGACTCATGCTCCAAGATGCCGCCAGTGCACGGACGGTGGGTAACTTGCCCTGGCCGCCCAGGGTGATCAATGCATCCAACTTGCCTTGGGCGATGGCAAATTTGCCGTTCATCATTCAATGATACAATTGATGCATGAGTGAATGCAGGTGTCCGGTGCATGATGGGGTTTCGGATTAAGTTCAGGCCTGCGATGGAGCGGGATGTCCGCATCCCCGATGCATGATGGACGCGGTTGCACGGCCGCGTCGCAACGAAAGGAACTCATCTTGATCAAGCCCTTGTTCACCGTCGCCCTCTTGGCGGCTTCCACCTTCGCCTCGGCCGCCACCGTGGCGCGCACGGCGCAGCCCAAGACCGACCGGGTTACGCTGCCCAATGGCCGTCAGATCTTCGTGACCGGCCAGAACTTGGCTTGGGTCAACTTCGGCAACGATGTGGGCGATGCCGCCCTGGACACCAACACCTTCAAGCAGGCCGTCCAGGACATCCGCGATGCGGGTGGCAACTCCATGCGCGTGTGGCTTTCCACCAACGGTGCCAACGACCCCAAGTTCGATTCGACCACCGGCCTGACCAAGGGCTTGGGCACCAAGACCATCTCCAATGTCAAGGCCATGCTCTCCATCGCCAACCGCAACGGCGTGGTGCTGGCTCTCGATCTCCTGACCCACAATCTCATGGGCACCGCCCAGGTCGGTTCATGGAACACCATGAGCATTGCCAACAACAAGAAGCTCATGCAGACCGACTCGGGTCTCAAGGCCTATATCGACAAGGCCGTGATCCCCTTGGTCACGGCCATCGGCAAGGATTCCGGCATCCTGTGCTGGGAGATCTTCAACGAGGCCGAAGGCATGGTCCAGGGCTGGCCGGGCCTTGAGAAGGGCATCACCATGCCCGATGTCCAGCGCGTGGTCAATCGCGTGACCGGAGCCATCCACCGCGCCGTGCCCGGCGTGCTGGTCTCCAACGGCGCCGTGACCTTCGACTACACCACCGACGTCGACGGCAAGAAGAACTACTACACCGACGGCGAGCTGATCAAGGCCGGTGGCGATTCCGACGGCGTGCTGGACTTCTACATGGTCCACTATTACGGCTGGAACGGCGTGACGAACAGCCCCTTCACCAAGTCCTTCGCGCACTGGAAGCTCGACAAGCCGATGGTCATTGGCGAATTCGCCGCCGGTGACTGGAGCCCGGCCATCAGCTCCAAGAACATGGACGCCGCCAAGCAGGACACCCTGCTCACCTACCTCTACAAGTCGGGCTATGCCGGAGGCCTTTCCTGGACTTGGACGGGCGACGGCACCGACGTGTGGCTGGGCAACTATTCCACCGCCAAGGCCGGCATGCAGGCCGTGTTCAAGCTCGACAGCGCCGCGATCAAGATCAAGGACGTGGTCCGCGTCAAGCAGACCGGCAACGGCGTTCTGGCCGGCACCCTGAACATCTCGAAGTCCACCCTCTATCCGGGGCTGCAGTACAACACCGCCAAGGACTTCTCGAAGGGCACCACCTTTGCGTTCGATGTGCTGGTCCCCAGTTCCGCCAAGGGTGGCCTCAAGGTCCAGCCGGTCTTCAAGACCGGTGACGCTTGGTTCTGGAACGCCTCGGGCGTGTTCTGCCAGCCCTTCAAGGACAGCACCTGGATGACCTGCGAAGCTGCGATTGCGGACTTCCCTGAAGTGGCAGGACTCAATTCCGTGAAGGCGATCGTGTTCCAATTCATCGGAGCCAGCACCTTCCAGGGCCAAGTCTGGATCGACAACATCCGCCTGGACAAGGACACCCTTTGGAACTTCAACGACGGCAAGGTCGTCTTCGGCGTGGACACCTACAATCCGACCGAGGCCGATTGCTTCACCGGGCTGGACGTGGTGTTCCCTCAGTCGGTTTCGGGGACCGGCATCTCGGCGGCCAGCCGCGTCGTTTCAGGAGCGGCTCTTTCGGTGTCCTTGCGCGGCAAGACCCTCGATTGGTCCATCCCCACGGCTCTTGGTTCGGCCGCGACCCTGCGCGTGCTGGATGCCCAAGGCCGTGAGCTGTCTCGCAGTGTGATCGCGGTGGGCATGACCTCCGGTTCGGTGGATGTCACGGGCCAAGGCCTGCGCCTTGTGGTCCTTGAGTCCGCTCAAGGATCCATGAACGCCGTGCTTCCCTCCGTTCGCTGATCCGCATTCATACGGACTCCTTCCGACCTCGCCCCTCTTGGGCGAGGTTTTTTTATCGTTGGAACGGAAGTCGTGGAATGATCGCCGATCTCAGGGTCGGATAGGAGTTCCTCGAGTCATGGCAGCGGATTTCATCATTGAGAATGAGCCAGTGAGCCTGCCAAGCCGGTGCACCTTGGTTTTCCGACCCATGTTGGAGCAGCATGCCTGGTGGCGGATCCCTGCGACCAAGGCGGACATGCGCTGGTCCCAAGGCCGCATCGCAATGAATGGAGTCCACTTTGATGAAGCACCTGCTCACCATGGCCCTCTTGGCTGCTTCCACCTTCGCCTCCGTGGCCGATCCGCTGGGCGTCCCCGACGGCTGGGCCTCCGGCACGACCGGCGGCGCCGGAGGCGGCATCGACACCGCGCGTGATTCCACCGCCTTGGCCACCGCCTTGGCCAAGCCCGGGCCCGGCTTGGTCTTTGTCGAAGGAACCGTGAGCGGCCAATTCCAGATCACCACCGGATCCAAGAGCCTGCTGGGACTTCCGGGGGCCGTGATTCGCGGATCCCTGACGGTTTCCGGAACCAAGACCTCGTTCCTGCGCAACGTGATCGTGAGGAACCTGACCCTCATTCCCGGCAAGACCTGTACCGGCGACTTCGGCGTGGGCACCTGCGAGGACGAGGACGAGATGATGCGGGTGAGCTACGCACGCGGCATCTGGCTGGATCACCTCACCTTGACCGACGGCCTCTACTCGAACCTCAACATCCTGCACGGTTCCGACAGCCTCACGCTCTCCTGGATCCGTCAGTCCTTCACCCGCACCGATTCCTCCCGCCGGTTCGCCAACATGATCGGGGGAAGCGACCGCAACGGTGCCGAGGACTCCCTGCGGCTGCGCTTCAGTTGGCACCACAGCCTGTGGGGCGAGAATCTCCGCGAGTGGATGCCCCGCGTACGCTTCGGCAACGCCCATCTCTACAACAACGTGTTCAGCTCCAAGACGGTCGAATCCTGCATCCGTGCCGGCACCCAGTCCAGCCTGCTGGTGGAGGCCAATCTCTTCGACGGCACCAGCTCCGCGGTCAGCTTCTGGGGCGTCAACGCCATCGCCGAGCTGCGTCTCAACCGCTTCGTGGACGTCACCTCCGACACCGTGGGCAACGGCAAGGCCATCGCCCCGCCCTACACCGCGAGCCTCGACCCCGTCGCCGGGCTCGAAGCTCTCGTCACCCCGCTTGCGACCGGGGCCGGTGCCAACCTGACCTGGAAGGATCTGCCGACCAAGCCGGTTTCCCTTTCTCCGAGCCGTGCCGGGCAGGATTTCGAGATCTCGCACCGGGCCGGTCGCGTGGTCCTGCGCAACCTCTCGACCGAGGCGCAGGCCGTCGAGTTCCTCTCCGTCTCCGGACGGATCCTGTCACCTCGCGTCGCGCTGGCCCCGGGTTCCTCCTGTCAGGTTCCCGGCAAGCGGGGAATCCGGTTCCTGCGCAGCCGGTCCCTTACCGGCTCACGGATCACGATCCTTCCGATCTCGCACTGATCCCGCTCCTGCCGGATTCCACCGACTGCACCTCACCGCACCCCGGGCGAGGTTTTTTGTTTTCTCGGGATCCATCGCATCATTGCGAATGTTTGCCGGGGATGACTTGAATCCTTGGCGCGATCGGTTTTCCGGTTTTCCCGCATCGTTTCGATTCTTGACTCCGGAAGCTCCTACTCTGGATTCGTTCCGCAACCCACCACATCCGAAGGATGAACCATGAAGAAGAGTCTCAAGGCGTTCCGCCTTGCCGCTTTGGCGATTCTGGGATCGTTTTCCCAGAGCGACGCCGCCGACAACCTGATCTCGAACGGCGACTTCGCCGGGGGAACCACCGGTTGGAGCCTGAGCCTTGCCACCGGCAACACCGCCGCGGCGGATTACGCCTCGGGTGCCGCCGTGGTCTCGCTCACTGAGACCGGCACCACCAACTGGGGCGTGCAGTTGACCCAGAAGGGCCTGCACCTCGATGCCGGTTCCTCCTACACCGTCACCTTCGACGCCTCCGCTTCGGTGGCGCGCAAGATCAACGTGGCGATGTCCACCGACAAGACCTGGCACTACCAGGGCGGCGGCGACGTCTCCTTGACGACCGCCCTCAAGACCTACACCGTCAAGATCACTCCCGATTCCACCGTGGATGCGGGCATCCTCCAGTTCAACCTGGGCGGCACCCTGTCCGACGTCACCATCGACAACGTGGTGGTGACCGGCGGCAGCAGCACCGTCACGGCAGGCAGCGAGATGATCGTCAACGGCGACTATGCCGGAGGCGAGAACAATTGGAGCCTGAGCCTTGCCACCGGCAACACCGCCACGGCCGCCTATGCGACCGGTGCCGCGACGGTCACCCTCACCAAGACGGCGATCACCAACTGGGGAGTGCAGCTCACCCAAGGCGGGCTCGTGCTGAAGGCCGGATCGACCTACACGGTCGCCTTCGACGCCTCCGCATCCGTTGCACGCACCATCAACGTGGCGATGTCCACCGACAAGACCTGGCACTACCAGGGCGGCAGTGACGTCACCCTGACGACGGCGCTCAAGAGCTACACTGTCAAGATCACTCCCGATTCCACCGTGGACGCGGGCATCCTCCAGTTCAACTTGGGCGGGACCTTGGGCTCCGTGACTCTCGACAACGTCTCCGTGAAGGAGCTCATCGTCTCGGGCGGCGTCACCCTCCTGCCCGACACCACCACCATCGCCGACGCCCCGAGCACCCTGCCGGGCCTGCGGGTCAAGGGCCGTTTCCTCTACACCCCGACGGGGGAGAAGGTGATCTTCCGCGGCGTCAACGAGATGTTCGTCTGGGGCGACAAGGAAGGCGCAACCCTGCCCGAGATCGCCAAGACTGGCGCCAACAGCGTGCGCATCGTCTGGCTCTCGACCGAATCGGCCGCCGGACTGGATACCGTGGTATCCCGTGCGATCCGCAACAAGCTCATTCCCATCGTGGAGTTCCACGACGCCACCGGCAAATGGGACACCTTGCCCAAGCTCGTGAAGGGCTGGCTCACCGCCCCCTACCTTGCCGTGATCAAGAAGCATGAGAAGTACCTGGTCGTGAACATCGGCAACGAGGTCGGCGACGCGTCCGTCTCGGCGGCCGACTTCGTGGCCGGTTACGATTCCTCCATCGCAAAGCTGCGTCGGGCCGGCGTCCAGGTTCCCCTGATGATCGACGCATCGACCTACGGCCAGTCCTACGCGATGATCTCCCAGACCGCAAAGACCTTGCTGGCCCACGACTCGCTGCGCAACCTGCTGTTCTCGGTCCACATGTGGTGGCCCATCAAGTACAACACCGACAAGGCGACCCTCGAAGCCAAGATCAAGTCCGCCGTGGCCCACGCCGTTGCCAAGAACATCCCGCTGGTGGTGGGCGAGTTCGGCGAGGCCTTCACCGAGGCGGGCGTCGTGGCGGCGACCGACTCGATTCCCTACCGCACCATCCTTTCCGAATGCCAGAAGAACGAGATCGGCTGGCTGGCCTGGTCGTGGGGCAAGGTGAGCAACTCCCCGCAGACCGACCTGAACATGAGCACCGACGGCACCTTCGCCGGCCTGCAGACCTGGGGCCTGGACGTGGCCGTCACCGACGTGAACTCCATCAAGAACACCTCGGTCATCCCCGCCTACATCGCCACCGGCGCCTACACCTCGTCGATCCGCGGCTCCTTGCGTTCCGCCGACGGGTTCTCGGTGCGCATGGGGAACGGCTCCGTCCAACTCACCGCCCCGGTCGCCGGGCAGGTCGAGTGGATTTCCGCCACCGGTGAAGTGGCCGCTTCGGTCAAGGTCCAGGCAGGAGTCAACACCCTGAAGTCGCCTGCCACCTCCGGGCTCTGGATCCTGCGCTCCGTGGGCAGCAACCACAGCTGGAAGGTCCTCGTTCCGTAACGACGGATCCTTGTCAGATTCCGTCCAATCAAGCCTCGCCGACACGGCGGGGCTTTTTTCATGCCCAGGCATTCCCGGGCGCCTCCCCGGCCGCGTTTGCGTCCGGGGACCGGGCTGCCTGCCAAGCCTCCGCGCACCTCACCCCGCCGGCCTTCGGCCGGCTGCCCCTCTCCGGAAATCAGAGAGGGGCGGTTCACTGCTGCGGGGTCTTGGGCCAAAGGCCGGCATCCCTGGCGCACTCTGTGCGTTGCTTGCCTTCTCCCGCCCTGGTAGGGCGGGCCGGGGTGGGTTGGTTCAAGCGGACGCGGCATCCCTGGCGCGTGCGCGTTGTAATCCTCTCCCTCCCGGATGGGCGGGGCGGCGGATGTCCAGCGAATGCGGTTATTCCAGCCGGTCCTTCAGCTTCTGCACGAAGATCAGGGCCTGCATCGGAGTCATCTGCATCGGGTCGGCCTCGCGCACCAAGGCCCCGATTTCCTCAAGGCCCGGGTCGGAAGCGAAGAGCGAGAGCTGGGGCACGACGACGGGAGTCTTCGGGGCGTCGCGCTTGCCGATGCGCAGTTCCTGGGCTTCAAGCTGGAGCAGGATCCCTTGGGCGCGCTTGAGCACGGTCTCCGGGACACCGGCCATGCGGGCCACGTGCAGTCCGTAGGAACTGTCGCAGGTGCCGTCCAGCACGCGGTGCAAAAAGACGATGCGGCCTTCGTGCTCGCGCACCTTCACCTGGAGGTTCTTGACGCGGGGCAGGCGATCGGCCAGCACCGTCAGCTCGTGATAGTGGGTCGCAAACAGGGTGAGGGGGCGCAGATGCTCCTCCTCATGCAGCGCCTCGACGATGCCCCACGCAAGCGAGAGTCCGTCAAAGGTGCTGGTGCCACGCCCCACCTCGTCCAGCAAAACAAGCGAACGGGGCGTGGCGTTGTGCAGGATGTTCGAGGTCTCGAGCATCTCGACCAGGAAGGTCGACTGCCCGCGCGAGAGGCGGTCGGCCGCGCCCACACGCGTGAAGACGCGGTCCAAAAGCGGAAGCGTCACGGCATCGGCGGCCACGGGGCAGCCGGCGTGGGCCATCACGGCAAGGATGCCCACCTGGCGCAAATAGGTGCTTTTACCACCCATATTGGGGCCGGTCACCAATTGCAGTTGGGAGGTTTCCGGGTCCATCTCCACGTCGTTGGGCACGAACGGCACATGCGGATGCAAGGCCTCCAGCACCGGATGGCGGAGTCCCGCGGCGCGCAAGGCTCCTTCCAAGATCAGATCGGGCCGGACCCAACGGTTCTCCTCAGCGCACTCGGCGAAGGCGGAAAGGACGTCGAGGCTTGCGATGTTTTGGGCGATCTCCTGGACCCGGGCAAGCTCCGCCGCAAGCGCGTCGCGCAATTGACAGAAAATGTCATGCTCGCGGGCCTGGATCCTCTCCTCCGCGCCCATCACCAGCTCTTCCCACTTCTTCAGCTCCGGCGTGACGTAGCGCTCGGCGTTGGTGAGGGTCTGGGTGCGCTGGTAGTCGGGTGGGAAGTCCCGGTCGCGGTGGACGTTGGAGATCTCGATGTAGTAGCCGAAGACGCGGTTGTACCCGACCTTGAGCGTACTGATCCCGGTGCGGGCGCGCTCGGCTTCCTGCATACCTGCCAGTTTCTCGCGCCCTTCCTTGGCGCCTTCGGAAAGTTCGGCGCAGACCGGGTCGTAGCCGGGGCGCAGCAAGCCGCCCTCCTTGACCGAAAGGGGAGGCGCATCCACGAAGGCATCCAAGAGCGGCTGCCCCAAAGTCGCGGCTCCGTCCAAGCATTTGACAAGATCCGTCACCAGCGGAACCGAGAGCTCGGCGGCGATGCGTCCTGCCTCCTGCGCGGCGACCAGCGACTTGCCGGCCGAGACCAGGTCGCGGGCGTGGCAGCGTCCGGTGGCAATGCGCCCGGCCAAGCGTTCCAGGTCCGAGATCTCGCCCAGCTGCTTCTGGAGTTCCCACAGGCGGGTCGACTCGGTGCGCAGGGCCTCCACGGCCTGCTGACGGGCCCCGATCGCGTCAAGGTCGCACAGGGGCCGCGCCAGCCAACGCCGCAGTTGGCGCGAACCCATCGAGGTGCGGCAGCGGTCGAGCTGCCCGGCCAAGCTTGCGCGCACATCGTCGTCGTGCAAGGGGCGCAGCACCTCGAGGTTGCGCAGGGTGGAGCCATCCATCACCAGGAACCCGCCGCGCACACGGGGGTGCAGGGCGCGCAGGTGGGAGAGGTTGCGGCGACGGTCGTCCCCGGCATAGCGCAGGGCGGCGGCCGCAGCGGTGAAGGCGGCGGTCTCGTTGCCGGTCCAGCCAAAGCCCTCAAGGGAGGTGGTCCCGAGCTGCTCGCACAGCTGCACCTTGGCGATCGACGGGGCGGGGAAGGGCGAGGGGGCCAGGCTCCACGAACCTTCCAGCGTCGCCAGTTCCTCCGGGGAGCGGTCCAGGTATTCGGGCCACAGCAGCTCCACGGGGCTACTGCGCTCCAGTTCCGAGAGGATCTCCTCTTGGGTTCCCTCGCAGGCCTCGAAGCGCCCGGTGGAGAGGTCCAGGAGGCCCAGGCCCCAAGGGGCATCGACGGTCTCGGCGGGGAAAATGGCGCCCAGCAGGTTGTCGGTGCGTTCGTCCAGGCACGCTTCGTTCAGCGTGGTGCCGCGCGTGACCACCTCGATGATGTCGCGCTTGACGATCCCTTTCGCTTGGGCGGGGTCCTCGGTCTGTTCGCACACGGCGACCTTGCAGCCGGCCGAGACGAGCTTGGGCAGGTAGCGGTCGATCTGGTGATGCGGGAAGCCGGCAAGCGGGGTGCGGTCCACGCCGCCGCGCGTGGTGAGCGTGATCCCAAGGATTCGCGAGATGGTCTGGGCATCCTCATTGAAGGTCTCGAAGAAGTCGCCCATGCGATACAGCAACACGGCGTCCGGCACCCGGGCCTTGAGGGCCAGGTACTGCTTCATCATCGGAGTTTCTTCGGAGCCCGCCGCTTTTGCCATAGTGGAAGCCAAGGTAGAATCGCCCGGAGTCGTGCGCGCCTTGGAATGCCCCCGACCGTCGCGCGAAGCGGCGGGACCCCGCAGCCTGCAAAGGCGAGGAGGCCCGATGAGCCCGGAGCGGAGTCATGGCAATGACCGGTATGGCGAAGGGCGAGCAGGGCGGGATGAGGCCCCAAATCGCTGGAGTAGTTTTTTGAAGGTTTTATAAAGATAATCAGGTCTGGATCTTGTTTTCATAACAGGATATGCGTATCTATTTGTGCTGTAAGGCCGACGGTGGCCTGCGGTCAGAAAATGATCCCGGTCGACCGGGGTTCGTGGCGAAAGGGTTTTCGATGTCGATGTTCTGCTACCAGTGCCAAGAAGCCTCCAAGGGAGTCGGTTGCGAGATCCAGGGCGTGTGCGGCAAGACGGCCACCACGGCCGCTCTTCAGGACGTGCTTGTGCATCTGGCCCGTGGTGTTGCCGTGTTCGCCGCTGCGGCCCGTACCCAAGGTGAGCTGCCCGCCGCCGCTGCCGAATGGTTGCGCGTGGCCCTGTTCACCACCATCACCAACGCCAACTTCGACGACCAGGCGATCTTTGCCCGCATCCAAGAGGGGCTTTCCTTGCGCGCCGAGCTCAAGGATTTGTGCGAAAAGCGCGAGGTGATCGTGGCCTTGGCCCAAGTGGATGCCGCCGTCTTCACCGTGGCGTCGGTGGATGAGGCTGTGAATCTGGCCGCCGCCATCGGTGTCAAGCGCACCGAAAATGAAGATGTGCGCTCCTTGCGCGAACTGCTGGTGTACGGCCTCAAGGGCTTGGCCGCCTACCTGCACCACGCCGCCGAGCTGAACGCCTTTGACGTGTCTTTGGACGCTTTCATGGAGAAGGGCCTTGCGGCTTCCTTGGACGATTCCTTGGACGGTGGTGCCCTCACGGGCCTCGTGCTGGAAGCCGGCGAAAAGGCCGTCACCGCCATGGCCCTGCTGGATGGCGCGAACACGGGACGCTTCGGCAATCCCGAGATGACCAAGGTGAAGATCGGTGTGGGCACGCGCCCCGGTATCCTGGTGTCGGGCCACGACCTTGGTGATCTCGAGCTTTTGCTGGAACAGTCCAAGGACGCTGGCATCGACATCTACACCCACAGCGAGATGCTTCCGGCCCACAGCTACCCCGGCCTCAAGAAGTACAGCCACCTCTATGGCAACTACGGCAACGCCTGGTGGCAGCAGCACAAGGAGTTCACCAGCTTCAACGGCCCGGTGCTCTTCACGACCAACTGCATCGTGCCCCCGCCCAGCACCGCCACCTACGCCGACAAGGTCTTCACCACCGGCGCCTCGGGCTTTCCCGGCTACCGCCACATCGAGAAGGCCGCGGACGGCTCCAAGGACTTCTCCGAGATCATCGCGCTTGCCAAGACCTGCGCCGCGCCGGTCGAGATCGAGTCGGGCGAGATCCTCGGGGGCTTTGCCCACGACCAGATCCTGAAGCTTGCCGGCCCCGTGGTCGAGGCCGTGAAGTCGGGCGCCGTGAAGAAGTTCGTGGTGATGGCCGGCTGCGATGCGCGCCAGAAGGAGCGTTCGTACTACACCGACTTCGCCAAGGAACTGCCCACCGACACCGTAATCTTGACGGCCGGTTGCGCCAAGTACCGCTACAACAAGCTGGACTTGGGCGACATCGGCGGCATCCCCCGCGTGCTGGACGCCGGGCAGTGCAACGACTCCTACAGTCTTGCCGTGACCGCGCTCAAGCTCAAGGAAGTCTTTGGCCTTTCCGACATCAACGACCTGCCCATCGAGTACAACATCGCTTGGTACGAGCAGAAGGCTGTGATCGTGCTGCTTGCGCTCTTGCACCTGGGCGTGAAGAAGATCCGCCTCGGGCCCACCTTGCCCGCGTTCCTGTCTCCGGGCGTGGCCGCCGTTTTGGTGAACACCTTTGGTTTGCGCGGCATCAATACGGTAGAAGAAGACATGGCCAGCGCCTTCGGTGCGCCCGAAAGCGCAAACGATGCGGAGCTTGCCGAAGCCTGATTGCTGAATTGACAGGATTTGTCAAAATGAAGGCCGCTCCGGGGAATCCGGGGCGGCCTTCCTGTTTTCAGGCCGGGGGAGGGCAGGGCGCCTTCAGCCAGCGATGCAGGAGGCGAAGGAATGCGTCGGGGTCGATCGGCTTGGTCAGGTGCGCGTCCATGCCGGCCTTCAGGACCGACTTCCGATCCTCCTCGAGGGCGTCCGCAGTGAGGGCGATGACGGGGAGGTCGTGGCACAGGACCGGGGACGTCATGTCCCGGATCGCGGCGATCACCTCCAGGCCGCCCATCCGGGGCATGTGCAGGTCGCAAAGGAACAGGTCGAAGCGCTCGTGCGAGAGCCGTTCCAAGGCCGGGTGCCCGTCCGCGACGATCGTGACGTCCTCGAGGCCGAAGCTCGAGAGCATGCCGCGGATCACCTCCTGGTTGACCTCGTTGTCCTCGGCGACCAGGATGCGCGCCTTGGGAGGCAGCGATGCACTCGGGGCGATGTCGAGGGGATGGCATTCCGGCGGAGAATCCGGGCCGGCGATTCCCATCCGGACGGAGAACCGGAAGGTGGAGCCGGTCGATCCGTCGCTTTCCACGCCGATGCTGCCGCCCATCAGCTCGGCCAGACGCCTGCAGATCGACAGGCCCAATCCCGTCCCGCCATAGGTGCGGGCGGTGCTGGCTTGGGCTTGGCTGAACTTCTCGAAAAGCCGCGAGCACTGTTCCGGGGTCAACCCGATTCCCGTGTCGGTCACCCGGAACTCCAACAGGCAGGTCTCCCGGTCGCAGGCGCCTTGACGGACGGACACCGAGATGGAGCCACGTTCGGTGAACTTCAGGGCGTTGCCGACCAGGTTGGCCAGGATCTGACGCAGCCGTCCCGAGTCCCCGATCAACCGGGCAGGAAGATCCGGGTCGATGGAAAGGTTGAGGGAAAGACCCTTCTGGTGGGCCGAGACCTCGAAGAGATCCCGACAACCCTCGAGAAAGGTGGGCAGGTTGAAGCTCAGGGGCTCGAGATCCATCCGGCCGGCCTCGATCTTGGACTGGTCGAGGATGTCGTTGATCAGGGCAAGCAGGCTGCGTCCGCTGCCGCGCAGGAGGTCGACATAGCGACCTTGCGCTCCCTGGAGTGTTGTGTCGGCCAGCAGGTCGGCCATCCCGAGGATTCCCGTCATGGGAGTCCGGATCTCGTGGCTCATGGTCGCAAGGAACTCGCTTTTCGCCTCGCTGGCCCGACGCGCCTCCACCAGGGCGCTGCGCAACTCGAGCAGCTGTCCCACCTGCCGGGAAAGGGCTTGGAGGGCGGAGAGCTGTTCCGGGGTCAGGTCGCGAGGAACGGTGTCGATGACGCAGAGCGTCCCGATCCGGTGGCCGGTCCCGGTGACGATCGGGTGCCCCGCGTAAAAGCGGATGTCCGGGGATCGGGTGACCAGCGGGTTGTCGTGGAACCGCTCGTCCTGCGAGGCGTCGCGGACGACGAAGGTTTCCTCCTGGAGGATGGCGTGGGAGCAGAAGGCCAGGCTGCGGGGAGTCTCCCTGGCTTCCAAGCCGACCCGGGCCTTGAACCATTGGCGTTGCCCATCCACCAGAGAGACCAAGGCGATGGGGGTCTTGCAGATCGTGGAGGCGATCAGGACAAGGTCGTCGTAGGCCTGTTCGGGATCGGTATCCAAGATGCCGAAACTCAGCAGTGCCCTGAGACGAGCCTCCTCGTCGTCCGGTTTCAACGCTTCGACCATTCTCGCATCCCTCCCCGCCCAGGCCCGGAGCGTCCGGACCTCATTGAGACAGTATCGCATTTCTTCGAGGCGTCGACCAGTCCTGCGTCGCGGATTGTTCCAAGGATGCGGCGTTCGCTGGAGTCATCCGGCGACTTGTTCCACAAGGGGAGCGATGGCTTGCGCCTATGCCCAGCGGGCGACCTGGGTCGCATCGAACCAGGAAAGCTCACGCACCAACAGGGCCGTGCTGCGCTGGTCGGCAAGACAGGCCGTGGGAGCGGCGACGCTGACCTGAAGCAGGCGCGAGACCGCTTCCCCGGTGCGCGGATCCAGGATCGTGCCCGGACGCGAAGAGGAGGTCGCCAGCGCCTCGCCCCGCAGGTCCAGGGCATGCTCGCTGGGAGCCCCGCTCCACGGATCGGCGACGGCAAGCGGCCAACCGGCCATGCCTTCCGGGGCCGAGAGGGCGAGGTAATCCCCCGAGAGCTCAAGCAAGGCCCGCTGCACCCCGTGACGACGCAGGATCGAAGCCGCCCGGTCCAAGGCCAGCCCGCAGCCGATCCCTCCGAAATCCAACTCGACCTCGCGGCTCGCGCGTCGCAGATGCTCTCCGTCCTGAAGGATTCCGGACAGCCCCGAGGCGGGACCTCCCGCCTTCACCGTCGGATCGAAGGCTCCGGCCGTGCCCCGGTGGGCGTGCCGGGATTCGTTGACCGCCGCCACCAGCCCCGCACTGGCCCGGAAGCTGCGCGCCGGATCCCCGGAGAGGAAGTCGTGGAGCTCCGAGGCGGGATCGAAGCGCGACAGGCTCCTTTCCAGTTCGCGCATCGCGGCGAAGGCCTCGTTGATGGCCTCGTGAGCCTTCTCCTCCTCGACCCCCTGAATCCAGACGTTGCAGATCTGTCCCATGATCCAGCTGGAGTGCGAGACGAGTCCTTCCTCGACAAGCCCGGACTCCTCGTTCCCGTCGAACAGGAGCCCCGAAGGCCGCAGGGCAAGCAGCGCGCAGCCGCCGGCCATCAGCTTCACGAAATCCCGGCGGTTCAAGCCGGCCCCCGATCCGGGAACAGGCAGGCCCGCAGCACCACGGCGACCTGCAGGTAGAAGGCTAGCGCCGCCAGTCCCGAGGAGAGCGAGACCAGCCAGGTGAAGCCGGGATGCACGCCCCATGCCAGCCACAGGCCGGCAAAGGAGATCGGGAGCGCGATCAGCGGTTCCAGCGCCAAGGCGGTGCGAACCCGTGCGCCCGGTCGGCGGGCAAGCAGGGTCAAGGCCCCCAGCAGGAAGAGGAAGACCACCATCGCAAGCACATGGGTGTGGGTAGTGCCCAGCATCTCCTCGAGGGGCTTGGGGAAGGCGATCTCGATGGCGGTCGGATCATCCGCGTTGCCCCGGTAGCGGGCCGCGATGCCGTCGGGGCGCAGCGATGTCGTCTTCCAGACGTAGCCCAGCGCCACCGTGTAGCCCAGCGCGAGGTTGGCGGTGAACAGGGCGACCAGGGCCCTCCAGGAACCCGGCAGATCCTCCAAGGCCTTCATCTCGATCCTCCACCGCTTGCCGCCAGGGCAGCGAGGCAGCGAGCCACGCCGGCACTGACGGAATTTGTCGATATCGTCGCCCCGCTCACGTTGCGGACCTGCCGGCCGACCCGCAGCGGGTCCCCGGCCTTCCTGCCCCGGAACTGGGCGCGCCAGGCCTCCTGGGCCACTTCTCCCCCGTAGGCTTCGCGGTAGGCCAGGATCTCGAGGTCGCGCAGCGTGCCGTCGGGTGCGGTGGCCACCAGGATGGTGATCCGCTCGCTCTTGCCCGGCACGTCGTCGACCATCGCCTGGCCCAAGTAGGCTCCTTCCGGGGACCTCACGGTCCAATGGGGACGCCGCCCGAAGCGCGTGTCCAGGAAACCGCGGCTCGCCTGCGCCTGCGCCCCGAAGAGGCGGCGAAGGCTGACCGGGATCTTCGCCTCGACCCGAGGCTCGAGCGGCAGGTCGCTCATGTCAGAAGCTGCATCCCGCGCCGAGCTTGACCTCGTCGCGCTCGGCGGTGCCGGCCTCGTTGCGCAGCCAGGAGTAGTCGAACTTGAAGGCCACCCGCGAGACGGGCTTCCAGGTCAGGCCCGCCACCCACTGGCTCTGGGAGTTGGCCTTGTTGAGCGACACGTTCGAGGGGACCTCGTAGTGGGTGTCGATCCGCTCGAAGCGGGCGAAGGGCGTCAGCGACTGCTGGGTCTGGGGTAAAAACAGCGGCAGGAGGTCGTAGCCGGCCTCGATGTACCCGCCGGCCATCTGCTCGCCGGGACTCTTCTTGTAGGCCTTCTGCATCTTCTCGGCCTCGGAGAGCAGGGCCCATCCCACTTCGCCGCGAAGGAAGGCACCGTTCCATTCCGCCCGCAGGTCGCCGGCCACCATGGTGACGGGGGCGTCGAAGTTGCCATCGCCCAGGGCCGTGTCGCCCATCGAGGTGCCGCCGTACCAGCCGCTCAGGCCCAGCTTCACGCCGGGCAAGGCGTACTCGGCGCGGGCCGTCAGGCTCAGGTTCTCGGCATTGGACTTGCCGGCCTTCTGACGACCGCCGCGCAGTCCCGAAGCGCCGCCGATGCTGTTGCCAAGCAGCCCGGCCATCACGCCGCCGCGCAGCTGCAGGCCTTCCATGGGGCTGCCGTAGGCCAGGAGGCCCATGTCGCGCCAGGTGGTGGGCACGAAGCTGTTGGCGTACAGGGGGCGATGGACGCCGTGGTAGGTGTCCGGCTCATGGACCTCGTTGACGATGCCCACTGGTGCCAGGACCACGCCGGTGCGGAACCCGAAGGATCCGGCCAGGCGGTAGTCAATGAAGGCCTGCTCCACCGAAACGTAGCCGGGAGCCGAGACGTCGGTCACCTTGCCATCCTTGTCCTTGCTCACCTTCATCTCGGTCAGGACGTGCTCCACCTCCAGCTCGCTGTGGAACGAAAGCTGTTCGGAGAATCCATGCGAGACGAAAAGCACGAAGCGGTGCAGGTCGGCATGGGACTTCTTGGCGGCCCCGGCGACCGGATTCACGTACTCGGCCTCGGCATAGCCGCCGATGACGGTCTTCGATTCGTGCTGGGCAAGGGCAAGCGTCGTGCCTGCAAGGAGGAGGGTGGTCAGCGAACGAGAGTGTCGCATGGAGATCCTTTCATCAAGCAGAGTAATGGAAGTGATTGTCTTTCTACTTAATGCAACTTAATCTCAATCTCATGCGATGTCAACTTGGATCCAGGCAGGCGCCGTCAGGTCCGGGCGCTCGATCTTCAGGACAGCATCTTCCACGGAGGCATGCTCGGCCTACCTCACAGGCGGGATGGCACCCGCATCCACAGAGCCCGGCGGCATTCCCAAACTGCCCAGGAACTGTCCGCGTCGACTTCCTAAGGGCGGTGCTGCGGGGGCTCAGCGCAGATCAGCGGTTCGCGAAGGCCTCGAGCTCCTTCATGCGCAGCTTGGCCAGGATCGCGGCGGAACGCGACTGGGCTTGA
>JBDKGV010000028.1:0-21321 GCA_039798005.1 Fibrobacterota bacterium
GAGGTCTGGTTGATGAGGTCGCTCTTCTGCGCGATCTTGAGGGCGTACTCGGCGGAGGTTGCCGTGATGGGCAAGCTGTAATTGGTGCCGTCGGACTTCTCCCAAGTCACGCCGCCGTCGCGGGACTTGGCGTAGCACATGTCGTGGTTGGTGGAGACGTCGGTCGTCTCGCGCCAGACCCACGACAGGTGAAGCACGCCGTTCCTGTCGATGTGGCACTGCCAGTAGGCGTTGCGCAGTCCTTCGCCATCCACAAGCTTGGTCTGCAAGCGCGTCCAGGTCTTGGTCTTGAGGTCGTAGCGGTTCAGGGTCAGGTCGCCGCTTCCCGAGCTTCCGTCGCGGTACAGGAACAGAAGGTTCCCGTTGGCCAGCCGGAAGAATTGGGGGTAGGTCACAGAGGACTCGAGGTTGCCGACCATGGCCTGTTCCGGGCCCATGTCAAGGCCCCCGGCGACAAGGCTCTTGCAGTAGCGCAGCTTGGTGCCGTGCATGTCCCAGGCCAGGTGCAGGAAGCCGTCGCCATCGACTTGGATGGAGATGCTGTTGTGGGCATCTGAGACAGCTCCTGTCAAACTCGTGACCTTGGTCGTCCAAGTGACTGAGCCGCGCGTGCGCTTGGCGAGCACCACCTTGCCCGCCCCGTTGTAGTAGGCAGTGTATTGGAGTTTGCCGAAGGTTGCCACGGAATTGCCGCGAAACACCACGCCGTTCACGGAGGTCTTGGCCCAGCCGGAATCTGGCAGGGTGGAGGTCTGGGCCAAGGCCAAGGAGGTGCCCAGCAGGTAGGTGCAGGCAAGCAGGGAAAACGGCTTCATGGATAGTATTTAGGCAGGAGTTGGGCGTTGTGGTTGGGGAATTCTTTGTTCGCCCAAATGCCAACGCAGATCCGAACTACTGGATCGTGTTTCCCTTGGCCACAAAGCTCCTGCGCGACTCGACGATCTGGCGGTGGTTGGCGTCGGCCCAGCGGACCAGGAAGCTCAGGGGCTCGAGGAAGGATCGCCCCAGGTCGGTCAACGTGTATTCGACGCGAGGAGGCATCTCGGCGAAGATCTCGCGCTCGAGGAGCCCGTCCTGTTCCAGGCGCCGCAAGGTCTTGGCCAGCATCTGCTTGGAGATGTCCCCGATCTCCCGCATCAGCTCGGAGAATCGTTTGGGCTGCGAACGCAGCGCCTCCAGGATCAGCAGGCTCCACTGGTCGCCGATGCGGTCCAGGACATCCCGCACCGGACACGGCTGATCGAATTCGAATTCCTCGTCGGATCTCATGGCCCTGTTTCCTTTCCGTTGCGCGATGGACCGTCTGCTCGAGGTCTCCCGAGAATGACCTGCCCACTTCAAAGTGCCTTCTTGTCCCGCGAGGACATTCGCCGTACCTTAGGTCTACAATCTAGACCAATGTCTGCGGAAGAATCCGGACGGAGGCTTCGAGGCAAGCACACGAAAGGCAGATCATGCAAATCCAGGGACTCAAGACCATCGCTTTCGCTCTCGCTGCCACCGCCCTGGTGTCGGCTGCCCAGACTCCGGACCGGGACCTTCAAGTCGAGGAAGCCAACCGCAAGCTGGTCGTGGACTTCTACGAGCAGGTATTCAACAAGCACGATGTCGCGGGCGGTGCGACGCTCCTGGTCGAGGACTACAAGCAGCACAATCCCAGGGTCCCCAACGGCAAGGCGCCGTTTGTCGCCTACTTCACAGGCTTCTTCAAGGAGCATCCGGCCTCCAAGGCGCACATCGTCCGCAGTTCCACCGACCGTGACCTGGTTTGGCTCCATCTGCACTCGACTCAGGATGCAAAGGACAGCGGACGGGCCATCGTCGACATCTTCCGCGTCAAGGACGGACGGATCGTGGAACACTGGGACGTGATCCAGGCTGTCCCCGAGACGTCTGCCAATTCCAACACCATGTTCTGAAGGAGAACGCGATGCCTGAAGCCATCTTGCACTACATCCACGACCCGCTGTGCGGTTGGTGCTATGGCGCCGCACCGCTGGTGAAGGTCGCACGCGCTCTGGTCGCCGTGGAGGCCCATGCCGGCGGCATGATGACGGGAAGCCGGCGCCAGCCGGTCACGGCGCAGCTGCGGGAGTTTGTGACGCCGCACGACCGGGAGATCGCCCGGCAAAGCGGGCAGCCCTTCGGCAGCGCCTACTTCGAAGGTCTGCTGAAGGACACGACCGCCGTCTTCGATTCCGAGCCGCCCATCGCGGCGGTGCTTGCCGCCGAGTCCGTGGCCGGGCGGGGACTGGACCTTCTCTCCCAGTTGCAGAGCGCCCACTATGCGGAGGGCCGCCGCATCGCCGATCGCGAAGTTTTGACAGAAATTGCCCAATCGATCGGGCTGGACGCCGATGCTTTCGCAAGTGCCCTCGACGCGATGCTTTCCGGGGGAGCCAAGGAACACATCTCCCAGACACGCTCTTTGATGGCGCGGCTGGGGGCCCAAGGTTTCCCAAGCCTCTATCTGGAGATCGAGGGAGTGATGGAGACGGTGGACCTGTCCGTATTCCTCGGGAATCCGGTCGGATTTTCCGCTTGGCTTCAAGAACGCCTTGGCACTGATGGGCCTTCCGCACCAGGTGTAGCAACATCTCACCAATGCGGCCCCGACGGCTGCATCCTCTGAGTCCAAAATCCTGTCCTTCGAGCTGTTCGTGGAAGGCGTGCCTGTGGTGGAAGCCATGGGATGAGATGCTGCGCAATCCTGGTTGCATGGTTGTGTAGCGGTCGTTAGTTTGCTTGCATGACCAAAGCGACCGGCAAAGCGCCAGGACGTCCCAGCAACTTCGATAGGGACATCGCCCTCGATGCGGCCTTGCGCTTGTTTTGGGCGCGTGGATATCAGGCGACTTCCATTGCCGCCTTGACCTCTGCAATGGGCATCCAGCCTCCGAGCCTCTATGCCGCCTTCGGAGACAAGCGCGCCTTGTTTCTTGAATGCGTCCGCCTTTACGGGGAGCGCCACGAGGGCGATGTGCGACTGGCCTTTGTCGAGGAGCCGACGGCAAAACGAGCGGTCGATCGCATGCTCCATGCGCTGGCGGCCAAGTACACCGATCCGACGCACCCTCCTGGCTGCTTGGTGATTGGCGCCCTGGCCACCCATGCCCCGGAAACAGCCGATGTGGCGGACGAGCTGCGCGCGCTGCGCAACGGCTTCAAGCAGGGCTTGGCCGATCGCATCCAGCAGGATATCGTGGCGGGAGTACTGCCTGCGAACACGGATGCCATGGGCTTGGCGATGTTCTATGCCGGTGTTGCACAGGGCATGTCCAGGCAGGCGCAGGACGGTGCCAGCCACGAGGAGCTCAAAGGCCTCGCAACCATGGCGATGAAGGCTTGGCCCGCCGGCAAAGGACGAGCAAGCGGCTCTTGATCGCAGGCTAGACCTTCAAGGAAGAATCCGACTTTTCTTAAATATTTAGTGGTCGCTAATAAACTGCGCTCTATATTATTAGTGATCGCTAAATAATGCGAGTCGGCACACTTGATACAGGAGAGATCTCATGAAAATCGGCATCATCGGCTCTGGCGCTCTGGGCTCAAACGTTGCACGAGCCCTGGCCCGCAAGGGCCTTGGGGCCACCATCGCAAGCAAGTCCGGCCCGACGTCCGCGTCCATGACGGCTTTGGTGGCGGAGCTTGGGCCAACCATCACGGCGGGCACCATCGAGCAGGCTGCAAGTGCCGATGTGGTGATCGTGGCCGTCCCTTGGGTTGCCCTGGAGACGCTGATGGGAAGCCTGCCGGATTGGAATGGTCGCATCGTGATCGATGGCACCAATCCGGTCCTGTTCCTCGATCCCGAGTCCCCCGACGCCAAGGATCCCACCAACCCCTTGGCCGCCTACGGCATCAAGGCGATCGATCTCGGTGACAGGCATTCCAGTGCGGTGTTTCGTGAATTGGTGCCCGGCGCTCGGGTGGTCAAGGCGTTCAACCATCTCGATGTTCGGGTGCTGCCGGAGCCGGAAGTCTCGGGCGGTCAGCGCACCTTGTTCTATTCCGGCGACGATGCAGGCGCGAAGTCCGAAGTCCGCACGCTCCTTGAGACCCTCGGATTCTTCGCCGTCGACCTGGGCTCTCTTGACGTTGGAGGTCCGTTGATGCAGCTGCCCTTCGGCGCGCTTGCCATGAGCAACTTCATCAAGATCTGACTTGCCCGCCCCAGGGAGGTCCCATAAAGGAATGCTTGCCATTTCGCGGTGCTTGCCTTGGTGGCATTGGATTAGGCCAAGGGCGGTAACTGCAGGATTTTCTTGGGATTGCTGCTCGAAGAGCGTGTTGTCAGCTCCGAAGCGCCATGCGCCCGACCATCTCGTGCAAGCCTCCGTGGCGGAACAGGTCGGCGCCGGGCTGAAGGATGTGGTAGATCATCTGGCGCACCATGCCTTCGGTGTGGAACTCGAAGGCGTCGATCTGGAAGGCGTCGCACACCGAGCTGTTGTCGAAGGAGACGAGATGGGGCCGAGGCCAGCCCCGCTCGCGCAGCATCTCCAGGACGATGACTGCGACGTGGTCGTTCACTGCGACCCAGCAGGGGATGTGCCGCATGCGGGTGTTCTCCAGCATGTCCTGCAGTACCTGTCGGACCATGGCCTCTCCCGCGTGGTCGTTCCCGGCCGCTTGGCGATAGTGCCACGCGCTTTCGAAGCGGGCATCCGTGAAGGCCTCCGCCGTGGCGGCTCCGTCCTTGAGCCCTTCGAGCAGCCCGGCAAGGCGCAGTTGCGACCATTCGCTGGCATGGAAAGGAGACAGGAAGGCGATGTCGCGATGGCCCAGCGCGCGCAGGTGCCGCCCGACGGTGACGCCGGGTGCCGGTCCGAAGGACAGGTTGAAGCCCACGGTGGAAGGGCGACGTGCGTGCGGCGCGGGGAAGCGCTCCTTGGGGTGCTCCCACCAGACCGAGACGGGGCGGTGCAGGCGCCACAGCCTCTCGAGCAGGCGCTGCGGTTCCTGCACAAGCCATGTGGAGGCGATGGTGCCCAGGAGGGATCCCGGCAAGCGCTCCGGGCTCAGCTCCCGGCCCTGCTGGTCGAGGAACCGGCCGCCCCTGTCCTCCTCGTGCCATCCGGCGACCACGATACGCAGGTTTTGTTTCCTGCCTTCGCGATGGACGGACTTCATGAAGTCGGTCTCGCGCTCGGTGTCGAAGAGGAGCTTTCCGTGGGCGTCGCAACGGCTCACCAACAGGATGGTGCCGTGGCTGGGAGGAACCGTGGGTTGGGCCAAGGCGTGAAAGCGCCCGCGTCGCTCCAAGATGCCGCTCTCGACGAAGGCATCCAGGAGCTGATCGATGCGCCGGGGGGAGACTCCGTAGATCTGGGCCAAGGACTGGTGCGGAGGCAGTTCGCGGTGGGGGTGGTAGGCGCCACAGCGAAGGTCCGAGAGCAGCCGCTCGCGGGCCTTGGCAAGCGGATCGGCGGGGCGTGAGCTCGGGAAAGTGGGAGCCTTGGGCGCGCCGCCCCAATAGCAGCCCTTGCGTGGAACGCTGTGGATCTCGCCTTGGATCTTCAGGAGACGCAGGGCTTTCTGGACGGTCTGGGGGGAACGGTCCAGTTGCTCGGCCAAGGAACGGACGGCTGGCAAGGGGGTGCCATCGGGGCCGCGATGGCGCAGCAGTTCTTGGGCCAGACTTTCCATGATGGAAATGATACAGATGATACACGGTGAATTGAAGGGTGAAGATTCGTTGAGAGGAATCGGAGTGATGAGCCGTAGCTTCGTGGCATGAAGAACCGAACCTCACTCCTGCTTCTGCCCTGCGTGCTTGCAGGGAACCTCCTTGCCCAGACCCTGCCTTCCGGCAAGCGGCTCAACGACAACGGGCTGCTGGTCGGGGCCACGGCCGAGGCAGGGTCCGCGGACAAGGAAGGCCTGTTCAGCTGGACGGATGCCGCGAAGGTCAAGACGGTGATGGCGCGGGAATTCGGCCTGGTCCAGACCACGGCCTATCCGGCCTGGGGCGCCTGGGGCGGATCGGGGATGAGCTCGGTCACCTTCAATATGGCCGATCCCAACCGGGTGATCAACTGGGCCGAGGAGAACGGCAAGAAGTCGGCGGTGCACCTGCTGGCGGGATCGCCCACCTACTTTCCCGCATGGCTCAACGGCGGGACCTGGACCGTGGCGCAGCTCGATACGCTCCTGAACCGCTGGATCACCTACGCCATGACCAACAACGGCAACGCCGCCAAGGTCGACTACTGGAACGTGGTCAACGAGGCGTTCATGTGGAGCGGATATTACTGGGATTCATCGTCCACCGAAAACACCAATCCTTGGCAGAAGATGGGCTGGGAGGCCGACAAGTCCGGGCTGACCGGAACCGCCAAGGTCTACACCCAGCATCCGGCCTACATCCGGCGTGCCTTCGAGATGGCCCGCAAACACACGAGTGCCAAGCTCGAACTGCGCGACTACGGCATCGAGTTCTGGGATGGCACGCGAAAGTCCCGCGCCTTCTACCAGCTGGTGAAGCACTTGGTCAATTCGGGCGTGCCCATCGATGCGGTGGGTTTCCAGGGGCACTTCCGCACCGACCTCACCTACAACTGGGCCAAGCTTCAGCAGGCCGTTCAGGAATACCGCAAGCTGGGCCTGGAGGTCTACATCACCGAAGTCGACTATGGCGATGCCGACCCGATCGCGGCGGCCACATCGGCTCATCGCACCGCGAGCTGGGACACCACCCAGGCGCTGGGGCTGTACGAATTCACCAAGGCGGCCACTGCCGGTGGTGCCAACTGGATCTGCATGTGGGGCGTGGCCGACAACACCAACCTCTACTGGCGCAAGGGCCAGAGCGCGCTCCTGTTCGATGAATCCTACAACGCCAAGGGTGCCTATTCCCGCTTCCGTCAGGGCATCGTGGACGGGCTTGCGACCACGTTGATCGCGGCGAAGGTCTCCGGTGACGCCGGCTTCAAGGCGGTTGCCCAGGGTGGACGACTGCGTGTCCAGGGCATGGACGAAGGAACGGTGGAGCTGACGGACCTGCGGGGGAGGGCGATGGCCAGGGTGGAGCTGCGTGATGGGGTCGGCAGCCTTCCCTCGCTGCCCCGAGGAATCTACGTGGCTCGTTCCGAGGGCACGCTGTCGCGAAGCGCAATGGTGCAGATCCTGCCGTAGGGATTCACAATCGCGGTGCGCAATCCGCTTCGGGAACGCAGATTGTCCTTCATCATGATGACGAACTCGATCCTGCCTGCGGGAATTGCCATCCTGTCCTTGTACGCGTCGGCCAATGCGGCTCCTGTCAAGACCGTTCCCTGGAACGGCAAGGCAGGGGCGGTGAGCTTCACCTTCGACGACAACTGCGCCTCGCAAGTCACGAACGTCCTCCCATCGCTCAAGAAGCGCGGGATCACCGGGACCTTCTTCGTGACCGGCGGGTTCAGCGGGGCGCTGTCCACCTGGAAGCAGGCGGCCATGGACGGCAACGAACTGGGCAACCACACCGTATCGCACCCCAACTTGACCACCCTGTCGGATTCGGCCTCGATCGCCAAGGAGATCATCGATCAGGCGATCGCCTTGCGGGCGGTGGACCCCTCGGTCGAGGCGGTGACCTTGGCCTACCCCAATTGCGCGACCAACGCGTTGATCGACCGCATCACCGACCGTGAGAACATCATCGCGCGCACCTGCGGCGGATCGGCCCAGTTCGCCTGGACTTCCAAGCCCTCGAACTGGATGCGCGCCACCTCCTTCATCGTCTCGGATGACGCCAGTGCCGAGGCGGCCCTGACCAGCATCGACGCCGCCGCGACAAGCGGTTCCTGGCTCGTCACCCTGAATCACGGGGTGGGCGGGGACTGGCTCGCCATCACGGCCGCCCAGGCCGATTCGATGTTCGATCGGGCCATCGCGCGCAAGACCTGGATCGCGCCCTACCAGACCGTGGCCGCCTACTGGCGCGCCTCGCAGGTGATGGACACCGTGACGGCCAAGGCTACCGCGACGGGCTGGTCCATGAGCTGGGTCTCGCCTCACCCGAAGATGCCGCGCAAGGTGGCGCTGCGGATCCGGCTCGACTCGGCCGTGTTCGGGACATCCGTGACGGTGACCCAGAACGGGACGGCGATCGCGCGCGAGGCGGACGGGAGTCATGTGATCGACTTCATGCAGAAGACCCTTGCGATCACCAAGGTCGGATCCATCGGGATCGGGACGATGCCCAAGGAGGGTGCAAGAAGCGTGCGCACATGGCGCGACGGAAACCGGCTGCGGATCGAAGGGCTCCCCGAGGGCCGATGGTCCTGGTCCTTGAAAAACCTGTCCGGCAGGACGGTTGGGCAGGTCAATGCCTCGGAGTCGAAGGATGGGCGTTCCGCGCAATTCGAGATCGATGCCCGCGAAGGCATGCTGGTGGTCCTCGGGCGGTCCGAGGGCTCCATGCTTGCGATCCCGGTCCCTGCGCGGTTCTGATTCCGCGAGGCCAAGGGGCGCCGTCCATGGCGCTTCATCTCCTCGGGTCAAAACGCAAAAGCCAAGAGCTTGTGGCTTCTTGGCATTTTGCGGCTTGTTGGCTGATCTCTTCAGGTCCTGCCGCAGGAGGGTCCAATTTGGCCTCCACCACGCAGCACCCTGAAGAGCCATACTCAAGATCGAAAAGCCAAGGTCCCCGATTGGGCGATCGAGCACGATCCGCGCGTTCCCCGTAGTTCGCAGATCAGAGCTTAAAAGGACCGCTCCCCCCCTTTGGAAGGTCGGGGGCCCCGGCTGTTCCGACACCCATACCTAATGCGATCCTCGTGCCAATGGAGTCTGACGGGGCTTGCGAGGCATGGTCACGAGGGATGCTTGGTTTCGTGACCCAAGAGGAGAGAGGAAATCTCCTGAAATGAGCGATTCTCTATCATTCGAGAATGGAGAGGGATTGCGCAGGCGATGGTGTCGCACGGCGCCCCTCAAAACGAAAACACCCACCCGCCTTGCGGCGGATGGGTGTTGGCTTCCCCCTGATTTCCTCACCGCACCATCTCTTCCAAGGTCCCCGCCTCGGCAGTCGAGCCAGATCCACGCGTTCCCCGTTCAAATCGCAGATCACGGCTAAAAAAAGACCGTTTCCCTCCGCGACAGGGGCCCTGAAAGAGTCTTGGTGTCTGCCAATACCTATTGCGATTGCCGTGCCAATGAAAAAGCCGGGACCCATCGTAGGATTCCCGGCTTTGAACACGGTGTCTATCGTTCGATCTGGGAGAGTGCCCCTATCAGATCGAGAGAGCCTCTCTCGATTTCTCGAGTTCTCTCGCATTGATGATGAGCATCTGCAGGCGGTTCTCAATGTTGGCAAAGCTCGTATCGGGATCGTAGTCCAGCGAGAGCACTTGGATGTTCGGGTGCCGCTGCTTCACGGCCTTGGTGAGGCCTCGGCCTGAGATGTGGTTGGCAAGGCAGGCAAAGGGCTGCACGATCACGAACGACTTGACCCCGGTGGGCGCCAAGGACATGATCTCGGCGGGAATGAGCCAGCCTTCGCCGGTGTCGTAGACCTCGTCCACCATGCCTTCGATCAAGCTGACCATCTCGGTGCAGTCGGCGTGGTGCTCATGCCAACGGAACTTTTTGAGGATGGTTTCGACCTTGCCTGCGGCGTAGGAATACAAGGCCGAGGAAATCCCCCCGATCAAGTAGTTCTTCAGCGGATGCTGCAACATGCCACGCTTGACCATGTTCATCCGGCGCATCTCGTCGCGGCGGAAGAAGTCGAGCATGCCGGGCCGGACCACTTCCATGCCGTGGTCCTCGAGGTAGTTTTCGATGTAGCCGTTGGCCGCCGGGTGGTACTTCATCAGGATCTCGCCCAGCACCGCCACACGGGGCTTGCGCACGGACCGGTCGATCTCGATCGCGTTGAATTCCGCGACGGCTTCCTTCAGGAGTCGCAGCGCCTTGCGGTGCGAATGGGCGCAGGCGGTGACCACCTTGTCCATCCAGCGGTCGTACACTTCCTGGGTCTGGCCGGCCGTGATCTCGTAAGGGCGCACGACGCGCACCATGGTGTCGATCGCGTCGATCATCGCCATGCCCCAGAGCATCTGGATGCGGAAGCGCACATCGGCTTGGAAGCCGGGATGCATGCCCTTGGTGTCGCGTCCGGTGGTCACGATGGCCACGCGATCGTATCCGGCTTCGTCCAGGGCCTTGCGGGCCAAGGTGGCGTACTGGCCGGCGCGGCAGTTCTCGCAGTTCTTGGCAAGCCCGATGGCGACGTCTTCCTGGGCGACCTCGGGGTGCTCCTCGAGCCAGCGCAAGCTTTCGCCGATGTTGATCTGGGCGGGGAAGCAGATGTCGTTGTGCACGAACTTCTTGCCCATCTCGATGGCGCGCTCGTCGGCGACCGGCAGGTGGACCGTCTTCTGTCCGAGGTCGGCGAAGACCTGGGCGCACAGCGACGAGAAGGCCGGAGAGAGGTTCGGGATCAGGACCGTGCGGCGTCCCTTGTCTTCCAAGGTGAAGATTTGGGGGAACGGAGTCGAGATCTCGTGAGTCTTGGGCGGGATGTCGGATTCGCGGCGTGAGGCGACGGTCTCCACGAAGGAATTGATGCGAATCCCCATGGGGCCGCGCACGTCGCCTTCGTCCAGCTTCAGGACCAGCATCTCCTTCTCGCCGGCGCTGCGCATCATGCGGATGACTTCGTCCGTGAGGCTGGCATCGTGTCCGCATCCGAACGACACGATCTGCACCAGTTCCAAGGCGGGGTCGCGGGCGGCAAGCAAGCCTGCCGAAAGCAGACGGCAGTGGTAGGAGTTCACCGTCTCCATGCGGGTGTTGGCGGGCAGTTCCACGTCGTAGATGCCGGGCAGCGATTCCACGGTCAGGACGGCGATGCCCTTTTGCGTGAAGTGCGAGGCCACATGGTGGTTCACCAGCATGTCGGCGTGGTAAGGGCGTCCAGCGACCACCACGGCGAATTTGCCTTCGGCACGCGCTTGGGCCAGCACCTCGGCGCCTTCGGTCTGGAGCGTCCGGGAGAATTCATCCAAGGCGCGCACGCCTTCGCGCACCGCTTCACGCACCGCCTTGGTCGGCAGGTTCCAGTTCTCGGAAAACCAGCTTACGCATTGGTTCTCGCGCAGCTCGGTGTCGCCCCAGTGGAACACGGGCTGGTCCACGGGAATTCCGTAGCGCCCGGTGGGGTCGTCGGAATTCTTCACCACCATGGGATAGCCCTGCACCACGGGGCAGACGGCGGTGGCCTTGAACTGCTTGTGCTCGCTGGGAAGCGAAAGCATCATGGGCAGGAACAGACGGTCGACCTTTTTCGCCACGAGGTCAAGCACATGGCCATGCACCAGCTTGGCCGGGAAGCACACGGTGTCGGAGGGGACCGAGTTCAGGCCCTCCTCGAACAGGCGGTAGTCGGACTGCTTGGAGATCGCCACCGTGTAGCCCAGCGACTCGAAGAAGTTCTTCCAGAAGGGCATGCTCGACCAGAACTCCAGCACGCGGGGAATGCCGATCACGACATTCTTCTTCTCCAGGATCTGCTTCGGGTTCCAGTCCTGCACCAGCAGCTGGTTGTGGCGGCGCAGCATGTCCGGGACCGAACGCATCTTCTTGGTGATGGCCGCGATGGCCTTCTTGGTCAGCGGGTCGTTCGGGTCGTCGGTCACCTCGCCGCGCTCGCAGCGGTTGCCGGTGACGTGGTTCGATCCGTCGCCGAAGGTGATGACGGTGCGGCTGCAGTTGTTGGAACAGAAGGTGCAGATCTGGCCGGGACTCTTTTCCCAGACGAAGGATTCCATCGCGGGAAGGCCGACGAAGGTGGTCTGCCAATCCGGGTCCTGGGCGCGCTTGCGCTCGATCGCCTCGCGCGTGAGGAGGGCGATGCCGATGGCGCCCATCTCTCCGGGGCGGGGCGGACGCACGGCTTCAAGTCCGGTGTACTGCTCGAAGGCGCGCAGCACGGCGTCGTTCTTGAAGGTGCCGCCCTGCACCATCACCACCTTGCCCAAGGTGTCGAAGTTGCGCACGCGCACGACCTTGGTGAACACGTTCTCGATCACCGAACGGCAGATGCCCGCCAGGATGTCGGAAGGGTTCTTGCCGTCGCGCTGCTCGGTGATGATCGAGCTGTTCATGAAAACGGTGCAACGCGAACCCAGGCGCGAAGGCGTGGTGGAGGCGAAGGCCATCTCGGAGATGTTCTCCATCTTCACGCCCAGCGAACGGGCGTAGGTCTCGATGAAGCTGCCGCAACCCGACGAGCACGCCTCGTTCAGGATGATGCCGGTGACCACGCCGTCTTGCAGGCCGATCGACTTCATGTCCTGGCCGCCGATGTCCAGGATGTGGCTGACGTCGGGCCGCACATGGCGGGCCGCGCGGGCATGGGCCACGGTCTCGACGGTATGGTAGTCGGCCTTGAGGGCGCGTGCGAACAGGTGCTCGCCGTAGCCGGTGGTGCCCACGCCCAAGATGGAAAGCTCGACGCCGCGTTCCTCGTAGCGCTCGCGCAGGGCGTTGAGCGCGTCCTTCAGGACCTGGAGCGGATCGCCTTGGTTGCCGGCGTAGAAGCTGTCGACCACTTCGTTGTCGGAATCGAGCATGACGAATTTTGTCGTGGTCGAACCGGCGTCGATGCCCAGCACGACTTCCAACCGGCCGCTGGTGAGCCGGGTCGGAACCGTTACGGGCGCGTGGTGGCGGCGGTTGAATTCCTGGCGTTCCTCGTCGCTTGTGAAGAAGTGCTCGGCGCCGGTGTCCTGCCCGACCTCGCGACCTGCCACGAAGTTGCGCAAGGCCTGGAGGCTGGTGTCGTGGTCGTAGCCGCCGGGGGAATCCTCGAACATGGCGCCGACGGAAAGGGCCGCGCCCCAGGCGACGAAGACCTCGGCGTTTTCCGGGACGGTCGCTTGGGAGTCGGAAAGGCCCAAGCGCTCCTTGAAGACGCGCACGAGCGTAGGACAGAACGTGAGTGGGCCGCCCTCGAACAGGACGGGCGGATGGATCTCCATGCCTTGGGCCAAACCGCCGATGGTCTGCTTGGCGATGGCGTGGAAGGAGGAGAGGGCGATGTCCTCCTTGGAGACGCCCTGGTTCAGAAGCGGCTGGATGTCGGTCTTGGCGAACACGCCGCAACGCCCCGAGATCTCGTAGACGTTGGTGCCACGCACGGCGTAGCTCTCGAACTCGTCGGCCCGGATGCGCAGAAGCTCGGCCACCTGGTCCACGAAGGCTCCGGTGCCGCCCGCGCACACGCCGTTCATGCGCATGTCGGAGGCCAGGAGATTTCCGGTGATGGGATCGCGCTCGAAGAAGATCACCTTGGCGTCTTGGCCGCCCAGCTCGATGGCCACGCGGGTCTCGGGATGCTTCTTGCGCACGGCAAGGGAGTTGGCGACCACTTCCTGCACGAAGAAGGCGCCGGTGGCCGGTGCGAAGGGGCCTGCGCCCGATCCGCAGAACACGACGCGGAAAGTGTGGTCGGGGAACTGCTGATGGGCCTCTTCCAGGAGATCCAGGGCCGTGCGCGACTGCATGGCGTTGTGGCGCTGATAACGCGAATAGAGGAGGTCACCGGTCTTCGGGTCGGCCACGGCGATCTTGACAGTGGTCGAACCGACATCCACTCCTACCCAAACGCGTTTTTCCATTGTCGCAGACATCAAAGGGACCTCCAAGCTTTCCTACTTCCGGAAATATAGATCCGATTTTAGTTGGAGTCGTTTTCCGGGGGCAAATCGCCTTGGCGGGATTCCGGGGCGGATCGGTTCAGCGACTCGAGGGCGCGATCAAGGATGTCGTACAGGCGCTGGATCTCGCTGGCCCGCGAGCAGTAGGGCGGCAGCAGGTAGATGGTATCCCCCAAGGGACGCACCAGTGCGCCGCGCTTGCGGCAGGCAAGGGCCACGGCCTGCCCTCGGGTGGCAAGGTATCCGCCCGGGGCGTCGGGAAGCTCGAAGGCGGCGATGCCGCCCAAGGTGCGCATTCCGGTGATGGGATGGAGCGATGCAAGGCTTTCCAGACCACGCCTTTGGGCGGCTTCGATGCGGCCGATGCGGGGCAGGTAGTCGGGCTGTTCGCACAGGTCCAGGCCCGCCAAGGCGGCGGCGCATCCAAGAGGGTTTGCGGTGTAGCTGTGGCCGTGGAAGAAGGCGCGGGAGCGGTCCTGCGACAGGAAGCTTGCGAAGATCTCCTCGCGAAACGCCGTCACGCCCATGGGGAGGAATCCCCCGGTGAGCCCCTTGGAAAGGCAGATGGCCGACGGGTTCAGGGCGGGCCTGCCATCGCAGGCGAAGAGGGTGCCGGTGCGGCCGAATCCGGTGAAGACCTCGTCGGCGATCCAGTCGATGCCTTCCTCTTGACAGATTTTGTCAATTCCTTCAAGGTACCGGCGCGAGTGCATGCGCATGCCTTCCGAGCCCTGCACCAGGGGCTCCACGATGACGCAGGCGATGCTGCCGCGATGGGCGGTGGCCCAGGCGGCGAAGGCATCCAGGGCGAACGTCGCGGCGGCGTGGGCCTCGGGACTTTCCGGAGCGTGGCAGCCGCCGGGGGAGGGGAGCCGATCGACCTCGAAGAGGTACGGCTCGAACGGTGCGGTGAAGGGGGAGCGGTCGCTTGCCGCCATCGCCCCGAAGGTGTCGCCGTGGTAGGCTCCGGCCAGGGCGGCGACGCGGGGTCTTTCGACGCCTCGGCTGCGGGCCTGCTGCACGAGGGCCTTGATGGCGACCTCGGTGGCGGTGGAGCCGTTGTCGGAATAGAAGATGCGCGAGAGGCTGCCCGGCAGATGCTCCAGGAGCCGCTCGGCAAGGCGCACGGCGGGTTCGTGGGTGCACCCCGAGAAGATGACCTGCTCAAGCTTGGCGGCTTGGGCCCCGATGGCGCGCGCGATGGTCGGGTGGCCGTGGCCATGCCCCGTCACCCACCACGAAGAGACGGCATCGAAGATCTCCTGGCCGTCCTGGGTGAAGAGGTTCGCGCCGTGCGCGTGGTCGATGGGCAGAGGCTCGGGCATGGTGGCGTGCTGCGCGTACGGATGCCAGATGGTCTGGGCGCTGCGCTCCACGAGATTCCCGGTCGGCTCCGTCGCATTCACGGGAGTGGACTCAAGGCACGGGTCGAGGACGATGCCTTCCAGCACGCGATGACAGAATGTGTCAATCGCCTGCGGGTCCAGCGGGAAGAATTCGGGAATGCGCAGCAGGATCTGGACCTTGCCAAAGTCGCGGATGGCCCGCGCATTCGAGCCGTGGGGTTTTCCGGTCAGGATCACACCGGCCACCGGGATGTTGCGCTGGCGCAGCGCCTCCAAGATCAGCAATGTGTGGTTGATGGTGCCAAGACCGGAAGGGGCCACCACCACTACGGGCAGGCCAAGCGCGATGGCGAGGTCGGCCATGGTCTCGCGCTCATTGAGCGGCACCAAGATCCCGCCCGCGCCTTCGATCACGGTGAACCAGCCTTCGGGCTTGCCTTGACTGATCTCCATGGCATCGATCCGGATGCCTTCCAGGCTTGCCGAATGGTGGGGCGATGCCGGTTCCTTGAGCGTCACGGCAGGAAAGTGAATGGACGTACCCGGCGCAAGCTTGAGGATGGACATGGTGTCCTCCTCGGCGGCGCCTGACTGGATGGGTTTCCAGTATTCCGCTTCGCGCAAGCGGCACAGCACGGCGGCCGCGACGGTCTTGCCCACGCCGGTGCCGGTGCCGGTCAGGAAGAGATGGGGCGCGAAGTCCGGGTCGATCAGAGGAGAACGGAAGCAATCAGGTGCCATGGACGATTCGCTGGTCATGCCCCCAAAGGTAGGTCCTCGGGAGGGACGCGATGAGCGGCGCTATGCGCCAGGGATGCCGCTTCGCTGGAGCCAACCCTCCCCTTTGCCCCTCCCGACTCGGGAGGGGAAGTGGCAAGCAGCGCTTCGCGCCAGGGATGCCGGCCGAGAGGCCCGGGACCCCCGCCAAAATGCGTAGGGGCAAGGCATGCCTTGCCCCGAAACGGAGGCGGAGGCCCGGCAGGCAACCCGGTCCCCGCCGGAAACGACGAAGGGACGCAAGATCTTGCGTCCCTTCGAAGGATGCGGGCGGGAGGCGCCCTGACAAATCCTGTCAAATCAGTCCAGGACGCCCGAGACCATCCTCTCCCAGAAGGCGCGGTAGTTCTCGGAGTCGGCGCCCTTGCGCACGTCGATGGCATCTTGCGGATGCATGTTCAGTTGACCCACGATCATGTGCGGGATGATGTAGCCCCACTCGTGCGTCTTGCGCAGCGGGATGAACTGCTGGCTCACCAGGTCCAGGATCGGGCGGATGTCGAACTTGGGATTCTTCAGGAAACCAAGCAAAAGCTCCAGCGTGCAGTTGCCGGCGGCGCGGCCCATGCCGTACACGGTGGCGTCCAGGTAGTTCACGCCGTGGATGATGGCCTCGATGGTGTTCGAGAAGGCCAGCTGCTGGTTGTTGTGGCCGTGGAAGCCCAGTTCCTTGGTCTTGATGTGCTTGCGGGCACGGGCGACCATGGTCTTGATGTCCTCCTGGTACATCGAGCCGAAGCTGTCCACCAGGTAGATCACCTGCGCCTTGGCTTCCTTCTCGCACTGCTCGAAGGCCTCGTCCAGCTCCGGACCCTGGTCGCGGGAGATGGCCATCAGGTTGATGCAGGTCTCGTAGCCCAGGTCGTGGAAGGTGTTGGCCATGGCGATCGCCTTGTCCACGCCCTTCACGTAGCTGGCCACGCGCACCATGTGGAACGGGCTTTCGCTTGCGGGCTTGATGTCGTTCATGTTCACGCGGCCCACGTCGGCCATCACCGACACCTTGGCGCCGTTTTCCACGCCTTCGGTGGCGCGGCGGATGTCGTCGTCGGAGCAGAACTTCCAAGGACCGAACGACGGGTCGGGGAAGAGCTCGCGGCTGTTCTTGTAGCCGATCTCGAAATAGTCCACGCCGGCGGCCGATGCGCCCGCATAGCACTTGCGCACGAACTCGTGGGAGAAGTCGTGACGGTTGACCAGCCCGCCGTCGCGGATGGTGCAGTCGAGAACCTTGATCTGCTCGCGATACATGAGACACTCCTGGTTTCCCCGAAAGCCGATCCTCGCAGCGGACTCGCACGGCATGTGCGCACCGGAGGACAGGTGGAGAGGAGTGGAAATCTACCTATTTGTGAGCGCGCGTGGGCGAGGGGTCGATGTAACCGGGGATGACGGTCACGATCCCGGGCTCGTTCATGCTGCCGAAGACCTCCCGGCCCATGGCGTTCTTCACTCGCACCGGCTTGTCGGGCATGGCGTCCTCGGCCAAGGTCCCGGCCATTTCCACATGGGTGTTCCCGACGCTCATGACAAGCTTCACGCTCTGCCCCTTGAGGGCGAGCGGTGCCTGCTCGACATCGGCCTTCTGGAGCACATGCCCCTTGCTGATGCTGCGGCGCAGGCGAAAACCGTTGGTGGAATCGGGACGCATGGCCTGGGCGCCGGTTCCGGTGGCGGGCATTTCCTTGGGACAGAACTTGTCCGAGGAAAGCATCTGGCCGCGCGGCATGTCCTCGCAAGCCACCGCGATGGTCTCGAAGCGCTGCACCCGGAAGGTGAGCACGCGGCGCGCCAGCGCGCGCTGGGTGCCAAGCCACGCGAGGTCGAAGCTTTCCGTGCCACCGGGAAGTCCCTTGGTGCGGCGGGTCAGGGTCCAGTCCACGGCCCCTTCGGGAGGAACGGCCAAGGCAAGGTTCGTGTGGTCGATCTGCAGGCGGGCGCCAGGGGCGGCTTCAGCCAAAATCGAATCGACGGCGCGGGACAGTTCTCCCGGTTCGGGAAGGGTCGCGAAGAGACCCAGGAGGAGAACCAAGAGGCTCATGGTCAGTTCTTGAGGTTGTTGGCGTTCTGCAGCATCTGGTCGGAGGTCGTGACGGCCTTGGAGTTGATCTCGTAGGCGCGCTGGGCGACGATCAGGTTGACCATCTCCTCAACCAACTGGACATTGGAGGTCTCGATGTACTTCTGGGCGATGGTGCCGGCGCCGCCCTCGGCCGGGTTGGAGACCAGGGGCGATCCCGAGGCTTCGGTCTGGGAGTACAGGTTGCCACCCAAGGAGCGCAGGCCCGAAGGGTTGGGGAAGCGGGCCAGCTCGATGGTTCCGATCTCGGTGGGCTCGGTGTCGCCTTGGCGGGTGACGCTCACGGTGCCTTCCGGTCCGATGGCGATGTGGGAGCTCTGGTCGGGGACGTTGATGTTGGGGACCAGGGGATTGCCCTGGGCGTTGACGATGATGCCGTCGGCATTGATCTTGAACGTGCCGTCGCGGGTGTATCCGATGGTGCCGTCGGCGCGCTGGACCTGGAAGAGACCGTCGCCTTCGATGGCCAGGTCCAGTTCGTTGCCGGTCTGCTGCAGGTTGCCCTGCAGGAAGATGCGGTCGTTGGACTGGGCCTTCACGCCAAGGCCCACTTGAAGACTTCCGGGAAGCTTGATGCCGTCCGAGTTGGTGGCGCCCGGTTCGACCAATGTCTGGTAGAGCAGGTCCTGGAACTGGAGCTTGGCCTTCTTGAAGCCGGTGGTGTTCACGTTGGAAAGGTTGTTCGAGATGGTGTCCACCAGAAGCTGGTTGGCTTGCATTCCCGAGGCGGCCGTGTAGAGTGAGCGAATCATGGCGTGAGCTCCTTTAGACGCGTGCGACTTGGTTGATGGCCTTGTCCAGCGTCGATTCGATCGCGTGGATGACCTTCGAGTCGGCTTCGTAGTTGCGGAAGGAGGTGACCATCAGGGCCATGGCCTCCACGGAATTGGCGTTGGATCCTTCGAGGAACCCGCTTGCGATGGACACGCCCGGTGGCGGCTCGATGGGGACGTTCGGCACCTTGCCCTTGACGGGGTACGGCTCGTAGTGGCCATAGCCGTCGTGGCGCAGTTCGTAGGGCTTGGGGAAGTCGACGATGTTGATCTGGCCGTTCTCCTGCCCGTTGCTCATGACGCGGCCATCCGGGGCGATCTCGACATGGCCGCGATCGGTCACCTTGATGGGCTCTCCGTCCTTGGACATGACGGGCGAGCCGGACATGTCGACGAGGGTGCCTTCCACATTGATGCGAAGGCTCAGGGTGCGGGTGTAGCTTTCGCCGGTCGGCGTGCGGACGGCGAAGAAGCCTTCACCCTGGATGGCCAAGTCCAGGCTGTTGCCCGTGGCCAGCATGGGACCCTGCCGCCAGTCCGTGAAGAGCTCGTCCATGCGCTGCGATTCGCGCTGGCGCCAGGTGTTCTCGCGCTTTTCAAAACCGGTTCCCACCTCGGTGATGTGCGCCATGTGGGACATCTTGAATCCGGGCGTATTGATGTTGGCCAGGGCGTTGGACACGATGTCCTGCTTGCTGTTTCCGTTCATCATTGCCCGACCGGCGGTGTAAAGACCATTGACCATGCCTGAATGAATATCGACAAGCGTGCCAACCGAAAAATCAAGCGGCTTTGCGATCAGATCACCCGATTCCGGCAAAGCTTGCCCAGTCGGTCGGCAAGGGCGGTGCTGGTGGATGGGCGGTCACGGGAGAAGGAACCGTTGCCAAGCGGCCTCGCCGGGTTCAGATTGACGGGAATGACCCTCTCCAGCGAAAAGCTCTGCCCCTTGTGTGAAACGCCCAACGGTTGCCAAGCGGGGGATCCCGCCTGCTGGTGCAACACCATCCGGATTCCCAAGGGCCTCTTGGAACTGGTCCCGGTGCACTTGGCGATGAAGTCCTGCATCTGCAAGGCCTGCGTGGTTGCCTGGACCGACGATCCGGAAGGATTTTCGGCGGTTGTCAGGAGCCGGCAAAGGAGCGCATGAGTTTGGTTGTTGCAGTGGAATGGACTGGTGCTGATGGCAATTGGCGTATAGATTTGAGCGCATGAAATTTCTCAAATCACGCTTTTTGTTCCTGCTGTCCCTCACGGTGATGTCCATGTCGCTTTCGCAGTGTTCCTGCAGCGATGTGATGGGATCGATGTTCGTGAGCGAAGCGGACGAAGTGCGCCTGGGAGCTCAGTTCGATGCCGACCTGCGCGCGAACCCATCCGAATACCCGCTGTACACCGATCCGGCGATGACGTCCTACGTGCAGGGCATCTTCGACGACATCGTGGCCCAGATCCCCAAGGACGAGAAACCGGGCTACTCCTTCCAGAAGGTGCAACTCATCGACCAGCCTGAGGTGGTCAACGCCTTCGCCGTGCCGGGCGGGTACATCTACGTGTACACCGGCATCCTCAAGGCAATGGAGAACGAATCGGAACTGGCCGCGGTGATCGGGCACGAGGTCACGCACGTGACGCACCACCATTACCGCGATCAGTTGGCCAAGCAGTACGGCGTGCAGACCTTGGTCACCATGCTGGGAGGCGATTCCAGCAGCGTTTCGGCGGTCGCCCAGAGCCTGCTTGCCCTGAAATTCTCGCGTGACGACGAGTTCGACGCCGACAAGGGCGGCACGAAGCTGGCGGGTGCGGCCGGATGGAACCCGCTGGGTGTGGCGACCTTCTTCTCGCGCATGGGCAGCTCGACCATCGACTGGCTTTCCACCCACCCCGCCAGCAGTGAGCGTGTCACCGAAGTCAACAAGCTGGTGGAATCCGATGCGAACTTGAAAGCCTTGGCGGCAAGCGAAGAAAAGAAGGACCGGTTCGGCGGCCAGTTTGCGACCTTCAAGGCGCAGGTGAAGTAACCACGGTTGCTATCCGGTTTCACGCCGGAGGCAAGCGAGATGTGACGTAGATTGAAGGGCGGCTGATGGGCCGCCCTTTCCGTTTCCCCGGTATTGATCCGAAGGAGTTCTCGTGCGTAATCCTCTGCTGCTTGGCTTGATCGCATCCGTCTTGGTGCTGCAAGCCTGTGACGATTCCAAAGCCTCTTCGCCAACCCAGGCAGGCACAGTCTCCAGTGTGGACCCCGCTTTGATCGGGCGATGGATTTCGGCTACCCCCTCCGAGCCTTTGACCAACCGGGATACGGCCAACATCGCGTCTGATCGAATTCAGACCCCGTATTTTTCCGCGAAGGGCAGCGGCTTCACGGCTCGTGACGGGCGGATCGGGTTCCAAGGCAACTATTCCGAGGATTACGAGGTCTCGGGCGATACGCTGTGGCTTGAGTTCGTGCTTTCCTCGGAGTCCGACGGCAAGGTGAACAGGATGACTTCGCTGCGGTTCCTGAGGCGGACATCCGATCCGGTGGCACCCGTCATCGCGTTTGTGAGCGAGGCGAATGAGGTCCGATTGGGGGCGCAGTTCGATGCCGATCTGCACGCCAATCCAGTCGAGTACCCGCTGTATGCCAACCCTGCGATGACCGCCTATGTCCAAGGTGTCCTGGACAAGATCAAGGCCGCGATTCC
>JBDKGV010000029.1:0-21068 GCA_039798005.1 Fibrobacterota bacterium
CTCGGTGGCCAGGAGCTTGTTCTCGATCGCAAGGAGGCTTGGTGCGGAGTCGGGCGATTCCACCAGCACCGCGATGTCGGGGACGCCGTTGCCGCCCAGACGGGATTTGACGGAAATCGTCTGGTCGTCCCGGTTCGGGATCCCGGCGAATTCCAGCCAAGGCTTCAGGAAAGAGGGTTCCTTGAGCAGGTCGGAAAGCAGGTTCGAGACCATCTCCTCCTTGAGGCAAAGCCCCAAGCGCACCAGCAGGTTCTTTTCGAGTTCGGCTTGAGTGGCCATGATAGGTTTCGGTCTCCGGAAAAAAGAGGACCATGGCGCACGGCTTGCCAGGGTCGAAGGTCGGATGTCAGGATCGTCGACCGCAAATCCAAGATGAGACGGAATTTGTCAAATCATCGGAAGGCGGGCGGAGTTCACAGTTGGTCGAGCAGCTCGTGGACGAAGGGCCACGGGCCGTGCCCGCTGTCGGAATTGATGTGCCCGGCCTCGCCGATGTTCACGAAGTCCGCGCCCCAGGCGTCGGCGAAGCTGCGCGCGCGGTCCAGACTGCAGAACGGATCGTTCTCGCTTGCCACCACGATGCACGGGAACGGCAGGCGCAAACGGGGGATGGGCGACCAGCCCGCCTGGGCGACCACCTCGGGCGGCGGAAAGCCCTCGGGCAGCGGGGACTCGAAGTCGGGCGGGGCCACCAGGAGGGCGCCGCGCACGGGGCGCTGGTGACGCATGGCCCAGTGGACGATCGTCATGACGCCGGCGCTGTGGCCGACCAGGATCGGCGGTTCGCCTTCCAGGGATCCGATCAGGCGATCGAGAGTGACGGTCCATTCCGGCATGAAGGGGGCGTCCCAGTCGCGCTGCTGCACGCGGCGCACCCGCTCCAGTTGCCCTTCCAGGATGCTCTGCCAATTCTCCGGGCCGGAGTTCCCGATGCCGGGCACGATCACATGCACGGGGATGGCGCCCGGCTCCAGGACCAAGGTGTCGGCCTGGCTGTCCAGGTCGTCATCGCGTTCGGAAAGCGGTGCGCGATTGGCCTCCGGAACGGCCGCGTCCCGGGCCGCAGGCGGCGGAACCTCGGGCGCCGCGAGGTCGGAGGGCGAGTCGGGAAAGCCCGGGTCCCATTCATCGGCCATGGCCTCGATGGCAGCCGAGCTTTGGGCAAGTTCGTCGATCCGGGCCTCGAGAGGCTCAGGGACCGGCGGCACGGTGGATGATGCTTCGAGCGGGCGGTCCGTGAGACCTGCGGCGGCCTTGGCTTGCAGTTCCGCAAGAGCGCGCTCCAAGGTGCTGGTGGAGACCGCCGCCAAGGCCGGATTGGCTTGGACCGGCTCGGAGGGATTGCCATCCTCCGGAGCGGTGTCGCCCGAGGGCACACCGCCCAGCGGAGTTTGGGCCAAGGTCGGATCCGGATCCTCGTCGTCCTCGGGCAGGTCCAGTGGAACCTTGCCGTCGGCGAAGCCTTCCAAGATGCGGGAAAGCAGGCCCCATTCGGCCTCTTCCTTCGCAAGGGACTCCACGCGCATCTTCTCGCGCTCCTCCAAGAGACCCGCGATGTTGGGATTGGTCTCGGGGTCTTCCGAGATGCGGCGCACGGCGTTGGCCAGCTCCTCTTCGAAGCGTTCCTCGTTGCGACGGTAGACCAGGATGGCGCCTTGGTTGGTCTCTTGGCGGAACACCGCCTCCTCGGTTTTCACCAGCTCCATCAGAGCCATGAAGGAGACCACCACCATGATGCGGCGGGTGTCGTGCGCAAACAGCTCATCGAAGACCACGCGGCCTTCGCGCACGAGCTTGGCGCGCACCTGGTTCATGCGCTCCTCGATGGGGACGTCGTCCACCTCGATCACGTGGCCCGCCAGACGTGGCTTGACCTTGAGCACCTCGCGGAAGGCCTTGAGCAGGTCCCAGATGCCCACGACCTCCTCCGGGATCGCCTCGTCCTTGGGAGGGCGCGTCTCGTCGAAGGCCCGGATCATCGAGGCCGCGTTCCGGGCTTCCATGCCACGCATCTGCTCGGCGACCACCTTGAAGCGGCGGTATTCAAGCAACCGGCGCACCAGCTCCTCGCGGTCGAAGTCGAACTCCTCCGACTCGAGTTCCCCTTGCTCCTCGCGAGGCAGAAGCTCGCGGGCCTTGAGGGCCAGAAGCTTGGCCGCCATCACCAGGTATTCACCGGCAAGTCCCAGCTCCGGGGCTTCGGCCGAGCGCAGGAAGGCCATGTACTGGTCGGCGATCTCGGCCACGGGAATGGTGCGCGCATCCAGCTCGTGGTTGTGCACGAGGTACAAAAGCAGATCCAGCGGACCGTCGAAGACGTCCAGCCGGACATAGGGGCGCGTGAGCGTTTGGCTCAAAGCAGGCCCTCGACCTGGGCGCAAAGGGCTTCGGCATGCGCTTCGGTCGGAGCCTCGGCGATCACGCGCACCACAGGCTCGGTGTTGGAGGCCCGCAGGTGCACCCACGCATCGGGCCACGCCAGGCGGAAGCCGTCGCGCTCGTCGCACTCCACGCCGGGGTTGGCGGCCTTCAAGGCGGAGATGGCATCTCCAAGGGGTTTTGCCGTGAGGGCGAACTTGCGCTTGATCATGGCATATTCGGGAAGCGCGGCGGAGAGTTCGGACAATTTCTGTCCGGACCGCCGCATGGCCTCCAGCGTGAAGGCCACGGCCAGGAGGCCGTCGCGGCCCGGGTGGAGCTCGGGCAGGATCACGCCGCCGTTGCCTTCGCCGCCGATGAGTCCGCCGTTTTCAAGCATGCGTGTCGAGACATGGATCTCGCCCACCGGCGTGCGCTCGAAGGGGACGCCATGCTTTGCGGCCAGGTCCTCGTTCATGCGCGAGGTGGAAAGGTTCACCATCACGGAGCCCTTCTTCTGGGCCAGCACGAGGTCCACGGCAAGGGCCAAGGTCTTCTCCTCGCCAAGGGGGGCGCCCGTTTCATCCACCAACGCCAGCCGGTCGCCGTCCGGGTCGAAGGCAAGTCCGACATCCGCGCCATGGGTGCGCACGGCATCGCCCAGCGGCACCAAGGCCTCGGGCACGGGCTCGGCACCGCGCGGGAACTGGCCGTCAGGGGTCACGAAGAGCTCGACCACCTCGCAACCCAGCGCACGGCAAAGCGCCGGGCCGGAGGCGTAGGCGGCACCATTTACGGCATCCACGACCACCTTGAACTTGCGGGCCTTCAGGGCCGGGACGTCGAGGTAGGGGAGTGCGAGGGTCTTTTCAATGTGGAGGTCATCGCCACCGGGGTGGGATTCCACCTTGCCCAAGGCGTGGTGCTCGACCCAGGTCTCCTCGTTGGCATCGACGCGGGCGAACACGCGCTTGACCGCGTCGGGACCCAAAAAGAGGCCATCCTTGTCCAGGAGCTTGAGCGCGTTCCACTGGGCCGGATTGTGGCTTGCCGTCAGGATGATGCCACCCACGGCACGGTCATCGGCCTGTACCGCCATCTCGACGGTGGGGGTGGTGGAGATCCCCAGAAGCACGGCATCGCAGCCGCTGGCAACCAGCGCCGAGACCACCGCGGCCTGGACCATTTCACCCGAGTCGCGGGTGTCGCGACCCACCAGAATCCGGCCTTGGCCGACCTCCTGCACGTAGGCATTGACGTACCGGGCAAGGAGCACCGGAGATAAGGCTTGTCCAACGATGCCACGGATACCGGAGATGGAGCGCATGAGACCTTGCATAGGGCACAAGAAGTAGAAATCGGCGGCTGGGTTTGGTTGGCTCGCAGTCCTTGGGCCCATGGATCCCGCCCTGGTCGCCTTCGGCTCACCAAGCCTCCTCGCCTGCGGCTGCGGGGTCTTGGCCCCCGGACATCCGCTTCCGCCCGGCGCGGGCTTTCGCGGCGGGGGTGACGGTCGGGGGGATCACGGGTACTTTTCTGTCGTGCCGACCGTCTGTGTTGTTTCTTGTAAACGTTTTTCATTTTGAAACTGTTGCTCTGGACCTCCGGCCCAGACCCGGCCAAAGGGCCTGCGGTGGCCCTTTGGAAACCACCGCTAGGGGTTCCACCCCTTGGAACCCAACAAAGGGATCGCAAGCAGTGAGCCTCGGTGGTCAGACCTGCTTACGAAACCCGCTAGCGAAGGCGATGCGCCTTCGACGCGGGTCCCAATGGCCAAAGTGATTCGCAGCCGCCACACTCACAAGCAACCGCTCGCAACAGTTGCCGCGCGATCAGGATCGCAACACGGGGGCCCCATGAAGGGTACTGCACGTGGCGACTGCCGTGGCCATGGCCTTGTGCGTTCCTTCCGAACCAAACAGAACATGAGACTTGCCGTCCGCAGACTGCTGAAGATGTTCCATGCATGGAATCCGCGCACGCCTATCCGACAAAGCGAAGCGACGGTGACAACTGTCCTTTGCCCGCGCAGTGGGCAAAGCCCGGACGCCCCATTTCAAGAAGGGCCTACGGTAAGCTGAGTTCGAAGCGCCACCTGTCTTGAGTGACTTTATGGTCCACGGAGTGTCTCTATCCGGGGGTCGAGGGGGATGGCAATCCCCCCGTGGCGGTTCCCAGGGCCGCCAGTGGCCTTGGGCCCGGGTCTGGGCCGGGAGGGCCCAGAACAACGCGTATTCAGAGGCCCTTGGGACCGGGCGTCCATGCAGGATCGGTTCGCGGATGCGTGCGGATGTGTTGGCGGAAACCCTCTTTCCATGGTTCGAAGCGGCTCTGGCCTGCTACATTGTACCCCCTCATGACTCAGAGCACCTTGCCAGATGTCCAGTCCCAGTCGTTCGCACGGCTTTCCGTCCCACTCTTTGCCGGGATCGATCAGGTCAAGGCCCGACTGTCCCTTGCCGGGGTCGGCGAATGCGTCGGGACCGTCCGGCTGGCGGCCAAGGTGCCCGAGGGCAAGCGCGGCGTTCACATGAGCCGCCTCTATCGCGAATTCCTCAAGGACGGCCTTGAGGTCGTGGCCTTGGACGGCACCCTGCCCGCACGCGTGGAACGCACCGCCATCTCCCAGGAAAGCCCGGAGCTTTCCGTGACGGTTGGTGGAGAATTTGTGATCTCGCGCCTTTCGCCGGCCACGGGAAGCGGTGGTCTGCACCCCTTCCGGCTCAGTGCCACGGCCCTTTGGATCAATGGAGACCTCACTTGGAAGACCCGTCTGCAGGGTGTGGCGCTCTTGGGCTGCCCGTGCTCCAAGGCGCTCTCCCAAGAAGCCGGTTTCCACAACCAGCGTGCCGTGATCTCGGTTGAAGTCGATGGACTCGTGACCGACCGCTTCCAAGCCTTGCTCGATGCGATCGACCAGGCCGCCTCGTCGCCCGTCTATCCGGTGCTGCGCCGCGAGGATGAAAAGGAGGTCATCGACGCCATCGCTCGCCAGGACCGTTACCGGTTCGTGGAGGATGCCGGCTCCGTCCTTTGGGCGGAGCTTGTGAAGGCCGGGTTCGAAGGACTTTCCATCCATGTGCGTTCGCTGGAAAGCATCCATGCCCATGACGCCGTGGCGTGGGCAGGACCTTCGGGTGAACTGCTGGGATTTGCCGGCGCGCTATAACCCTTCGCGAAGAGCGCTCTGACAGGCCACTGCGAGTCTCGTGGTGGCCTGCGTCGTACCTGCCACCTCCAAGCGCACGGTCATGGAATCGAAGGGAGTCCCTTGGGTTCCCGAAGGGCAGGACTTCCCTGAAACCACCAAGGTGGTCTGACCCGTGCCGAACTGGTCCAGCGCGACCGTGCCGGGGGTGTATTGGCTTCCCTCATCGTCCAAAAGCAGGATCGCGGTGGCCTTGCCGCCGCCCCAAGCGCCCGCCCGGATCGAGAGGGTGCCGATGGATGCCTTGGACAGATTCTGACCACTGGTCGAAAGCCAGCGCGCATCGATCCAAGGGTCGGTGGAATCCAGGAAGGAACCGCTTCCGCATCCCGCCATCGAGAGCGGCAAGGTGAGGAGGATCCCTTGCCGGAGGGTCATGGAGTCGGTGTCGTCGCGCGGTTCAGGGAGTCCAAGCCGAGGCTGTCCACGGCCGTGGAGTCGGGGACGGTGTCGAAGACCGCATCCCATGGGGTGGGGCAGTTCCAGCGCCGGGCGATCTTGCCGGGGTATTCGGGGAACTTGGCCGGCTTGTAGCCCAGATCGGGGTGGTCGAAGACCTTGCGCAGGAAGGTTGCGAACAAGGGAAGGCCGGTGCGCGAGCCTTCGCCGGCTTCACCGGTGCGCCAGTGCAAGGCCGGATCGTCATTGCCGGTCCATGCGACTCCCAGGATCCGTGGCGAGATGCCGACGAACCAGCCGTCGCGGTGGTCGTTGGAGGTGCCTGTCTTGCCGCCCAGTTGTCCGTCGCGGATCACGTTGTAGCTGTAGAGAGCCTGGGAGGTGCCGCCGGGTTCCTCGATGCCGCCCTTGAGCATGTGCATCATCAGCCAAGCGTCCTCGGGTTCCAGCACCTTGCGGGATTCCGGCTTGAACTCGGCAAGGACATTGCCGTCGCGGTCCTTGATGCGGGTCACGAACCAGGGCTTGGTCGCGGTTCCTCCGTTGACCATCGGGCAGTAGGCGCCGCCCAGCTCCAAGGGGCTGACGGGGTTGGTGCCAAGGCCGATGGACGGAACGCCCTTGAGGTTCGATGTGATGCCGCAGGCGCGGGCGAACTCGGCCACCTTCTCCGGGCCGACCTTCTGCGTGAGCTGGGCCGTGACGGTATTGATCGATTGCCCGAGGGCCAGGCGAAGCGTCACGGAATCGTCGTAGTTGGTCCAGTCGGCGTTGTGCGGGGTCCAGCTTTTCTGCTTGCCATCTTCCTCGTACTTGATGGTCACCATGCGGTCCATGAGCTTGTCGCAAGGTCCCCAGCCTTGGGTGAGGGCCGTGGCGTAGACGAAGGGCTTGAAGGTCGAACCCGGCTGACGCTTGCTCTGCAAGACATGGTCGAACTTGCCCAAGGCCCAGCTGCGTCCGCCTGCCCATGCAAGGACGCGGGAGTCCTCCGGGGCCAAGGCCACAAGGCCACCTTGAAGCCGCATGCGCATCCAACGCAGCGAGTCCCCGACGGTCAGCATCGAATCGCGCATTCCCGCTTCGGTCCAGATCCGCCGCATCGCCTTGGTGCGCACTTCCTTGCGTGCGAAGGCAGTGTCGCCACCGGAGGCCTTGAGGGCCTGCTTCCATTGGGGCGTGAGCATCACGACCGAGTCCAGTTCGCGGCGTCCGTCCCCGGTGCGGCCCGCCCACGGGCTGGTTCCGCTCCAGTGGTCGTCAAAGCGGCGCTGCAGCGTGGCCATCCATTCCTTCATGGCCTCTTCCGCCAAGGTCTGCATGCGCGAGTCGATGGTCACGTGGATCCTGAGTCCGTCGGTGTTGAGATCCCAGCCGTTGGCCTTGCACCATTCCCGCAGCCAAGGCGCGATGGCCTGACGGAAGAAGGGTGCCATGCCGTCCTCGGGAGTGGAGATGCTGGGCTTGAGGTCCAGCGGGAGTGTGCTCAAGGAATCGGCGCTGGCCCTGTCGAGGAAGCGGTACTTCACCATCTGGGAAAGGACCGTGTTGCGTCGGGCTTGGGCCTTTTCGGCACGCCGGATCGGGTCGTAGGCCGAGGGAGCTTTCAAGAGACCCACCAGGAGGGCGGCTTGCTGCTGGTTGAGCTCTGCGGCCGTGATGGAAAAGTAGGCGCGCGAGGCGGCTTGGATTCCCCAGGCGTTGTTGCCGAAATCCACCGTATTCAAGTAAAGGACAAGGATGGTCCGCTTGTCGTGGAGCGTCTCGAGCTTGAGCGCACAGATCCATTCCTTGGCCTTGAACACGATGGTCCGAAGGCCGGGAATGTGGCCCAGCAGACCTTGGGACGCGGAGCCACGCGTTTGGAAGAGGTTCTTGGCAAGCTGCTGGGTGATTGTGCTTCCGCCGCGCGGTCCGCCGCGGAAGAACGAGGCGACCACGGCAAATGGCGCCTTCGGGTCCACGCCGTGGTGCTTGTAGAAGCGAATGTCTTCGCTGGCCAGAAGCGCCTTCTCGACGGTTGCGGGGATCTCGGAGGTGTCGATGGGGGAGCGGTCGTACAGGTAGTAGCGCCCCATCAGGACGCTGTCGCTGGACCAGATTTCAGACCCTTCGGCAAGGCGCGGGACCGAGAGTTGCGACCACGAGGGAGAGCGGCCGAAGAGCCAAAGGAAGTTCATGTCCAAAGCCACGACCAGAAGGACGATGGCAAGCAAGGTTCGGCCCATGGCAAGGGCTGCGATCTTCCAAGCCCGGTGCGGCGTGCGCGGGTCGGGAAGGGTCAGGAACAGATTTTTCAGTGCAAGCAAAATGCGGTGCCAACCGGACCAACGGCGCACCTGGGCCCAAACCTTGTTCATCAAGCATCACCCCAAACATGAGAAATCAGGTGTTCCCTGATTCCATAATGGACCAAAGATAGGTTCTGGATGAAAATCTCCGCTCTTGGTTCTTGCTTCCCTGAAAGAACCTGTTGAGTCCTTGCCAAAGGAATGACTCTTCCCCAGTGGCCTGATGGACAGGAAAAATGGATCTTTTTGGTACGTCTTTAGGAATCATTCTAGTGATTTGTGAATACATTGATCCATAAATAAACTACCTCGCAGCACGCTGTGAGGGATTCGCTGGCCAGCAATTTCGGGTCGGATTCCACGAGCAAGTTTCGGGGAATCCGACCCGAGAGATCGATGGTCGTCACCCTTTCGGAAAGCCGTTTCAATGGCAGACGCTGGACTGAACACAGGATTGTCGGGAAGCTCGATGCTCAAGGCCACGGCAAGCAATCGGGACACGGCCTTCACCAAGGAGGAGCGTCGCAACCTGAAGCTTGAGGGTTTGCTTCCTCCGGCGGTGGAAACCCTTGAAGACCAGGAGGCGCGGGCGCTGGCCCAATTGCGCTCCAAGCCGGACGACTACGAGAAGTACTTCTTCCTGGCCGGATTGCAGCGTCGCAACGACACGCTCTTCTACCGGTTGCTGATGAACCACACCGACGAGATGATGCCCTTGGTCTACACCCCCACGGTGGGCAAGGTCTGTCAGGATTTCAGTCGTGCATGGCGGGGGCCGTGCGGACTGTTCCTCACCCCCGAATACCGCGGACGCATCCGGGAGGTGCTGGACAATTGGCCCGAGAAGGATGTGCGGGTGATCGTGGTCACCGACGGCGAACGCATCCTGGGCCTCGGGGATCAAGGGGCCAACGGCATGGGCATTCCTGTCGGCAAGCTCTCCCTGTATGTGGCCTGTGCCGGAATCAACCCGGCCTGGTGCCTGCCGGTGACGCTGGATGTCGGGACGGAAAACGTCGGATACCGCGAAGATCCCCATTACATCGGACTTCGCCAGCCTCGCGTGCGTGGCGAGGAATACGACGCCTTCGTGGGCGAGTTCATGCGGGCCGCCAGCGAGAAGTGGCCCGGTGTGCTCATCCAGTTCGAGGATTTCGCCAACAGCAACGCCTTCCGTCTCCTGGAAGCGTGGCGCGAGGAGGTCGTGACCTTCAACGACGACATCCAAGGGACGGGGTCGGTCGCCTTGGCAGGGTTCCTGACGGCCTTGCGCCTGACCGGAAAGCCCTTGGAGGAACAGCGCATCCTGTTCCTGGGGGCCGGCGAGGCGGCGACCGGTATCGGGGGAATGCTGGCTGCCGGCATGAAGGATCTCGGGCACAGCGAGGAGGAGGCCCACAGCCTGTGCTGGTTCTTCGATTCCAAGGGGCTCGTGGTCCATTCGCGCACCGACCTCAATTCCCACAAGCGCCATTGGGCCCGCGACGGGGAATTCCTGATCGACTTCGCCGAGGTGATCCGGCAGATTCGCCCGACGGCGATCATTGGGGCCTCCGGTCAGGGCGGTGCCTTCACGCGGCCCATCCTGCAGGCCATGGGGCAGCTCAACGAGCGTCCCATCATTTTCGCCTTGTCCAACCCGACCAGCAATGCCGAGTGCAGCGCCCAGGACGCCTATGTCCATACCCAAGGGCGGGCCATCTTCGCCTCGGGTTCGCCGTTTGCACCCGTGGAACTGGGTGGCCGGACCTTCGTGCCGGGCCAGGGCAACAACGCCTACATCTTCCCCGGCGTGGGCCTGGGGGTCCTGGCGGCCAAGGCGCGGCATGTGACTGACGAGATGTTCTTCATCGCCGCCAAGCGCCTTGCGGAACTGGTGGAGGACTCGGATCTCGAGATTGGTCGGGTCTATCCGCCGCTCACCCGCATCCGGGAAGTGTCGCTTGAGATCGCGATCGCGGTCGCCGAGCAGACGTGGAAGCAGGATCTGGCCGACACGCCTCGCCCGGATGACGTGCGGGCCCTGGTGCAGGAGCTGGTCTGGGAACCGGGGTACCGGCCGCTGTACTGATCGCCAGCCGGAGGTCGGCTCAGGGGGTGAAGCTATCTTGAGCATTCCAATGAATGTGAAAGGTGAGCCATGAAGACCCTCCCCGAGCTGTTGCGCGATCCGGGCCACTTTCCTTCCTTGCGTGCGGTCCGGCCATCGGTTCCCTGGCAGAGGGTCGGTGGACTGGACGGCTCGGCTCCCGCCGTGGCCGTGGCCCTCTCGCACCTTGCGCGCGGCAAGGACGCCGCGACCCTGGTGCTTTGCGAGGATGCGCGCCAGATGGAGCTTCTGCGCGACGATCTGGGAGCCCTCCTGGGGGACGACGAGGTGCTGGGATTCCCGGGCCTTGAGATGCGTCCCTACGAGTGGCGGCATCCGTTCGGACACGCCCTGGAGCAGCGTCTGAGCACCCTCCACGCCCTGCGCTCCCAAGGGGCGCACCTGGTGGTTGCGACGCTTTCCGCCTTTTGTCAGAAATTGTCCTCGCCCGGGAAGCTTGAGAAGGACATCCTGGCGCTTGCCAAGGGAGGTCGCCTGGACCTTCCGGAACTGCGCCTGCGCCTTGCCCGGATGGGCTTTCGCGAGGAGGCCCAGTGCGAGGAGCTCGGGACCTTCGCCGTGCGCGGCGGGATCGTCGACATCTTCCCCTACGCCCTGGACAATCCGGTGCGTCTGGAGCTGTCGGGCGACGAGATCGATTCGATGCGCTCCTTCGACCTCTTCACGCAAAGAAGCCTCGGGTCCCTCGATGCGGTCGAGATCCTGCCCATGGACGAGGGGTTGCCCGACGACGAGGCCCTGCAGGACGGTCTGATGCGGATCCTCGAGGCGCTGCCCGGCGAGGACGCCGCCTTCGAACGCGAGCGCCGTCGCCTGGAGGAGGTCAGCGACTACATCGGATGGACATGGCAACGGCCATGGTTCGTCCCGACCGACTCCACGCTCCTGGACCACCTGGGCGCAGGGGCTTCGGTCTTTCTCATGGGCGGGAACCCCGAGGCCGTTTCCGAGGAGATCCTGGCCAAGGCGAAGCCCGCTTGCGCCGAGGCGCGCGCCAAGGGGTTCGTGGTGGCCTCCCCCGAGGAGCTCTGGCTTTCCCCGGCGGCGTTTGGACAGATCCTGTCAAAAGCTCCCGGCGCCTCCTTCCGCGCCTTCCGGGGCGAGGAGGGCGTCGATCTCGCGGTCGAGTGCCGGATCCAGGAGCGTTCGGGCAAGGGGATCGGGGATGTGGGGGAGCGGGTCAAGCAGCTGCGGGCCAAGGGCACGGCGGTCCAGCTCCTGTCGGCGAACCAGGGGCAGGCCAACCGCCTCACCGAGCTCATCGAGGGCATCCCGGTCGCGGGCATCGTCGTGGGGCACCTGTCCTGCGGCTTTCTCATCCCCTCCGACGGCCTGGCCTGGTGGACCGACCACCAGATCTTCAACCGCTTCGCACGGCGCGTGCGCGCCCGAAAAGCACGCGGCGGGGCGGCGATCCCGGATTTCGACGCGCTGACCAAAGGGGATTTCGTCGTCCACGAGACCCACGGGATCGCAAGGTACCTGGGGATCGAGCGGATCAAGGCAGGCTCCGAGGAGGTCGACTGCATCGTGTTGCAGTACGAGGGCAAGGACCGCCTGCGGCTTCCGGTCTCCGATCTTTGGCGCATCCAGAAGTACAGCTCCGCCGAAGGGGCGGAGCCTGGTCTTCACAAGCTGGGCGGACGCCAGTGGGACGCCCTCAAGGAGAAGACCAAGAAGGCCGTCGCCGAGATGGTGCGCGAGCTGGTCGAACTGTACGCCAGACGCTCCGTGGCGGACCGCGTCCCGTATCCGCCCGACGACCACTTCCAGAAGGAGTTCGAGGACTCCTTCGATTGGGACCTCACCCCCGACCAGGACCGCGCCGTGCGCGAGGCGAAGTTGGATCTGGAGGGCATGCGCCCGATGGACCGGCTCGTGTGCGGCGACGTGGGATTCGGGAAGACCGAGGTGGCGGTGCGGGCCATCTTCAAGGCGGTGATGGGGCGGCGTCAGGTAGCGCTTCTGTGCCCCACGACGCTGCTGTCCAGTCAGCATTTCGCCACGCTGTCCAGCCGCTTCGCCGATTGGCCCATCCGGGTGGAGCTGCTCAATCGCTTCGTGTCGGCCAAGGAGCAGAAGGCCGCGCTTGCCGACATCAAGGCGGGCAAGGTCGACGTGGTGGTGGGGACCCACCGCATCCTGGCCAAGGACCTAGACTTCGCCGATCTTGGACTGCTGGTGCTGGACGAGGAGCAGAAGTTCGGCGTGAAGCAGAAGGAGAAGCTCAAGGAGCTGCGGGCGGGGCTGGATGTCCTTTCGCTTTCCGCCACGCCCATCCCGCGCAGCCTGCACATGTCGCTGTCGGGGGTGCGCGAGATCTCCATCATCGCCACGCCACCGCGCAACCGCCTGCCGGTGGATACCCGCGTGAGCGAGGTGTCCGACCGTATTTTGACGGATTCCGTCAGTGATGAGCTGGCGCGCGGCGGACAGGTCTTCATCGTGCATCCCCACATCAAGGGGCTGGAGGAGGCCGCCGCCAAGATCGAGGAACTGGTGCCCTCGGCGCGGGTGTGCGTCGCGCACGGCCAGATGGACGAGGACGACCTCGAGCAGGTGATGAGCGCCTTCCTCAATCGCGAGTTCGACGTGCTGGTGAGCACGACCATCGTGGAGTCGGGCCTGGACATCCCATCCGTCAACACGATCCTGGTGCTGGAAGCGCATCGCTTCGGCCTGTCGCAACTGCACCAGTTGCGCGGTCGCGTCGGTCGCAGCGACGTCAAGGGCTTCTGCTGGCTTCTGGTGCCCGATCTGGATCGCCTGCTTCCCGATGCCAAGAAGAGGCTTTCCGCCTTGGAGCAGTTCACCGACCTGGGATCAGGGTACGCCATCGCCATGCGCGACTTGGAGATTCGCGGTGCCGGAAACCTGCTGTCCCACAAGCAGAGCGGCTTCGTGGCGGCGGTGGGCTTCGAGACCTATTGCCGCATCCTCAAGGAGGCCGTGGAGGAGCTGGGCGGGGACAAGCCGCGCACCCCGTTGGATCCGCGCATCGAGTTCCCGGCGGACGCATTCCTGCCCGAGAGCTACATCGAGGACCCTGCCCTGCGCATCCAGCTCTACCAGCGCATCGCAAGGGCCAAGGAGCTTGCGGAGATCGATGCGATGACGCAGGAGTTCCGCGACCGCTTCGGCCCGCTCCCGGAGCCGGTCCGGGCCGTCTTGCGCGGCATGGCCGCACGCCTTGCGGCACGCACCGCGGGAGTCGCGCTGGTCGGGATCACGCGCGGGCGAGCCATCCTCGAGTTCGACGAGGCCTGGAGGCCGGAGCTTGCGGTCCTGAAGGAGAGGATCAACGGGGCCAAGCCGCGCATCGAATGGCTGGCCCAGCCGTTGCCGCTTCGCATGGTCGCCGATCTCACCGGTTACCCGGTGGAGCGGCAGCAGGACGAATGCCTGAAGCTCGTGCGCTTGCTTGCCGGTGAGGTGTCCGGGCCTTAAGCGGCCGGGAGCCAGCGCTCCAAGCACAGAATCAGGGTTTCGGGTTCGATGGGCTTGGCGAGGTGGTCATTCATCCCGATGGCAAGGCATCGCTCCCGGTCTTCCCGGAAGGCGTTTGCAGTCAGGGCGATCACGGGGATGTCGTGATTGCGCACCTTGGAGGCGGGGTCGCGCAAGATGGATGTGGCGACGAGGCCATCCATGACCGGCATCTGGCAGTCCATCAGGACCAGATCGAAATCCTCTTCAGTGAGGGCTTCCAACGCTTCTTGGCCGTTTTCCACGATCTTGGAGTGGTACCCCATGCGGCCCAGCAGTTCCGACATGAGCAGCTGGTTGACCGGATTGTCCTCCGCCACCAGGATGGAATGGGTCCTGCGGTGGGCCTCGGCGATGGTATGCCGTGTGATCAGCGGGCGATGCTCCGGATTTCGGGCGCCATCGAAGACGAGCAGCAGGGCATCCATCAGGAGCGAATGCCGGACCGGCTTGGTCAGGTAGGCGGAAAATCCGGCGTCTTGATACAGGCGCGCCTCGCCTCGCTTTCCCAGCGGCGTCATCAGCAGGAGGCGGGTGGGCAGGTTCAGGCTTCCCAGCTTGCTGCCCAATACGATGCCTTCCATGTCCGGCAAGGAGTTGTCGATGATCACCGCGTCGAAGGGCGTCTCATGCCTTGCCGAGGTCATCCGGATCGCCTCGCGGCCATTGCGTGCCGCTTCGAAATGGCAATCCCATTCTTCAAGGAGCCCTTGCAGGGAGGTGCGGTGGTTGTCGTTCGGATCGACGACCAGAATCCGCTTCCCGACCAGTTCCTGCGGCTGGGGGAACCGGTAGGGAAGCGGGGCTTTTTGAATCCCCAGCCGCAGACTGAAGCGGAAGGTCGAGCCCTGATCGATTTGGCTTTCGACCGAGATCTCGCCTCCCATCAGTTCGACAAGCTTCTTGGAGATGGAAAGACCAAGGCCCGTCCCTCCGAAGAGCCGCGTGGTGGAGGCGTCGGCCTGGGTGAAGGGGCGGAACAGCTGGCTCTGGGCCTCGCGGGTGATTCCGATTCCCGTGTCGGTCACGAGAAACCCGAGGTAGGCCTGTTCCTTGGTGTGGGCGATCAGCACGGCACGCAAGGTGACGCTTCCCGATGCGGTGAACTTGATGGCGTTCCCGAGCAGGTTTGTCAAGATCTGTCGGAAACGTCCGGGATCGCCGCGCAGGCGCATGGGGATCTCGGGATCGACCAGCGAGACGATCTCCAGCCCCTTGGCCTGGGCCTGGAACGCCGACATCTCCAGGGTGTCCTCCAGCAGGACCCGCAAGTCGAAGTCGATGTCCTCCAAGGTCATTTGCGAGGCTTCGATGCGGGAAAAGTCCAGGATGTCGTTGAGGAGGTTCAGGAGGGCCCGGCTGCTCTTGCCGATGATCTCCGCATACTGGCGCAGCGATCCGTCCAAGGAGGAATCGAGAAGCAACTGGGTCATTCCCAGGATCCCGTTCATGGGAGTGCGGATCTCGTGGCTCATGTTGGCTAGGAACGCGCTTTTCGCCTCGTTCGCCGACTTGGCCTCCTGCGCCTTGGATTCGGCATGCTCCCGGGCCGCAAGCAGGTCGCGGTTGACTTGGGACAGGATCTGCTCCTTGGCGGTCAACTGGCACTTGCGCATCCAGTTCAGGCACAGGGAATGCACCTGCAGCGAGACTTCCTCCTCCACGAACGGTTTGCGAAGGCAGAAGTATCCGTCCTTCAGCCAGGTGCGGATGGCGGGGAGGTTGCGGCTGGAGAAATCAAGGCACAGCAGGATCTCGATGTCCGGGTCCAACGCCCAGAGCCGTCCCACGATGGCCGTGACCGGCGAGTGGCGAGGATTGACATCGAGGATGCACAAGGGGCAGGAACGACCTTCGACGATCATCCGGCGATACTGCGAGATCAGGGCGAAATGGTTGTCGAAGACCCTGAATTCGATGTCCTTCATCAGAGGCGAGCCCAAGATGCCCTCGATGCTGGTATCCGTTTCGCCACGGATGGCATCCGTGACGACCAGCACTGTCCAGCGACTGGGTTGCGGCTCTTGCTGATGGTTGTGAGTCACTGTGCGATTCTATCAAATCGCATGGGCGAGTGCTTGTCGATTTTTGTCAGGGATGCGAAACGGGTGAATCCATCGCCGCATTGCTGTGGGGTTGGTTTGTTACTCCTCCCTTGACGGAATCCGAAGGATTTGGCATATTAGCCTGCATACGACTGGGGTATCGTCCAATGGCAGGACTTCGGTTTCTGGTTCCGACTATCGAGGTTCGAATCCTTGTACCCCAATCTTGAAGAGGCTTCCCATGGGAAGCCTCTTCTTTTTTGCCTGCGGGGTGGCGACACATCGTTGGTCAAGGCAAACAAAAAAGGCCACATCGGAGGATGCGGCCTTTCTTGATCAGGGCTGGAAGGTCAAGAAAGGACGACGGCGGGTTCGGCGATCGCAAGGATCGCTTCCTGGCGGTCCAAGCACTCCGCCAAGCTTTCGAGATTCTCATCGGCGATGGCCGTGGTCGTGGCCAGGAACTGACGGTACCATGAGATGCTCTCAAGCAGCGCAACTCTGGTCCGCTCGGCCTTGGTGAGGGTCGCCGCATTGCCGGCGGCGCCTTCAAGCAGCTTCTGGTACTCGCGCACGTTCATCTCAAGCTCGGCCGCGAAGCAGTGCGGGCGATTTGCGCTCACAAGCGAAGGAATGCGGCCATAGATGTGGTCGATCATCTCCTTGAGCGAATAGAACCGGTCGAACCAGGCGAGGTTGGGGCCGGGGCACACGCTGACCGGGCCACGCGAGGCGACGACTTCGATCTCGCCTTTCAGGGCCTTGTTCTCTTGGGCAAGGAAGGCAAGGGCCCCGTTGCCGAGCTGGTGGCAGATGCACTCCTTGACCAGGACCTTCGGCGCATCGACGGCGTCGATTCCACCGATGGTCTCAAGTTTCTGGCTCTGGTACTTGGAGGATGCGGTGCAGATCGGGGCCGTGGAAAACTCGGTGTTGGTGACCAGGAATCCCTTGGGGCAGGCGCTGCCCGGGCGCCCGGCGTCGATCAGACGCTGGATGTCGACGATCGCGGAGCTGGTGCGAAGGTTGTTGAACGGGACACCAAGAGGGGAGGCATCGGACAGGAAGAGATCGTCACCGGTGGACTGGCGCAGCAGTTCGCGGGTGAAGTCGTCCACGGGAGTGGCTTCGGATACCAGGAGGAAGGGCGACCCCCAGCCGGTGGCATCGACGCCGAACTCGAACATGCGGCTCTGTTCCCCGGAGTTTCCAAGTCCACCTTGGACCGTCACGGCGGCTTCATGCTCGCGCGTGCCCTCCGGGATCTCGCGGCCCTTCTTGCGGAAATACCCTTCGATATGCGGAGAGAATTCAGCGGGAAAGCCACTGCGGCTCTTCTGGAATTCCCCCAGGATCGGACCGAGCACGTCGCCTTCGGAGGCGAAGGCGTGCCCGCCGCAATTGAGTCCCGACTCGATGCGGAATTCGCGCACTTCCAGGCCCTTCTTCGCCAGGAAGCGCCCTTGGACCATGGCCGAACGGAAGTCGCTGACCTTGATGATGATGCCCTTGGCGGGTTCATCGCTTGAGGTGCGGTAGAAATCGGGGAATTCCTCGATCAAGCCGTACAGGGTCGGGTTGATGCCTGCCGAGAAGATCATGTTGCCACGGTTCTTCGACAGGGCAAAGCCGCGAAGGGCGGTCTTGGCATCGGAAAGCGATGCTTCGGAGAGGGTGCCGTCCTTGGCGGCGGGACGGCGGTCGAGCTTGGTCATGATGTTGGCGTCGATGGAGCCGGGCTCCATGCGCCGGGTCAGGCTCTGCGCCAAGGATTCGCGCTCGGAACCGGCAGGCAGCGCAAGCATCTTGAGGTAATCCTGCTTGAGGGGCGAGGATTCCGGGAGCATCTCGAAATAGCGGGTCTTGTCGGACTCGGGAGTGAAGGCTTGTGCCTGCATCTCCCTGATCTGGCTCTGGACCAGATCGGTGGCGAAATCGAAGTAGTTGCGCACGCGCTGGGTGCGGGCATCCGGTGCCGATGGCGGCACGGGCTGGAAGGGCACCCCCAAGCGCTGCGAATACAGACGCTGAACCTGCTCGATGAGGATGTCGTCCACGAGGCTCACGACCGAACTGATGCCAAAGCGCGCCACGCGAAGCGGGGTGTCGATACTGTGTCCAGTGCCCATCACGGGAATCTGGAATCGATGGGTTCTGGGATAGACGAGACTCTTCGAGATGGACATGAACTCGAAGCTATCAGTTTTGCGGGTGGTGTGCATGTAAAGAGATGTCAAAGGTTTCTTAATTGGACATGCGCAGGGATGTGCCGAGAAGATCCAACCCGGATCTTGTGCACTGTCCTGCTATGGAAAGGATCAGGGAAATGGGACAGATTCGATCGATGACCGGTTTCGGTACCGGTGAGGTGATGGCTGCAGGGCGCAAGGTGATCGTGGAAGTGCGATCGGTCAATGGCCGTTTTCTCGAGGCTCAACTTCGCATGCCCAGGCTGATTCAGCCCTTGGAAGGGGCCTTGCGCGAGGCGCTCTCCGGCAAGCTTGGACGCGGCTCGGTGACCGTGACGGTCAATCTGGAGGATCAAGGGGGCCGGAACGGCAGCGAGGAAGGGAATTCCCGCTGGGTGCGGCTTGCCCAGGAATTGCGCGCGGTGAAGGACGCCACGGGGCTTGCGGGCGAGATCACGGTTTCCGATCTGCTGGGTTGGGCCTCGATCAACAAGACCGAGGCGGAGCCTGAACCTGCCTTGGAGGAATTCAAGCCCGCCGTCTTCGAGGCCTTGGCACTGGCCATGCAACAGCACGATGCCTTCCGGCTCAAGGAGGGCGAGAACCTGAAGGCCGACCTGCTTGGTCGACTCCAGCGGATCGAGGCGGCGCTGGTTCAGATTCCGGCGCTTGCTCGCGAGCATATCGAAAATTACCGGGTTCAATTGCAGGCTCGAATCCAGGAGATGGTGGGCGGTCTTTCGGTGGATCCTGCCCGGCTTGCCCAGGAAGTGGCGCACCTCGCCGACAAGCTCGATGTCGACGAGGAGATGACGCGCTTTTCCTCCCACAACGGGCAGTTTCGCGACTGTCTGGAGGCGGGTGGGGCCGTGGGCAAGCGGATGGGTTTCCTGCTTCAGGAGATGCTGCGCGAGGCCAACACCACTGGCAGCAAATGCCAGAACGCACGGATTTCCCACCTGGTCATCTCGATCAAGGACGAGCTGGAGTCCCTGAAGGAACAGATCGCCAACTTGGAGTGAAAACTTGCCCGGGGGCGCTGAACCTGCTCCCGGGTTCTTGCGACCAACGGAATCTGGTTCCGTTTCTTTTTCGGAGGGTTGCGATGCACCGCTGTTTTTCAGGCCTGTTGGCCATCACCTTGGGATCCGCCGCCTTCGGGGCGGTCCTGACCGTTTCTCCCGACAAGCCCGGGCACAGCCTCAAGCCGGCGCCCATGAATGGCACAGTGCTGCCCATCTGGTACAGTCCGGAAAAGGTGAAGGCGCTCACGCCGGGACTCCAGCGAGGCGGATTCGCCCTCTTCCGCTATCCCAACGGAACCCTTTCCAACGAATACCACTGGAATGGCAAGGGAAGCTACGACAGCCTTGGAATCTGGCATCCGTCCAACACGGAATTCCAGGCGGGCTTCAAGGTGGACACCCGCCACCGGGGAACCAATCGCAACAACTACGGCAGCGTCTTTCCTTCCATGGTGGTGGATGCCGATACGGCAAGCTTTTGGTGGGGCGTGACCGAGCAGGACAGCATCGAACCTTGGTTGCTGTTGAAGCCTGCCCGGACCTCCATCGATTCGGTCGAGATTCTTTGGGGCGCGATCCGTCCCGATTCTGTGAGGATCGCCGGCACTTCGGGCGATCCGATGTGGAGCAACAGCGCGGTGTGGTCAGCACCCACCGCGTTTCCCGCGACCGACGGCGTGACTCGCGTCAAGCTTCCTGCGGCGATCAAGGGCTCTTGGCTCCAGATCCGGTTTCCCGGGAAATCCGGCGCCCAAGTGCGTGAGATCCGGCTGTATGCCGCCGGGAAATTGGCCAGTGGCAATTCCGCCACGTCCAAGGTCCAGGTGCTGGCGATGGGAACCCATCCAGCCAATGATCGCAACGCTGAAGCCCCTTCGCGATGGGACTTCGAGACGTTCATGTCGCAGCTCACACGCGACTATTCCGGGTTCGACCCGCTCCTGTGCGTGAATGTCGGAACCGGAACCCCGGAGGAGGCGGCTGCGTGGGTTCACTTCTCGAACGTGGTGAAGAAGTACGGGGTCAAGCGCTGGCATGTCGGCAATGAGATCGACGGCAACTGGGAGCAGGGTGGACCCTTGGACCCCGCCCAGTATGCCGCCCGATTCCTGCAATTCGTCAAGGCGATGAAGGCTGCGGATCCTTCCATCGAGATCTACGGGCCGGTGCTTTCCACCATGGATTTCCAAAGCCGCCCCAGTGGTCGTGGCGAGGCCAACTGGATGGCTTCGTTCCTTGAGCGGATCGGCAATGCCGAGCGGGCCGACGGTGTCCGCTATCTCGATGGCGTCGATTTTCACGCCTACCCGTACTACATCCCTTCGGGATCGGGCAATCCCACCGACATGCTCGCCGCGATGGACCGGATCGGTCCCCAGCTGGATACCTTGAACAATTACCTCGTCCGGTACCTTTCGCAACCCGAGACGCGCAAGGTCGCCTTGACCGAATTCAACGCGTCGGTCTCGATCACCTACCTGCTGATGCACCAGACCGACGGCATCGGCATGGCCGACATGCTGGGCCACATGGCCAGCCGGTTTGGCGACCGCGCCGTGACTTGCGCATGGGAGCCAGCGGGCGGGGAACCGATGAATCCGGACGGATCGAACGGGGCCACCTACGGGTCCTTGAGGCTCTTCACCCCCAATCGCAAAGGGATGGCGACGGATGTGGGCGATGCGCCGACCAGCGCCTTCTGGGGCCAGTACTTGGCGACCCAAGCGTGGATCGAGCGCGGTCGCGGAACCGGGGCGCCAGTCAGTCTTCCCGTTTCAGTGACCGGCAACGGCAAGGTGCGGGCCTTCGCCTTGAGCGATTCGGGCCAGGTTTCCGTGATGGTCCTCAATCTGGATTCCACCGCCGATTCCGTCTCGCTTGCGGGTGTCCCGATGGACAGCGGCGAGGTGCTTTCCTGGTCGGGCCGTGATTACCACTGGGACGCCACCGATTGGGC
>JBDKGV010000030.1:0-21066 GCA_039798005.1 Fibrobacterota bacterium
AGCATCCCGACGATTTCATCGAGTGTTTATACTGGTCAAATTTCAGTTGTGTCTAATGTGACGATCAGAGCAATGGCAATGGCTCCCGGAATGTCAGCAAGCCGTGTTCATAGTGCTTCGTACGTGTTCAATGCTGGATCAGGGGCGTTTATGGATGCGCGTGATGGTCAAATGTATCCGTATGTGAAAATTGGATCACAGACTTGGATGGGTAAAAACTTGAATTATAAGGTGGATAATTCTTGGTGCTACCAGGAAAGCGAAAAGAATTGTGAAACCTATGGGCGATTGTACCAGTGGTCTGCTGTAATGGGTTTAGAGCCAACTTATAATAGCACTCTTTGGAGAAAAGCATTACCTCATCAAGGCATTTGCCCGAGTGGCTGGCATGTGCCGAGTGATGCGGAATTGACTAATCTTACAGATACCTTAATGCAATCAACAGCTGCTGTGAAAAAGCTGAAAGCCAATAGTCCACTTTGGAATTATTCTCCAGAGCGAGAAGGAACTGATGATTATGGATTCTCATTGCTTCCGGCAGGCTACAAAAATGAGAATAATACTTTCATCAGTATAGGGCATTACGCTTGCTTATGGTCTGCCTCTGAGGTTTCCGCCTCAAATGCATGGCCTCGATATATTAACGGAGCAGATATAGTTGGATTTTCTCGAAATAGCTTTTACAAATTCGAGGGCCTGTCATTGCGATGTATTCGAGATAACTAGCTTATTTTGATTGTGGTAAATTCGCTCAATTCTGTTGGTCTAGAGAGATTGGTATCTTTAGTAACAGGTCATAGTCGGTATGTTTCCATCTGTGCCGCGGGGCGTTGGAACGCCCTGTGGCAAGTTGAAAATGTCCCCCGAAGCAGTCTTCTATGAGTATAACCACAAGGGAGTTATACTTCTCCTTCAGATTTCTCGCGGATGATGTTCTGAACATCCTTCCATGACTCAATATTGCGAAACCAAGTGCAATCTTGGTTGCCAGATTTTTTTGTGTTTGTTGACAGCTTTTTTAGCACTGAAAACATCGCGTGACGATCAATGTCGATTCCCTCAAATGGATATTTTTCCATTGAATGTTAAAGTGCTTGTTGCGAAACGAGGGCATAGCCCGAGATCCTCGCATTCCCCCTCCTTGGGGCCCCCGTGTTGCGATCCTGATCGCGCGGGGCAAGCTGAAGCCGGTTGAGTCGCAAGGTTGCTGATCGCAGTGGTGGCAAGCCCCGCACAGTAGCTGCGAAAATCCGTGGGTCCAGCCGGCGGAACGGCTGGCGGTGGTTTCCAAAGGGCTACCGTCGGCCCTTTGGCCGGGCCTGGGCCGGAGGTCCAGAGCAACAGTGTCAAAGAAAATCACTTTTGACAAGTTTCGTACTTCGACGAGCTCAGTACGAACGGATGTCGAATCATGCATCTCCCATCCTTCGGGCGTGAGCTCCCCGCGTCGTGTTGCCAACGGGAGTGGGCCGGAGGTCCAGAACAACAGCGGTGCAAAACCAAATGCCGCGTACGGGCAAAGGACTGGCTAGGAATTCTGTGAGCGGCGCTGGAGCAGGTACGCTTCGCGATCGCGATCGGCTTCTTCTTGGCTGCGGATCACGGGTTCCAGTCCCAAGCTTTTGGCGCGGGCTACCGCTTTGGCACCTGCCCGGGCCAGGGCATTGAGGACATCCTCGCGCGTGAAGGGGCGGATGGTGCCGGGACGGACCTTTTCAGTCATCGCGAGCCTTCCTCTTGGAGGGTGGGAACCGGTGTGGATCCGTCGAAGAGCATCCACCAGTCGACCAATGGTTTGTAAACGTTTTCAAAGTTCCGAAAACCGGCATGGAATCGGCGTTCGATCGTCTCGTCGGGAATGCTGTGACCGCCCTCCGACACGCGCAGATGTACGCGGGATCGGGCGAAGTCCGGAGTCGGCAGGCGCAGGAAATAGAGACGCACGAAATACCCGGAGGCTTGCCAGCGGGGAATGCTGCGTGCCCAGCTGGTTCCACTCAAGGTGGTCTCAAAGGCGATGCTCTCGCGCCGTTCGATGCAATCCTCAAGTTGCCGAAGGAAGATCTTCCCGGCTTGGATGGCGGCCTCTTCCGGCGCGAAGGGCGAGATGCCTTGGGCGATGAGGTCGGCGTTGAGAAAACGCAGGCACTGGGCCTCGGTTGGCAGGAATTCCTGTGCGAAGGTGGATTTCCCCGCACCGTTGGGGCCCGCGAAGATCAGGATCTGCGGTTGCCGGAAATCCAGCGGCGGTTCTTCGGCCAAGAGCACCATGCGTGAAAGATACTTGCGGGATCCGTGGAGGTTTCGGCCACACTGTGAACCGGGTCGCCCTCTCCAACGGATGTGACCGGCATTGCGCTTGAAGACTTGGCTGCGAACTGACAGGAATCAAAGTGAACGCCACGACTCCGGATGCATCCCGCTCTACCACGAGGGCGAAGCCCGAGATTCTTGGCACTCCCCGTTCTTGGGGTCCCCGTGTTGCGATCCTGATCGCGCGGGGCAAGCTGAGGCCGGTTGAGTTGCAAGGTTGCTGATCGCAGTGGTGGCAAGTCCCGCAAAGTGGCTGCGGAAATCCGTGGGTCCAGCCGGCGGAACGGCTGGCGGTGGTTTCCAAAGGGCCACCGCAGGCCCTTTGGCCGGGCCTGGGCCGGAGGTCCAGAGCAACGCGGCACACAGGGCAAAGAATGTCATTGCTCTTTTGTTCACTGCGTGATAGATTGAAGAGATGAGCGCATCCGATCCATTCTCGCACGATCAGGCCGTGAAGAACCTTCTCAAGGCCTATCCGGACGAAGCGCTGGAGTTTTTGGCAGAGGATGTGGTGCGACTCCATGGCATGCCAGTCTCTTGGGAGTTTTTGGACACGGCCGTGGGCAAGGAGGATGTGGCCGAGCCGGGTCCGGGTCAATCCATGGATCTTGCCATCCGTTACGGTTTCAGAGATGGGGGTACGGCGATCATGGCGCTTGTGGAGCATTGGTCGGACGCCGGCAAACTCGACCTCTTGCGCACGGCACGATACTTCCTGGAGCTTTTGCGTCGATTTCCCGGCGAGTCGATTCTGCCGATTGCGCTTGTGGATGACGAGCGGCCCCGTCAGATCGCAGACACGGTGGAGCATCGCGTATTGGAATTTTCACCCTTCCACTTCACTACGCGCATCGTGCAGATTCCTGCATTGTCGCTGGAGCGCTTTCGCCACACCGCAAACCGTGTCGCTCTCTCATTCACTCCGAACATGGCAGGCGCCGACGGTGTGGAGCAGGTGTTGCGCGTTACTATGGCTTTTCAGGATCAGGATGACCTGATGGGCGTGCGCAAGTTCTTTGCGTTCTGGGTGGTGGAGGCTAGATTGAAGTTGGATGAACAGCGGGAAGTGAAACGCAAGCTGAAGGAGATGGCCATGCCGGAGATCATGGAATGGTTCAAGCAAGATGGCATCGAGGAAGGAATCGAGAAGGGGATCGAGCGAGGCCTCGAACGAGGGATTGAGCAAGGCGCTCGTGCTTCCAAGCTTGAGGACGCCCGGAAGATGCTTGAGCACGGCATCGAGTGGCGCATCGTGACAGATGTGACCGGCATTACACCTGAGGACCTGGCCGCGAACTGACAGAAATTGCATGGCGATACCCCAATGCTAGGGAGACGCCGGCTGCAGAGTGCGAGAGCTTCTTGTCAGAGGAATTGGCCGAGACCTATGCCGACTTGGTCTTTTCCTGTCCGCTTGCCGACTCGACAGCATTGGTCGCGATCCTTCTTGAGCACAAGTCTTGGGCTCCCAAGCATCCTCACTTGCAGTTGTTGTCGTACATGCTTGGCATCTGGCAGCGCGCCGAGAAGGCCGGTGCACATCTTCCTGTGGTCATTCCCATTGTTCTGTACCAAGGTCGTGAAGCGTGGACCGTGCGCAGCCTTTCACAGTCGATCGAATCGTTGCCAGACCGATTGCACACCTTTTTGCCGGACTTCAGCTTTGTCCTGATCGACTTGGCTCGCCTCTCAGGAGAAGAGCTTCGTGCCCATTATGGGAATCGGTCAGTGCTGCTTGCGATGGAACTGATGAAAGCGATCTTCACGCGGGACGAGGTGAAGGCCTTGATGGAGCGTTTGACACCCGCCGATGGCCCGTTGGATCATGACTTGGCCATGCGCTTCCTTCGGGTGGTGCTTCGATATATATTCAGACGCAGTGACACGGATGCGAGTGAGGCCCTGACCTTTGCACTTCATCCGGCAACCAGAGAGGTGACCATGACCTGGGAAGAGCAGATTCTTACGCGCGGGGTCGAGAAAGGCCGTCAAGAGGGGCTTAAGCAGAAGGCTCTGGAGGATGCGCGCAAGATGCGCGAACACGGGATTTCATGGAACGTGGTTACGGATGTGACAGGGATCATTCCGGCGGACCTCGAATAGACGGAGGGCGAAGCCCGAGATTCTTGGCACTCCCCCTCCTTGGGGCCCCCGTGTTGCGATCCTGATCGCGCGGGGCAAGCCGAGGCCGGTTGAGTCGCAAGGTTGCTGATCGCAGTGGTGGCAAACCCCGCAAAGTGGCTGCGAAAATCCGTGGGTCCAGCCGGCGGAACGCCCGGCGGCGGTTTCCCAAGGGAGGCCGCTCTCCCTTGGGCCGGGCCTGGGCCGGAGGTCCAGAGCAACAGTGTCAAAGAAAATCACTTTTGAAAAGTTCCGTTCTTCGACCAACTCAGTACGAACGGGTAGCCCAACGAGACAGCCGTCCGCAAGGACAAAAGCATCCAACCGCGCCAGGGATGCCGCCCGCAGGGCCAAGACCCCCGCAAAGCGGAGGCTTGGCAGGCAGCCCGGCCCCCGCCGGATCGGGGAATGTGGCCAAGCGGGGGAGGCGCCCGACGGGGATGGATTCTGTCGGGCATTTGCGATTTCTAGGTTGTTCTCATGCTCAGCTGGGATGATTACTGGAAGCGCTACGAAGTCTCCAAGGCCGAACGATGGATGGTGGGGGAACGTCATGCGCTTCTCGACCGATGCCTCGATTCGCTGGGGACCGGCACCAAGAAGGTCCTTGAAGTCGGATGCGGCGCGGGCAACAACATCCTGCGCCTGCACGAGATGCGCTCGGACGTGGAATGCCATGGCTTGGATTTCAGCGAGGTCTCGGTGGAGATGCTGAAAGGAAAGCTGCCTTTCGTCCATCGTGCCGATTGCCGGGACACGGGCCTTCCCGCCGGCGAATACGACTTGATCTTCAGTTCAGGGCTGATGGAGCACTTCCCGGATGAGATGCCGCTGGTGCGCGAAATGCGTCGCCTGATCAAGCCGGGTGGACTCATGGTGACCTCGATTCCGGCCCGCTACTCGCTTTGGCAGCTGTACAAGCATGTCCATGGGAAGAACTGGATTCACGGCTACGAGAAGTCCTACACCCGCAAAGGACTGGTGAAGGTGCTGGAAAAGGGCGGATGGAAGGTGGATGAGGTCATCGGTCTCGATCCGTTTTCGATCAATGGCTTCGTGATGAAGTTGCTGGGGCGTTCCTTCCAGCCCGCTTGGACCAAGAGCCCCCTGCCGGCGGGCTATACGGAGTTGATTGCGGTGACCCGCCCTGCTTGACACTTGATTCCTGTCCGCACAAGCGGTAGGCTGATGGTATGGACATGCAGCAATTGATCGATCCGGCCGCCTTGGAAAAGCTATCGAAGTACGGTCCTCCGGGCTTCATCGCCAAACTGGTCACGATGTTCGAGCAGAACACCGAGAAGCAGATGGTGAACATCCGCAAGGCCGTCGCAGACAGCAGCGGTGAAGATCTCGCCTTCGCCTCTCACGCACTCAAGTCCAGCGCCGGGCAAGTCGGTGCGGCGGAGATGCACAGGCTCCTCTCCGGTTTGGAGTCCTTGGGGAAAGAGGGCCGCCTTGAGGATGCGCGCCTTGAGCTTGAGCGTCTTGAAGAGATTCTTCCGGATTCCTTGGCTCGCCTGAAGGAACTGATCCCGGGTTGATCGATCCTTGGGTTGTCATCGAGGGCATTGAAGAAATGTATTCTTGGAGAATCACCCGATATTCGTCCCGGAGATCTCCTTGAGAGTTCTGATCGCAGAAGATGACCGTACAAGTGCCCTGCTGCTGGAGAGAGCCTTGTTGCGTGCTGGCCATACCCCTGTCGTCGTGCAGGATGGCCAAGAAGCGCTTTCCCGCCTTGCCGAAGGCGGATTCGATGCGGTGATCACCGACTGGATGATGCCCCGGATGGACGGAATCGAGCTGGTCCGTCGTGCGCGTGAGGAAGTTTCGAATCCACCCGTATTTCTCGTGGTGACCGCCTTGGCTTCGGCGGAGGCCAGGTTGCACGCGATGCGAGCGGGCGCGGACGACTACCTGGCCAAGCCCTTTTCGGCGCGGGATGTGGTGGAGCGCTTGGAAAACTGCATGGCCCGCCATCAGCAGCCGGAACCGTCCTGCCCGGTCGTCACGGCCAAGGCGGATCTTTCGGTCAAGCCGACGAGGGTCGGTGTTTGCATCACGGCAAGCACAGGGGGCCCCGAGGCCATGCGCGAAGTGATCCATGGCTTGGGGACCTTGGAGCATGCCAGCGTGTTTCTGGTGGTCCATGGCCCTGCTTGGATGCTTGAGACCTTTACGGCGCGGCTTCAGAAGGAAAGTCCGATGACGGTCCGCTTGGCCGAAGAAGGCATGCAGACGCGCGCTGGAGAGGTTTATCTGGCTCCTGGCGATCGGCATATGCTGGTGGTGCCGGGCAGTCTGCAGCTTCACCTCACGATGGAGCCTCCCGAGAACTACATGCGACCTGCGGCGGATCCGCTTTTCCGCAGCGTTGCCGCAGCCTTCGGGCAGTACAGCGTCGCGGCCGTTCTCACCGGCATGGGGCGCGACGGTTCCCTTGGTGCGGCGACCATCGCGGCCGTTGGCGGCAAGGTGGTGGCCCAGGATCCCAGGACCGCCGTGGCTCCTTCCATGCCCCAGACGGTGATCAACATCGGGGCTGCAAGTTCCGTCGTCCCCTTGGACGTCCTGGGAGCCACCCTGCGCAGTCATGTGCAAGCCATGGTCACGGAGCTGCAACGCTGATTCTTTCCTGCAACGGGAAGATTTGTGTGGTAAACTGCAAGCATGTCCGACGATCCCTTGACCAAGCGCGTGGACGATGCGACGCGCCGCAAATACCAGAACATCCTGGAGAATGTCGGCCAAGTGCCGACTCTTCCCACGATCGTTGCCAGGGCCCTTGAGATCATCCATGATCCCAATTCCCAAGCGGAGGAATTGGGCCGACTGCTTTCGAAGGATCCCGCCCTCTCGGTCAAGGTGCTGCGGCTGGCCAATTCCGCCTTCTATGGAATCCCTCGCTCCATCAGTTCGATCAATCAGGCCGTGATCATCCTGGGGTTCAATACCCTGCGTTCCTTGGTGCTCTCTGCGACCGTATTCAAGCTGTTCACCGGCAACGGAAAGGGCTTGGACCGCGGCCGGTACTGGAAGCACTCCGTCAGCGCAGCCATGGCCACGCGCCTGCTTGCCCGCAAGGTGGCGCGCCTGCACAGCGTGAATGTGGAATCCGCCTTCATGGCGGGACTGCTGCACAAGATCGGCATCCTGATCTTCGAGGTGGTGGCCGAGGAGGAGCACGGCCAAGTGCTTGCCCGTGCGGAGGAAGGGGAAGCCTCTCTTGCCGAGCTCGAAAAGCAGGTCCTGGGTCTGCACTATGCCGATCTTGGCGGGATGCTGGCCGAGCGATGGGAACTGCCCGAGGAATTGCAGCAGCCGATCGTCTGCCATATCCGTCCTTCCGAGACCGAGGAATGGGACATCCAAGCGGCGCTGGTCCATGCCGGAGCCTTCTTGGCCGAGCAATGCGGGGCCTCGCTTCTGGATCGGGGAATCACCTATCCTCTGGATCCCACGGTGCTCGAGCTTTTGCAGATCCCACCGGAGACGCTGCCTCAATTGCTTGAGGAGCTGCGCCCGGAGCTCGCGTCCGCCGACTCGTTCTTCAATCTCGTTCAAGGTTAGGTTCCATGCTTGATCGTCTTGCCTCCACGGATTTCCATGTCCAGCACGGTGCCTTTGGTGCCTACGGCAGCTTCACTTTGGGGAAATTCGGTGCGACAGGCGGATTCACCGTCCACGATGGGCGCAAGCCCGGGAGCGATGATGTCTATGTGGGCATCCTTGCGGAGGACGGGACGCTGCAGCTCATGCCATTCTTCAAGGCTGCAGGGCGTGGGACCGAGGCGTTTGCCGTGCGTGAGGAAGGCAAGGAGCTGCATGTGGCCCCGTGGGGCGCTTGCGATGTGACGCGAGCCTTGGGCTGGGGAAGCGATGCATGGACTGCGGAAGGGCTGCAGCTTCGGTTGGATACGCCGTTGTGGCCTGTGCCTGATCCTGCGCACGGAGAAGGTGCCGACTTCGTGCGAAGCGTCCTGCCTGCCGTGACGGGTGAGCTTCGGGTGGACAATCGCCATGGCCAAAGGCCGGTCCTTGCCATCGTGGGTGTGTGCGGCGAGGAGCTGGGCAGCCGCCTGCATGAAGGGCCGTCCATGAAGGCATGGAGTCGACAGGAGCGTGAAGGTCTTGCGACGAGCCATCCGAAGGCGATTCCCTTCGCAGGGTTTTCGCTGGAAAAATGCCTCGGGAGGAATCTCCTGGTCAGGGCGCCGCATGTCCTGGGCGCTTGCTTCGGCCTTGCCGTGCGCGTGGAGCCGGGCGAGGAGCTGGTCATGCCGCTTGCATTCGGGTGGCATGTGGAAGGCAAGGCGACGACGGGACTGGAAACGCAGTACGCTTATGCACGGCATTGCCCGGACCTCGAGTCCGTCCTTGGCCGTGCCTTGGAGGAGGTGCCGTTGCGTGCCGAGCGTTGTCGCGCCATGGACCGGGAACTTCAGGTGCGCGTGGCTTCATCGGATCGACGCTTCCTGCTTGCCCATGCCTCGCGTGCCTATCTCGCGTGCAGCGAGCTCCTTCGGGAGACCGATGGCCGACTTGCCTACGTGGTCAACGAGGGCGAATACTGCATGATGAACACGCTGGATCTTTCGGTGGATCACGCCTTCTTCGAGGCGGAGTTCTTCCCGTGGGCCAGTGGGAATGTGCTGGACCTCTTTCTGCGCCGGCATTCCTTCACGGATCGGGTGAAGGTGCCGGACTTGGGAACCTTTCCGGGGGGACTGTCGTTCTGCCACGACATGGGCGTGCGCAACGTCTTTTCGGCACCGGGGACCTCGTGCTACGAGATCCCCGAGAAGGATCGTTGCTTCTCCCACATGACCTGTGAGGAACTTTGCAATTGGGTCCTGCTTGCCGGGATCCATGGCCTTTCCGAAGCCGGCAAGGATTGGTTGGGTGCGCAGTCGCAGACCTTGCTCGCCTGTCAAGAGAGTCTTCTTGTGCGGGAGCATCCCGACCCGGCCAGCCGCGAGGGTTGGTTCGGAACCGATTCGGATCGCTGCGGCGAAGGGGTGGAGATTACGACCTACGACAGTCTGGACGCCTCGCTTGCCCGCGCTCGCGGCAGCCTGTATCTGGCCGTGAAGGCCTGGGCTTGCCATCTTGCGCTGGCCAGGATGCTTGCGAGAGCAGGATTGACGGAATCTGTCAATCTTTCCGAGGACGCGGCGCGACGGATCGCCCGGGCCGTCGAGGCCGTGCCTCTCCTGGACAACGGCTGCCTGCCCGCCCACTTCACCGGAAGCCAAAGCGCGATCCTGCCGGCCGTCGAGCCGCTCATCTATCCGTGGTGGTGGGGCGACAGGGACGCCGTCTCTCTTGAAGGGCGATTTGGTGGCATGATCAAACGGCTCAAGGCGCACCTGGTGGCGGCCTTGAAGCCCGGCGTGTGCATCTCGCCGGAAGGGGCTTGGCGTCTTTCCAGCACCAGCTCGATGACATGGATGAGCAAGTCGTTCCTGGTGCAGGCCGTCATGGAGAATGTCCTGGGCATGGAGACCGATGCTCGCGTCGACACCGTGCATGCGCGTTGGCAGCGGGAAGGTGTCGGTGGCTGGGGCTTCACCGACCAGATCGTGGACGGGAAGGATGTCGGCTCGCGGCTCTATCCCCGCGGAGTGGCGGGGTGGGCTGGCTTGAGGAGCTAACCTCCGGGCGCCCAGGCGCAGGACAAGGCTTGGACATCGCTTGCACCGGCCTTGAGAAGCACGGCGGCGCAGGCGCTCAAGGTCGATCCCGTGGTCGCCACATCGTCGATCAGAAGGCAGGGGCGCCCCGGCACGAAAGCCTTGGAGGGGCGCAACGCTCCTTCGAGATTGGCGCGTCGGGCGTCGGCGCTCAATCGGGTCTGCGTTCCCGTCGATCGGGTGCGCTGGAGCGCCTCGCACACCGGCAACCCCAAGACAGGGGACCATGCCCGCGCCAACAGGTGCGACTGGTTGTATCCGCGCTCGCGCCGACGGGTGGCGTGAAGCGGGACGGGAACCAGAAGCGTATCGGCAGGGAACAGCCCCGGCTGGATGGATGGTCGGGAAAGGTCCACCAAGGCTTTGGCATTGCGGCGTTGTCCGTGGTACTTCAGGCCGTGGACAAGGACTCTGGCCGGCTCGGTGAGGGTCACGCCGCAGTGCAGGCGCGTCAGTCCGGGAGGGGTTTCCGGGTTGGGCGCGATCGCGCCGGATGCTTCCGTCAGGCAGGCAGGGCAAAGTGGCGAGGTCGGGGCCGCCGCACCGCACCGCAAGCAGGAGTCGGGGAAGACGAAGCTGCCGAGCCATCGCGTGAGCTCCTGCCAAGCGACCGATGCCTTGCCGCCGAAATCCATGTCAGTCCTCGTCCCCGAGGCGGATGTGCAGGAGAAATCCCACCAGGAGCATGGAGGCGATCACGAACGATCCGCCATAGGAAAGGAAGGGAAGCGGCAGTCCCGTCACGGGCATGAGTCCAAGGGTCATGGAGATGTTCACGACGATGTGGAAGGAGAAGATCGCCACGCACCCCACCGCCACCAGATTGAGGAAGCGGTTGGAGAACTCGAAGCAAAGGCGCAGGGCGCGCGCCAGGAACGCGTAGAAGAGGGCAAGGACGATGGCGCATCCCACGAAGCCGAACTGCTCGGAAAGGACCGCGAAGATGAAGTCCGTGTGCTCTTCGGGAACGAAGTTCAGGTTGCTCTGGCTGCCTTGGCCGAAGCCCTTTCCGAACAGGCCTCCCGATCCGATCGCCACCTGGGACTGGAGCACCTGGTAGCCTGCGCCGCCGGGCTCGCGAGTGGGATCGAGGAAGGTCAGGATGCGGGAGCGCTGATGGGATTTCAGGACGTTGTTCCAAGCGATCTGGGAAGCCATGCCCATCGCGAGATTGATCAGGAAGAACAGCAGCATGAGCTTGCGGGGAAGCAATCCGGAGCGCGTGCGCAGGAACAGGAATCCGGCGATGAACAGCATCCAGACGCCCCACAGGGTGCGCTCGAAGGAAAAGCCGACGGAGAGCAGGGGGGAGAAGAGCACCAAGAGGTCAAGCAGACCGAAGCCGCTCCAGTAGAGCATCGTGACGAACACCGTCCCGACGGCCAAGGCCGTGGACAGGTTGGGCTGCTTGAGGATGAGCAGGAAGGGCACGATGAAGAGCAGGAAGGGGGCGACCAGATCCTTGAGATTGTCCCATCCGATCTTGCGTCCGGAAAAGACGCGGGCAAGGGCCAGGAGGACGCCGATCTTGGCGAATTCCGAGGGCTGGAAATGAAATCCCCCCAGGGCGAACCAGCGCTCTGCGCCTTTGGCCGAGGCCGAAACCAAAAGCAGCGGAAACAGGAGAACGGGATAGATGAAATACGCCATCCGGTACCACGTGCGCTGGGGGACCATGGTGACGCCGATGGTTCCGGCCAGGCCCAAGCCAAACCACATCAGCTGCTTGATCCAATAGTCCTTGGCTTGGGACTTGTTGATCGACAGGAGCAGGAAGACGCTGATGCCGGACAGGGCGATCACCAGGCTGAAGAGCATTCCGTCGAACCTGTGCTTGAGTTCGATGCCGGGATCCTTCATGGGTGCACGATTTCCTTGCGGGTGGTGTCGGGCTTGAGGCGACCGGTGAGCTCGAAGTAGCGACGGAAGATCTTCGCGGCAATGGGTGCGGCGATGGAGCCGCCGTGACCGGCATTTTCCATCACCACGCCAAGGGCGATCTCCGGAGCCTCCATGGGTGCGATGCCGGCGAACAGGGCATGGGTCAGGTCGCCGTGCGGATTTTCGGCCGAGCCGGTCTTTCCGCCCACCCGGATACCGGGCAACCGACACGCATGCGCGGTGCCACGGGCGCCGTTGACGACGCTGTCCATCGAGCCCATCAAGGATGCGACGTGGTCGGCTTGGAAGGGAAGCTTGCGTACGAGGGTGCTTTCGGGGAGTCCGACGACCTTGCCGGTGCGCGGATCGAGGATCTGCTTGAGAAGATGAGGGCGCCAGAGTTCCTTGCCATTGCCGATGCCGCCGACCATGCTGGCGACCTGGAGAGGTGTGACGAGCTGCCCTTGGCCGATCGAGAGGTTCAGGATGAGGCCACGGGCCCATTTCCATTTGAGGCGCTTGTGGCGTTTCTCGTGCGCAGCGGAGTCGACCAGGTAGCCTCGTTTTTCGCCGGGCAGATCGATTCCGGTGCGGTTGCCCAGACTGAGCAGGTTGGCCGTTTCATTGATGATGGGCATGTTGATCATCAGGCCCAGCTGGTAGTAGTAGACGTCACAAGACTGCTCCATGGCACCGGTCATGTTGACGAATCCGTGACCTTCAGGCTTCCAGCAGCGTTGGTAGCGTGCGCCGAAGTGATAGCCGCCATTGCACGGGGTGCCCATGGTGGTGGTCGGCGTGATGCGACCCGCTCGAAGACCTGCCAGCGATGTCACGATCTTGAAGGTCGATCCCGGTTCATAGGTTCCTTGGATGGCGCGATTGTTCAAAGGGCGCCGGGGATCCAAGGCGAGTTTGGCCCATTCCTTGGCGCGCTTGCGGGCCGGCAGTGAGAAGATGTTCGGATCAAGCCGCGGGGAGGAGGCCATGGCCAGAATTTCACCGGTTCGCGGGTCCAGGGCGACGATGGCACCGCTCAAGCTGTCGGGCAACGCCTCTTCCGCCGCCATCTGCAGGTCGAGATCGATGCTGGTGCGGATGTTCCGGCCCGGGATGGGTTCGGTGCTGGGCATGTCCTTGGGGACGCCGGCCACGCGACCGTGGGCATCGACTTCCAGATAACGGATGCCATCCTTGCCTCGCAGCAGGCCTTCATACTGCTTTTCCAGTCCCATCTGCCCGATGAGATCGCCCAATCGGTAGCCCAGGGGTTCCAGCTCTTCGATCCGGTCTTCCGGGACCGAGCCGATATAGCCCAGCACGTGGCCTGCGAGCTTCCCCAACGGATACTCGCGTCGTGTGGTGACTTCCATGATCACACCAGGAAGCCGGTACTGGTGTTCGGCAAAGAGGGCGATTTCCTCGACCGAGGCGTCTTCCAGCAGGACGGGGCGTTCAAAGGGGCGCAAACGCGCCAATTGCATCTGCCGTCGCAGGCCAGCGCTGTCGAAAAGGACCAGTCCGAGCGAGTCCCGGAATTTCATCAAGGCCTCAAAGACATCGGCTTCATGACGGCGCAGGGCCGGAGGGTCCAGGACGATGTTCCAAGCGGGACGATTGCGCACCAAGGGCTTGCCGTTGCGATCGGTCAGGATGCCGCGTGGCGCGTGGATGGGGTCCAGTCGCAAGCGGTTGAGTTCGGCGGTGTGCTGCATCTCGTCGCCCTTGACGAATTGCAGCCAGCCAATGCGCCCCAGCAGGACGGTGAAGGCCACCAGAAGCGTGGCCAGCATCACCGAGGTGCGTTCGTTGCGGGTCCCTTGGTCTTCGCGGTAGAGCAACGGTCAGCCCGAGACGAGGCTGCGGGTCGGGCGCAGGAAGAAGAGCGCGGTTCCCAGCAGCATGGTGTAGAGTGCCGACGGCAGGGCGTTGTGCAGAAGGAACGGAAGGATATTGGGTCCCAAGTGGTCGCTCAAGGCCCAGAGGAAGTCTTGCAGGATGCAATAGCCGCCCAGCACCAGAATGCGTGTGAGCATGGATGTGTAGATCTCCCGCTCGTCGAGAAGGCCTACGAGATAGGTGGTGATGCACATGGAAAGGGAGAAGCAGCCCAAATGCCCCTGTCCATAGAGGTCCAGCAGAAAGCCCACGGAAAAGCCCAGCCACACGCCAGGCAAAGCGCCTGAGCGCAGGGCGAAAAGAAAGACGGCAAGCTTGAGGATCCCGGGCTGGATTCCAAACAGCGAAAGGCGATCCCCGAACACCGCTTGCACGACAAAGATGGCTGCGACCCACCCGACGCGACGCCAGACTTCCGGGACGGGGCGGGAGAAGAGGTTCATGGCTTGGCCTTGCGCGTGGAATCCGCGATGGCGGAATCGGAGGGGCGGACCTCGAAGCCGTTGGCGGGCAGTTGATCGGCCCCGATCTGCATCGTGGCCCGGCGCATCACCAGGAAGACGTTTTCCACCTGGGCCGGATCCTGGAAGGGGCGCACGATGCACTGCCGCAGCACGCCCACGGCATGGGCATCGGCGGAGAAGACCCGCCCGATGGGAAGGCCCTTGGGAAACACGCCACCGGCACCCCAGGTGACCAGCGTGTCGCCCGGCTTGTAGTCGGCATTCACGTTGGATTCGACTTCAAGGCGCAGTCCGTCAGGGGAGTACAGCGTGCCGGGATGGCGCGAGCGCAGGTTGATGACGGCGACGCGGCAGTCGGGGTCGGTGAGGATCTGGATCAGACTGTAGCCGTGGCCTGACTCGATGACGCGGCCTATGAGGCCGTTGGGCGCCAAGACGGCCATGCCTTCCTCGACTCCGGCCTCGTGGCCCTTGTCCACCACCCAGCTTCCCAAGGGACGGACCGTCTGGCGGGCCAGCACCTCGGCGGCAAGCAGGGGGTAACTGACACGCGGAGCCAATCCGAGCATCTTGCGCAATCGTTCGTTCTCTGCGCTCATGTCCCGCAATCCGGCGCTGTGGGTCAGAAGCAGGGTCTTTTCCTGCTGTAGCCGCTGGATCGTGGCGGCCATTTCGGTGCGAAGCCGGATGCTTGAGACGACGGAGTGCAGAGGCAACAGCACGGTCGTCAGCATGCCGCGGCGGATGTTCTCGCGCTGGATCGGTTCAAAGTGATTGAGCCACAGCGAAAAGAGCACAAGCACGAGCAGGGACACCGCGCCCCTGCCGCGCACCACCATGGCATAGATCCAGCGCAGCAGGAGCATGGAACTCAGCGACCTGAAGGCAGGAGAACCCTTCGGTACAGATCGATGTTCTCCACGATCTTGGCCGCACCGAGGCACACGCACTGCAGGGGATTGTCGATCACATTGACAGGAAGGTTGGTTTCCTGGCGAATGCGCTCGTCGAGATTGCGCAATTGGGCTCCACCGCCGGTCAGCACGATGCCCTTGTCGAGGATGTCGGCGGAAAGTTCCGGAGGCGTCTGCTCCAAGGCTTGCTTCACGGCGCCCACGATCACGGAGACCGATTCTTCCAAGGCTTCGCGGATCTCGTCGGAGGTGATGCGCATGGTGCGGGGGATGCCCGCTGCGACGTCGCGCCCCTTGACTTCCATCGAGAGCTCGATGGGGAGCGGATAGGCGGAACCGACCTGCATCTTGATCTGCTCGGCCGTGGAAGGGCCGACCAGCAGGTTGTAGTTGCGGCGCAGGTAGGAGATGATGGCTTCGTCCATCTCGTCACCGCCCACGCGCACCGAAGTGTCGCACACGATGCCGTAGAGGGCGATCACGGCGATCTCGGAGGTGCCGCCGCCGATGTCGATGACCATGTTGCCGCTGGGCTCCCCGATGGGGATTCCCATGCCGATCGCCGCCGCCATCGGTTCGGCCACCAAGTGCACTTCGCGAGCACCAGCGAGCTGGGCAGCCTCCACGACGGCACGACGTTCCACTTCGGTGATGCCCGAAGGAACGCCGATGACGACGCGGGGACGTCCGAACACGCCGCGCAAGTAGCGGGAATGCTGGTGGGCACGGTCGATGAACTGCTTGATCATCTCCTTGACCAGGTCGAAGTCGGCGATCACGCCGTCCTTCATGGGTCGATAGGGCGTCAGGTCGCCCGGAGTGCGACCCAACATGCGTTTGGCGGCCGCGCCGATGTGGGAGACCTTGTTGGTCTTGCGATCCACAGCAACGACGGATGGCTCGTCAATGACGATGCCACGACCACGCACATGCACCAAGGTATTGGCGGTGCCCAGATCGATGCCGATATCGTTCGAAAACATTGAGAAAACGCTCATGCAGTCTCCGCAAGAGGTGACAAGGAACCCAAAGGTAGAACCCTCTCAGGGGTGCGACACGAACAATTCACCAGAGTGTTTCCCACAGGCAAATAAAAAACCCCCGGAGCATAAAGCTCCGGGGGGCTTTCCAGCATTCCTTGGCCAAGAGAGGAGGGAGGAAGCCAAGGTCCGTTTCCGAAACTGCCAGAAAGAAGTTTGCGGTCCGTCCAACCGCTCCCTAACAATACTGCCGGATCGAAGGTGCAGGGTGCCCAGTTGGGGAGAATCCGTTGAGGCCTCTCTCAACGGAGTTTTCAGGCTTGCGTGGAATCGAAGTCCCCTTCCTGCAAAGACTTGCATGGATCCGTGCGCGGGGTGAGGCGAGGAGGCTTGGCAGGCCGCCCGGCCCTCCGGCTTGACCGGAGGGGGTGCCCTACCCCTTCTTCCCGAAGCTCTTCCGGTAGTTCGACAGGGCCTTGCCCGTCGGGGTCCGTGCCGAGAGCGCCGTCGGCGGTCCTTGATACAGGAGCTTGCCGCCGGCAGGTCCGCCGCCCGGGCCCAGCTCCAGGAGCCAGTCGCAGGCGTCGAGCAGGTCGAGCTGGTGTTCCACCACCACCACGGTGTCGCCGCGGTCCACGAGCTTCGAGAGGGCCTGCACCAGCAGTTGCACATCGGACAGGTGAAGTCCGGTGGTGGGTTCGTCCAGCAGGTAGAGGGCGCGGCCACGGCGGTTGCGCGCCAGCTCCTCGGCGATCTTGAGGCGCTGGGCCTCGCCGCCAGAGAGCTGGGTGGCCGGTTGGCCCAGGCGCAGGTAGCCAAGCCCGAGGGAGTCCAGGACCTCGAGGATCTTCTTGGCCTTCTTGTGGAAGGAGAAGAAGGGCAGGGCCTGGTCCACGCGCATCTCGAGGATGTCCGAGACCGACTTGCCACGGAACTTGATCTCCAGGGTCTTCTCGGGGAAGCGGCGGCCGTTGCAGGCCTCGCAGCGCACCCAGACGTCCGAGAGGAAGTGCATCTCCAGCTCGATGAAGCCGCGGCCTTCGCAGACCGGGCAACGGCCGGTGCCGCCGTTGAAGCTGAAGTGGTACTTGCCCCAGCCGCGCAGCTTGGATTCGGGGAGATCGGCGAACAGGTCGCGCACGTGGTCCCACAGGTGGGTGTAGCTCGCCGGGTTGGAACGCGGCGTGGTGCCGATGGGCGCCTGGTCCACCACCACGACCTCGGCGATGGGGTCGTCCACCGACAGCGCCTTGATCGTGCGGGTCTTCTTGCCCTTGACCTGGGCCTCGAGCGCGGGCACCAAGAGGTCCAGCGCCAGCGTGCTCTTCCCGGAACCCGAGACGCCGCAGATGCCGGTCATGCGGCCCTGGGGGATCTCGATGTTCAGGCTTTCCAGGGTGCGCAAGGAAACGCCCTTGGCTCGGATCCACGAGGTCGCAAGCGTGGTGGCCTTGTCGCGCCCGATGCGTTCGCGCCCCGACAGGAAGGCCGAGGTCTTGCTGACAGGATTTGTCAAAATCTCCGCAAGCGTGCCGCTTGCGACCACCTCGCCGCCCTCCTCGCCGGCGCCCGGTCCCATGTCGATGACATGGTCGGCGGCGCCGATCAGCTCGGGGTCGTGCTCCACCGTGATGACGGTGTTGCCCAAGTCGCGCAGCCGCTTGAGGGTGGTCACGAGCTGGGCCGTGTCGGATTGGTGCAGGCCCGTGGTGGGCTCGTCCAGCACGTACATCACGCCTTCCAGACCCGATCCGATCTGGCTTGCGAGCCGGATGCGCTGGGCCTCACCGCCCGAAAGCGTGTTGGCGGCGCGATCCAGGGCGAGGTACCCGACGCCCACTTCCGCGAGGAACTTGAGGCGCCCCACCAGCTCGCGCAGGATCGGCGTGGCGATGGCCTTGGCCGAGCCTTCGAGCTTGAGCCCGGAGAAGAACTCCAGGCAGTCGTCCACGGAGGAATGGACAATTTCCGGCAGGCGTTTGCCGCCCACCCGCACCACGCGGGTCTCGGGGCGCAGGCGCTCGCCCAGGCACACCGGGCACTTGACCTTGCCCACTACGCCCAAGCCCTCGCACTCGGGGCAGGCGCCGAAGTGGCTGTTGAAGGAGAAGTGGCGGGGCTCCCAGTCCTCCTTCTGGAAGTGGCCGGTCTTCTCGTTGACGGGGAACTGCCCCACCAGCAGCGTCTCCTTCTCCCAGTTGAATCGGACCATGCCGTGTGCGTGTTCGCGCGAGCGCAGGACGGCTTCCATGGTGCGCTTGCGGGCCGTGGGCGAGACCTTCACGCGGTCGACCTTGAGGTCCACCCGCTTGCCGTTCTTGACGGCGGGGCACTCGCGCAGGTCGATTTCCTTGCCGTCCACCAGGGCCGTCTCGAAGCCCAGTTCCATGAGCTGGGAAGCCACGCGCGGCAGGGCCGAGCTCTCCTGCAGGAACAACGGCAGGTTGGAGCCCGGGATGTGGGCCGGGGCCCAGATGGACAGGATCTGTCCGGCGCCGGCGGCCTTGAGTCCGGCGTCGGCCATCTCGGCGGGCGAGTAGCCGCGCAGGATCTCGTTGGTCTTGGGGTCGTGGAGGGTGCCGGCGCGGGCCCACAAGAGGCGCAGGTAGTCGTAGATCTCGGTCAGGGTCGCCACGGTGGAGCGGGGCGAGCGGCTGGCGGTCTTCTGGTCGATGGCGATGGCGGGCGAGAGGCCCTCGACGGCCTCGGCCTCGGCGCGGTCCATGCGGCCCAAGAAGCGGCGCGCGTAGGTGGAGAGCGACTCCACGAAGCGGCGCTGCCCCTCGGCGAACAGGGTATCGAAGGCCAAGGAGGTCTTGCCCGAGCCGCTGGGGCCGGTGATGACGGTGAAGCTGTGGCGGGGGATGCGCACCGTGGCGTTCTTGAGGTTGTGCTTGCAGGCCCCGCGAATGCGGATGTCCAGGTCGACGGCGACCGGCTCGGCGGCATGGGCAAGCGGGGCCGGCTCGAGGCTGTGCGGTTCGGCGTTGCCGTCCGCGATGGCGGCGGCCAAGTAGGGCGCCGTCAGGGACGCGGGGTTCGCGGCGACCTGTTCGGGCGTGCCCGTAGCAAGCAGGAGTCCGCCGGCGGCTCCGCCCTCGGGGCCCAGTTCCAGCACCCAGTCGGCGGCGCGCACCAGGTCGAGATTGTGCTCGATCACGACCACCGTATTGCCGCGCTCCACCAGCTGCTGCAGGCAGTTGAGCAGACGCTCCACGTCCTCGAAGTGCAGGCCGGTGGTGGGCTCGTCCAGCAGGTAGAAGCTCTTGCCGTGGCTGGGCTTCTGCAGCTCGGTGGCCAGCTTGATGCGCTGGGCCTCGCCGCCCGAGAGCGTGGTGGAGGGCTGTCCCAGCTTGATGTAATCCAGGCCGATCTCGGAGAGCATCGCGATGCCGCGCCGGATCTTGGGGTGCGCCTCGAAGAAGGGAAGCGCCTCGCCGATGGTCATGTCCAGGATGTCGGAAATTGTCTTTCCCTTGTAGTGGACCTCGAGGGTGGGGGCGTTGAAGCGCTTGCCGCCGCACTCCTCGCATTCCACTTCCACGTTGGCCATCAGCTGCATCTCGATTTCCTTCACGCCCGAGCCTTGGCAGTCCTCGCAGCGGCCGCCCTTGACGTTGAAGGAGAAGCGGCCCGGCTCGTAGCCGCGCGCCTTGGCTTCCGGCAGGGCCGCGAAGAGCTTGCGGATCTCGTCGAAGACGCCGGTGTAGGTGGCGGGATTGGAGCGGGGCGTGCGTCCGATGGGGCTCTGGTCGATCTCGACCACGGTCTCCAGGGCCTCGATCCCTTCGAGGGAATCGTACAGGCCTTCGTCGCGCTCGGCCTTGTGCAGGCGGTTGAGCAGGGCCGGGGCCAAGATGGCGTCCACCAGGGTGGACTTGCCCGAACCGGAAACGCCCGCGATGGCCACGAACCGCCCCAGCGGGATCTCGACATCGAGGTTCTTGAGGTTGTTGGAGCGGCAGTTCTTCAGGGCAAGGCGCGGCGTGGAGGCATCGACGGCGCGGCGGGTCGCGGGCATCGGCACGCGCTTGCGGCGCGAGAGATAGTCGCCGGTGTGCGAGGCGGGGTTGGCCTCCAGCTCCGCGGCGGTGCCTTGGCCCATGATGCTTCCGCCCAGGGCGCCGGCGCCGGGACCGATGTCGATGACCTGGTCGGCCTCGCGCATGGTCTCCTCGTCGTGCTCCACTACCAGCACGGAGTTGCCCTGGTCGCGCAGGCGGCGCAGGGTCGAGAGGAGCCTCTGGTTGTCGCGTGGATGCAGTCCGATGGAGGGCTCGTCCAGCACGTAGAGAACGCCCTGCAAGCCCGCGCCCACCTGGGCCGCCAGCCGGATGCGCTGGGCCTCGCCGCCCGAGAGGGTCGCGGCCGAGCGCTCGAGCGAGAGGTACCCGAGACCCACGGCGTCCAGGAACAGCAGGCGCGCCCGGATCTCGCGCAGGATCTCCCGCCCGATGCGCACTTCCAGCTCGTCGAAGGTCACCGCTTCGAAGAAGTCCTTGAGCTCCACCAGCGACAAGGCGGTCAGCTCGTGGATGCCCTTGCCGCGGAACTTCACCGCCCGCGAGACGGGCCCCAGACGCGTGCCGTGGCAGTCGGGGCAGCCTTGCTTCGACATGTACTTGGTCAGGAGCGAGATGTGCCACTGGTCGTAGAGGGCCTGCAGCACCGGGATGGCGCCCTTGAAGCCGCGCGCCGGAAGCCCGTGGTGCAGGACGGCCTTGCGTCCCTTGAGGGGAATGTCCTTCCACGGCGTGGAGAGGGTGAAGCCGTGCTCCTTGGCGATGGCCTTGAGCTC
>JBDKGV010000031.1:0-20891 GCA_039798005.1 Fibrobacterota bacterium
CCGTTCGGGCACGGCAAGTGGGAGAATGTTTCCGGGACCGTCGAGGCTCTCCTGATTTTCCTTGCCGCCGGATGGATCATCTGGGAGGCCGTCGAAAAGTTCATGCATCCGGCGGCCATGGGAAATGTCGGCTGGGGCGTGTTGGTGATGGGCGTTTCAGCGACGGTGAATTTCCTGATTTCCGCCTATCTGATGCGGGTCGCCAAGGCGACCGACTCCATCGCCTTGGAGGCCGATGCCATCCATCTGCGTGCCGATGTCCTGACATCGGGCGGAGTGATGCTCGGCCTTGCCATCGTGTGGGTCGGGTCGATCCTTTTTCCACATGTGGATCTTCGCTGGGTCGATCCGGTGGCGGCCATGGCGGTGGCCGGTCTGATCATCAAGGCGGCTTGGGACCTGACCCGCGAGGCGGCGCGCGACCTGGTGGATGCTTCCCTTCCGGCCGAGGAGGAGGAGTGGATCCGCACCCAGATCCTGGCCTTGGGCCCGTCCTTGCGTGGCTTTCATCAGTTGCGCACCCGCAAGAGCGGATCGGACCGGTTTGTGGAGTTCCATTTGGCCCTGCCGGTGGACATGACCGTGGGTGAGAGCCATTCGGCAGGAAAGACCATCACCAATGACATCCTGGGCCGGTTCCCCGGTGCGGATGTCAATATCCATATCGATCCGTGTGACGGTTCGTGCAAGGCCAAGTGCGTCTCGGGATGTCTTCAAACGGACGAGTTCCGCAAGGAGATCCATGACCGATGGCTGCAACGCGGATGATTTTCCCCTTGCAGTACCCCCCTCCGAGGCGGTAAGCTGGGACATGTTTCAGACGCGCCGAATCCAAGTCGAAGCTGTCCAGTGCATGGCATGTGGACGCTATCGGAAAGATGGAATCTGGCTTCACCAGGATTCCCACGCGCATGAGGTGAGCCATACCTTCTGCCCGGACTGCGTCCCGGCGGTGAGGGAGGGGCTCCTGCGGGAACGGGAATTCCGCAGCCAAGGGTTCCAACGGCAAGTGGACATGTTGCGGGAGGAATTGATCCGTCACCCGATGGATGAAGACGGTGTGCGCAAGCGCTTGGACAGCCTGCAGGCGACCCCTGCCAGCATGGAAGCCTTGGTGGAAGCGGTGCGGGACCTGCTCTTGCAATGCCAGTGCCGCTATTGCGGTCAATCCCTGCAGGCGGGGCAAAAACGCATCGCCAAGGCCGGGTACTTCCTGCACGAGGCGTGTTCCCAGAAATTACAGACGCAATTGCAGGAAATGCAAAGGCTGCAGGCGCCCAAGGCCAATCTGGATGCCTACCTCGATCTGCTTCAAGTACCGCACGATGTGCGTGATGGCATGAAGGTCCTGCTCGCTCAGGTCTGATCGCTCATCAGTGCTTCCGAAAGCTTCTCCAGCGCCTTGCCCCGGTGGGACAGGGCGTGTTTTGCTTCACTGGGCATCTGGGCGAAGCTGAGAGGGCTTGCGGTATCGTTTGCAAGCAGGGGAAAGAACAGGGAATCGTATCCGAAGCCACCCTCGCCCTGCTCCTTCAGTCCGACCAAGCCGAAGCAACGGGCCTCGACTTGGAGTTCGCGTTCCGGGGAATGGAAGGTGACGGCGCAGACGAAGGCGGCTGGAGTGAGTTCACCCTCGGTCAAGCCAGCCAGCTTGAGTCGGCGAATCAGTTCTGAACGATTGGCGGCATCGCCATCCCCATGGCCTGCCTTCTGGGCAAAGCGGGCCGAAAATACCCCGGGCTCCCCATTCAGGAGCGGCACTTCCAAGCCGGAATCGTCGGCCACGACCGCATGGCCTGGCGGGAGCAGGGTTTGGGCCGAAAGGGCTTTGATCCGGGAATTGCCAAGGAAGTCGGTGGCGATCTCCTCCGGCTCGGGGAATCCGGGGATCAAGGCGCCCAAGGACAGCACATTCCACCCGATGGGTTCGAGAATCTGCTGGAATTCCTCCAGCTTGTGGCGATTGCCGGTCGCAAGGATCATTGCATTCATGGCTCAAGAGTAATTGCTGAGGCGATCGAGGGGAATGGCGACGGGTTGAAATTCAGGCCCTTGCAAGAAAACGCCTTGACGGTTATGGCATGGTACCCCATCTTTATCAACAAGGTGCAACTTCCCAAGTACAAAAAGAAAAAACGGATCAAGCTGAAGATCTGCCAGTACTGCGGGAAAGAGTTCTGGGGACACCCCATTGCCAAGTATTGCGAACTTCATCGCGATGTCAAGCAACGGGAAAAGACCAAGAAGCCCACAGAGCCTCTGGACGCCAACAACCGCGTATTCGAACACGAATATCTGGAAGTCGTCGAGCAGGAGTTCACTTGCGAGCTGGATGGTTGCGGCAAGACTTTCATGGTCAAGGTCTTTCCCAAGCAGTTTGTCTATCCTCGGTATTGCGATGAACATCGCAACGAGTTCAAGCGTCGCAACTGGATTCGCAGTCGCCAGATCGAGCAGATCCGTGCGGTTCGAGCCGCCGCGATCGCCGAACGCGCTGCCGCTGAAGCCAAGGTGAAAGCCAAGGCTGCCCGCAAGGCCAAGTGACCCCAACTGATCGTGCCGGGCTTTGTATCTTTCGCCCGGAATGCAGGATGTCAACGAGTCTGGAACAATGCACAGCGCCGTCGTCGGACTGAGCTGGAAAACCGCGTCCCAAGAAGTGCGCGACCGGGCCTATATCGCCCCTGAGGTCGAGCAGGAATTGGTGGAGCGGTTGAAGCAGTCGGCGGGAGTGGAGCAGGTCGCGATCTTGTCGACCTGCAATCGCGTGGAGCTTTACATCGTCGATCCGTCTCCCGAGGAGACCATCGAACGGGTTTGGCAGATCTGGTTTGAATTCTGCCGGATGCCCCGTACCGATATGGAATGCCTATATCGGCATTTCCATGAGGATGCGGTGCGCCATCTGTTTCAGGTGTCGGCCTCGGTGGATTCCTTGATCCAAGGGGAAACCCAGATATCCGGCCAGATCCGCGATGCCCGGGCCAGAGCCCAGGAGCGAGGTGCCGATTTCTTCCTGCTGCGTCTCTTTCAAGACGCCTTGGCCAGTTCCAAGCGCATCCGCACGGCGACCACCTTGGGAGAAGGGTCCGTTTCGATCGCCTCCACCGCCGTCCAATTTGCGTACGATTGGCTTGATCTCCCCAAGGCGAAGGTGGCGATCATCGGTGCAGGAGCAATGGCTGAGGCCGCTTGGAGAAGTTTCCGCCACCACGGAGTCAAGCGCTTCGTGTATGTCAATCGTACCCCCGAAAAGCTCAAGCCATGGCTTTTGGAAGCCCCGGGCGAGCTTTGCGGCCTGGATGGCTTGGAGCGGGCCATGGAATGCGATGTGGTCTTGGCGGCGGTTCGTTGCCACGGACACCTGATCCATCCTGACTCCTTGGTGCGTGGGGACCAGTTGCTGCTGGACATCTCGGCACCGCGCGTGATCGACCCCGCCTGCACCTGCCATCCCGGAACCAGGCTTGTGGCCATCGATGATCTTCAAAGCGTCGTGGCTCAGAATCGCCAACAGCGCGCCGATCAAGCGGAGCAAGCCACGCAGCTGATCGAGGATGATGTGCAGCGGTTCTGCCATTGGCTGCGTTCGCGCTCCATCCTTGATGACATTCGCCAGGTCCGCGAAGCCGCGCATGAGATCGCCACGGAGCTTGCGCACCGTCATGCCCGCCATCTGGAGCGCTTGGCGGGAAGCGAACAGTTCGACCTGGAATTGGAAGGCTTTGCTCGGCTGCTTGCCAACCAGCTCCTGCATCAGCCGGTGCACACGGCCAAGGACTTTGCCGCCCGTGGTGACGAGATGCATGCGCGCCGGGTGTTGCAAATCTTTTCAAGGCCATCCCCATGACCGTCTTGCGCATCGGAACCCGCGGAAGCCTCTTGGCTTGGACCCAATCGACCCATGCGATGCGCATGCTCGAGGCCGCCCATCCGCATTGCCGTTTCGAGCTTGTGAAGATCTCCACCCGTGGGGATCGCGACCAATCGACACCCCTTGTCTCGATGGCGGGCACGGGACTGTTCACCAAGGAGCTGGAAGAAGCGCTCCTTTCCAAGGAAGTGGATCTGGCCATCCACAGCCTCAAGGATGTTCCCTATGTCACGGCGGAAGGGTGCCAGTTGGGAGCCTTTCTCGAGCGGGAAGCTCCTTGGGACGCATTCCTTTCCGGGTATTCAAGCCTGCAAGAGTTGCCTCACAACGCCTTGGTGGGGACGAGCTCTCCGCGTCGCATCGCCCAGTTGCGGGCGGTGAGGCCGGATCTTCGCTTTGCCGATTTGCGTGGAAATCTCGATACCCGCTTGGCCAGGCTCGATCGCGGCGAGTACGATGCCATCATTCTTGCTCAGGCGGGGCTGTGTCGTCTTGGGCTGGGGGATCGCATCAAGCAGGCCTTGCCTGTGGATTTGTGCGTCCCTGCCTTCGGGCAAGGAGTGCTTGCCGTGGAATGCCGCAAGGATGACGCCTTGGTTCAAGGCATCTTGGGCGCGGTGGACAACGCCGGGGTCCGGCGGGCAGCTTCACTGGAACGGACGTTGATGATGGCGCTGGGAGGTGGTTGCAAGGCGGCCTTGGCTGCGCTTTGTGAACCGGTCGCGGAAGGCTGGCGGGTCCATGCAAGCCTTGGCGACCCGGCCTCCGGTGTCGTCCTGCGCAAGAGTTGGGCGGGTTCAGACATCGAGGCCGAGCCAGCGCTTGAGTCCATGGCATTGCAGCTTCTGCACGAGGCGCAAGAGGCCGGACTTGTGTGGAAATAAGGTCCTTCTCCTGGTCCAAAGCGCGGACCAAGGGACTCAAGGCCTTGCCGTTGAAGGCTGGGAAGTGCTCAAGTTGGCCGTCAGTCGGGTCATCGAGTTCGATCACCCGTTTCACGGTGATTTTTCGCATGTCGTCCTGACCAGTCGCCATGCCGCAAGCTGGTTTGTTCGCCATCATCCGCAGTATCGCGGGGTGGTTGCCGTGTCCGGAGATGGGACGGCGGCCATCCTTCGGGAAGCGGGCATGGATTGCTTGGTTCCTTCCACGCTGGGTGGTGCCGCGGCCTTGGAAATCTTGGATGTCGTCCAAGGGGAGACCGTTCTCTTTCCCTGTGGTGAAAAGACCGCCGGTACGGTGGAGGCCTTGGCCTTGGCGCGAGGAATCGATCTCAGGCGCTTGGTGGTGTATGGGTTGCAGCCCGTTGAATCCTTGCGACTTCCGCCGCGTGTGGATGCAATCGGCTTTTTGTCGGGGCAGATGGTGGAAATGTTCCATCAAAATCTGGCGATTGGTGCATGGAATGACCTTTCCAGGCTTCCTGTCCTTTGCTTGAAGGGGACCGCAGAAGCCGCTCTGGAAAGTCTTGGCTGGCTTGGCCAAGTGCATCGAATGGAAAAAATACCCGGGCAAGAGGACCTTTCCAGCCTACTTTTGGAGGCGGCTGCTCTTCCCGGCTCCCTATCGAGTCGTGCGTCGGAACAACCCGGATCCTAGGTTCCGGTGTCCGGCGGGAGTGCCGAATCTTTGTGACCAAGCTAGATTTGGTTCGTGCAAGTTTTTGTCTGGAACGCGAGGTAGGTTGATGGTGCGAAAGCTCCTCCCTCTTTCATTGGCCGGGATTCTGGCTGCTGGTCATTGTGCCCTGTCACTTGGCGTGCTTCCGCAGGATGCACTGTTTGGCTCAATTTTGCAATTGAGGGGGCCCGAGCCGCCTTCGTCCCGCGTGGTGCTGGTTGCCATCGATGCATCCTCGCTGGATGCCGTGGGAGCCTGGCCTTGGAGCAGCGGCAACATCCGTGAACTGGTGCAGGCGGTCTCGAAATGGAACCCTCGGGGCATCGTGGTGACCCAGGAGATCTTGAAGGTCTCCTCCGATCCGGTGCTTTGGAAGGAATTGGCCAAGAACAGTTCATCAAGTCTCGTGCTTCCGCTCAAGGCTGGAGGCGATTCCACTTGCGTGCGTTCGGGCGGGGAATTGAGCAATCAAGCCTACCCCAATGTGGCCATGGGTGGCATTTCAGGGCTTTGTTCCGAATCGATCCTCTGGGGTGTCGACAGCCTCTGGTACGATCCGACCCGATTGCTTGTGCCCTTGGTCTTCCGGTCCACGTCCAATCAAGCGGTGGCGGGGCTTGCCGTGGCCTCGGCTCAAGCGGCCATGCCGGAGCCCAGCCGTTGGTGGCAGGGTGGGCAATTGCAGGTGGGATCCACCCGCAAGGTGTCCGAGGATGGCTCAGTCCTTGCCAACTTGCCGGGAGCCGGGACGGTGGCGCACGTCTCCGCTGCGGAACTCTTGAAGGGGCAAGTGGTCGGTGACTTGTTCAAGGGCAAGATCGTGGTGCTTGGAGTGACCGCGGCCGGGATCGAACCCGTGTTTGAAGCGCCATCCGGTGGAGCCATGTTCGGCAGCCGGATGCCCAAGTCGGAATTTCTGGCGGTCGTGATCGGAGGTCTTCTGGAAGGATCGCACTATCCCATCTCCAGGTATGCGACCCCTTTCAACATCCTTTGGATGGTGCTTGGCTGCATCGTGGTGGCACTGGCTCCTTTGCGGCAACGCAAGCGCTATGGCTTGCTTGCTTGCGGCGCGTTGGCGGGAGCCGGGATCGGCATCTTCCTTGTTGATTTTTTCGTGCTGCACGAATGGATGAATCCGCTGCCGGCTTTGATCTATCCCGCGCTTGCCGCTGGAGTCGTGCTGGCTTGGCCCAGGCGGGCCGTGCGGGTGTCGGACCCGAGCCGCGTCAATCCGGTGCGGATGCCGCGTGCCCACGAGTCGCTGGAGCGTTCCAGTTCCGCGACTCCGGTGACCACCGTGCGTGAAGCCACCGAGGTCCTGGAAGTGGCGCGACGGGAAGAAGACCGCATCGAGCGCAACGAACGGGGGGAATATCTCCAGATCGGGCGCTTCATCCAACTGGAGCCGTTGGGGCAGGGTGGGATGTGTACGGTCTTCAAGGCCTACGACCCGAAGATGGAACGGCCGGTGGCCATCAAGATCCTGCGGGCCGACAAGTCGCACACCAATGTGAATGAGGCGAGGTTCCTGCGGGAAGCGCGGGTGGCAGGTGCTCTACACCATGCCAACATCAACACGTTGTACGAGTATGGACGGGCTGAGGATCTCTGGTACCTCGTTTTGGAATTCATCGAGGGAAAGACGCTTTCCCAGTGGATTCGCGAGAACCCCGGCACGCGTCCCGTCAATCTGCTGCCTTGGATCACCCAGATCGCCTCGGCGCTGGATTTGGCGCATACCCATCAAGTGGTGCATCGCGATGTCAAACCCTCCAACTTCATGATCCAGAAGCAGGGCGACAAGATCAAGCTGATGGATTTCGGCGTGGCGCGCACACCCGACATGACCTTGACGGTGGCCGGCACGACCGTGGGCACTCCCAACTACATGTCCCCGGAGCAACTGCAGGGCTCCCGGGTAGGGCCCGCTTCGGACCAGTATTCGCTGGGCGTGGTCGTGTACCAGATGCTGACGCAGCGGGTTCCGTTCCACGGTGAAGGGCTCACCGCGCTGTGCAACAATATCCTCAAGGGCAACGCGACTCCGCTCCAGACTCTCAGACCTGATCTTCCCAAGGCCCTGTGCGAGGTGGTCCACAAGGCCTTTGCCGCCAAGGCCGAAGATCGCTTTCCCGATTGCAGCGCCTTCGCCGACAGTTTTGCAAAGGTTTCCCAGGCATGATGCTTTCTGCACTGAGCGCTGTTCTGGCGGGACTTTCCAGCCAAAGCAGCTTCGACCCCCATTGGCTCCGAGGTCTGGCCCCGGCTGCCCAGGTGTCCCAATCCCGATTGCTTGCCGCCTCAGGGGATTCCGAGGTGGCTCAAGCTGCTCAAGTTCTTTTGATCGAGGGAATGCTCAAGATCAACGATCTGCAAGGGACCTTGAAGGAGTGCAGTCAATTCGAAAGCAAGTATCCCGGCTCGGTGCTGGTCCATCGGGTGCGCCTGTACCGGGCCTGGGCTGAACTGGGCAGCGCCGACAAGGCCAGCGGCATCGTCAACTTGGCTGAACTGATGGTCTCTTCCACGGATCGGGCGGTAGCCACGGACGCGAGGATCTCGATCAAGTCCATGCTCAAGGGGAAGGCGCTTGACTTCGCTTCGGCGGCCCGTCTGGCGGCGGCCTTGCCGACCACCGACTCGCTGCAGCAGGACATCAAGGCCACCGTCCGGTTCGAGAAGGTGCCGGTCTTTCTGGTGCTTCCGCGCTCGGGAGAATTTGGCGAACTGGGAAGGCGCATCCTGCAGGGTGCCCAACTGGAACTGGATCAGAAGAAGCAGCCGTATGTGATGCTGGAGGAATCCCCGGATCCGGCCCAGACATGGAAGCTTTTGCGCGCCGCGGTCGAGCTTGCCAAGCCCAAGGCGATCATCGGGCCGATGATGAGCGCATCGGCGGTCGTGACCGCCGCAGGACTTGCCACCTTGGCTCCTGACATCTCGCTGATCCTTCCCACGGCGACCTCGCCGGGGATCGCCGGGTTGGCTCCCCATGCCTGGCAGTTGAACTTCACGACCTCGGCGCAGGGCGAGGCCATGGCGCGCTATGCCTGGAACTGTCTTGAAATCCGTGAGGCGGCGATGCTCTTCCCTCAAGGGGATTATGGCGAAGGGGTCGCCGAAGGGTTCCGCAAGGCCTTCACGGCGCGAGGCGGGCGCATCTTTTGGCAGCAGTCCTTCCCCAACGGACGGACGGACTTCCGGGCCCAAGTGGAAGCGCTCAAGCGCACTTGGCAGCAAGGGCGCAACAAGGACAACCAAAAACCCGTCGTGTTCGCACCGGTCGAGACCTCCAAGGACATCCTCACGATTTCCACCCAACTTGCGGGACTTGAGCCCGTTTGGCTGGGATCCTCGGGCTGGCACAGCCAGAGCTTCCTGAAGGAATCGGCGGGCAAGTTCGAAGGCGCATCCCTTGTCACGGACTACGCTCCGGATGATCGTCGTCCGGAATGGCGCACCTTCTCCCAAGGCTACAAGCAAGCGTACAAGGAGATTCCGGACCGCCTTTCGGCTCTTGGATATGATGCCGCTCGACTGGCCCTTACTGCGAAGGGGCTTTCCCCGAACACCCCCTATGCCGGTGCCCAGGGTGAGATTCGTTTCGATGGCGCCAGCCGCCACAACAGCGCCGTTCCATTCCTCAAAGTGACTCGAAAGGCCTTCTTGGTCCAATCGGGGGATTGTACCCGCAAGCCGTGATCACTCTTCGCATCGACTCTCTTGCCACAGGAGGCCGCGGAGTCGGTCGCTTGGATGGACGCGCCGTCTTCGTTGCCGATACGGCGCCGGGAGATCTCGTCGAGATCAAGATCACCGCGGACAAAGGTCGATTCCAGGAAGCCATGGTGCTTGATCTGCTGGAGGCCGGGCCGGGGCGCATCAAGCCCAAGTGCCGGCATTTCGGGACTTGCGGGGGCTGCTCATGGCAACACCTCGATTATCCGACCCAGATCGCCGCCAAGACCAAACTGCTCAAGGACACTTTGACGCGCATCGGGCGGTTGGCGGACATCCCGGAGATCGAAGTGCGGACCGCCGAGCCGTGGGGCTATCGCAACCGCGCCCAGTTTCAGCCGGGCGAGGACCGCAAGGGTCGCTTTTGGGGGTTCTTTGCGCCGGGTTCGCGCAAGGCCTTGCGATTGGACGAATGCCCGGTGCTGGTTCCGGAGCTGGATCAGTCGTGGATGCATGTGCCTGCCCCGGCGATCTCACCGTACGGGGAGCGCCATGAGCGCATCGCACGCGCCTTTGGTTGGAACGGAAAAAGTTGGCTGCATGGTCCATCTGAAAAGGGCGACATTGCCGTGGAGGTCATGGGACGGGCGATGCAGTTCCGGTCCGATGGCTTTTTCCAGAGCAATTTGGCGTTGCTTCCTCAGTTGATCGAAGCGGTCTGTGAGGATACCCAAGGGCAATGGGCCGTTGATCTGTACGCGGGTGTCGGGTTGTTTGCGCGTTTTCTCGAAGAGCGCTTTCCCGAGGTCGACGCCGTCGAGCCGGATCCGGCGGCACTGTTGCTTGCCAAGCAGAATCTCAAAAGATCCCACTTCCATCCCTTCACCGCCGAAGGCTGGTTGTCCCGCCCTCGCAAGGTGCGGCCGGATCTCGTCGTGGTCGATCCTCCTCGCCAAGGCTTGACGACCCATGCCTTGGATGGACTCTTGCGGCTTGCCCCTCGTGACCTGCGCTATGTCAGCTGCGGCCACGACACCTTCGCCCGCGACATCGGGCGGTTCGTGAAGGAAGGCTGGACCCTCCGCCGCCTGTTCCTCTTCGACTTCTATCCTCAGACTCCGCACTTGGAAAGTCTGGCTTGGCTGACTCCGCCGCAATAGCCGTCCTGGACTGACCGACCAAAGGGGGAACGATGGGCTTGTCCAGCACGGCACACGAGTATTTGCAAGGAGCGACCCGCTGGGCAGGGCTTGCGATCCTGTGCGCGAATGTCGCGATGGCCGGTGCCATCAAACCCGATTCAGGCCAGAAACCCAAGCATGAAACGAAGGGGACCATGAAGTTCAAGACCTCCCGTTCGCTTGCCGCATCGGTCCTTTCCGACGTCTGCCGCTGGAAGGCCGAGGCGACCCGTGACATGCGGGTGACGGTGCTTCGCAACGCTCAAGGGGACATCGGTGGGTACGTTTCTCAGGTTCTCATCCTGGATTCGGGAATCGGCTACCTGGACTGCGACGGCAAGCCGCTGACCTCGTTCCACATCTTCGCGCCTGACGAAGAGAAGGCCGCGGCAAGCAAGATCATCAAGGAGCTGACGCGGCAATTTCCAGTGCATGAGGTGCTGGAGTGCCCGCAGGAAGGGGGCCATGGTGTCCACTGAATCATCCGGGTTTGAGTTGACTTCCGAGGAAGTGGGATTGTTGCGCAGCTACTCGGCCTTGCCCACCAATCCTTCGAGCCACTGGAATCGCCTCGCGGTGGAGATCGTTCCGCCGCTTATGTTCATCGGGCTGTGGGCGTTCACCGGACACGCGACCTACTTGATGTTCCTGATTTTGGCCTTGGTGGGCTACAACGTGTTGCGGGTCTCGCGCCAAAGGCGCAACATCCACATCCTGAAGTCGCTTGCCACCAAGTTGCTGGCCCGCGACGGGAAGGGCTAGATCGATCCCCATTCCTCCAGTTCCAGCAGGATCCGGCACTGGTGATGGAGGCGGACGGCCTCCAGCGGGTCGTCCATTTTTGCGCAGGATTCGACCCGGGCGCCAAGTCGTTCCAGTCCTTGCTTGCGCAGGTTCGCGGCGATCTCCATCCGTTCCGAAGGATGAGGACGGGCGGGATGCCCACCTTCCGCCCAGGCTTCGCAGGTGTTCAAGAGCGGCTTGAGGAGCGCTTGCAAAGGAGTTGAAGAACGCGCCAAGGCACCCGCAAGGAGCGGCGAAGGGCTCGCTTCGGATTTGCGCAGCGCCTTGAGCCACTTGGAAACGACCGAAGCCGTCTCAAAGGGAACGGGTTCGAAGTCGGGACTCCAGAGCGTGAGCTTGGTGTCCTGCTCCAGCACGAGCAGGGTCGGCTCCAAGGTCAGGCGCAGGCCGCTGCGGCGCGCCACGGCGGTGACGACGCGTACCGTGGCGCGGCCGCGCTCCAGGAAACGGGAGAGCAGATCGATCCGGGTGCGGTTCCACGCATTGGGTGAGATCTCAAGCGAGAGCAGATTGCCTTCGGGATCCAAGGCATCCAAGTGGACGATCTGTTGCACTTCATCCAGACGCGGCAGAGTGAGCTTGGCGGGGCGCAGAGCGATGTGCGTGCGTTCGACGATGGGGGATCCGGCCATTCCGGACATGAGCCTTCGCACTTCGTTCCAGTCGGCCGTTCCGACCAGGTTCCATGCCGTGTCATCGAAAGGCGGGAGGGTGTGGATGGTGACGGAGGTGGATTCCGAGGCCATCCACGAGCCGTCGGACCGCACCTTGAGGGAGGCGAGATCCAGTCGCTTGCCGGAAAGACTGGCCAGAGCGGTGCCCTTCCAAACGGGGAGGTTGCGCCAAAGGGAATCGCGTTTGAACAGAGGATCGCGCCCGTCGGGACGGGCCAAGGGCAGGCTGCGCAGGCTGCCGTCGGTGAGGTCGGCGAAGACCACGGTTGCGCCGCGTGCGCCGCCCGGGGATTCCCACCAATGGGCTCCGAGGCAGAGGCACTCGACCTTCTCCCGGATCGATTCCTCCTCGTGAACCGCAAGGCTTGCGGTTTCACAGCCCGAGAGCACCACGGCCATTTGCTGGAGCGCCTCGGTGACGGTGCTTCCGGAGGTTCCGACGGTTTCCAATGTGCTTGCCAAGGTGCGCAGGCTGGAGGCGAGGGAACGGCGACCTTGGGCCCGGACCTCGATGGCCAAGGTGCGCAGCCGGGTGGAATGGTGCTCTCCTGCATGGCCCAGGCCACTGGACAGAATCTGTCGCAACAGCGGAACGATGTCGGTTGGCAATGCCGGCGGGGGCGGTCGCGTGGCATCCTCCTGAGGCGGCTGCCAGAGGCCGGAAAGGCGCAAGGCGGCAAGGACGCCTGCGGCGTGGGCGATCTGAGCCTGGGCGGCCGGGACGTCGGAGAGGACGGTTCCTTCGGGTCCTTCCGGTGACCAACGCAATTGCCAGCCCTTGCGTTCCAGTTCGATGCCGACCGAGGTTTCCGAACGGGTGGAGAACCGCCAAGTCGAATCCATGGCAAGTTCGATGGCCTTGCGGCGCTGGACGGGAGTGAGCCTTCCCTGCACCTTGGAGGGATCGATTTCCCGCAGGCGATCCATCGCAGCAGCGGACGCCGAAGGCTCCGGCCCGGTGGCGGGATCTGCGGACTCGAGGCTTCCCAACCAAAGCACGCAGGTCACGATGTGCCTGCACCCGGACGGGGCCGCGCAGGTGCATCGGGCCTTGGCAAGGTCGGGGCCGACCAGCTTGACGGTGGCGTCGTCGGCCAGAAATTCCAGCTCCGCGCCGTGGGTCAGGAGCTGGACCTTGCCGTTTTCCAGATCGCGCTTGGCGCGTCGCACCAAGCCCACGCTTGACCACGTGGCCAGGCTTTCCTCGTCCATGCGCGAAAGTTGCGTGGCCCAGTCGGGGAGGTTCGGACGGCTCATGCCATGGCCTCTCCGAGCCATTGGGCAAGCCTTCCCGGGGAAAGTGCCGCCACCTGCATTCCCAGCGAACCCAGGCGTTGACCCATTGCCCGGTCGTACCACGGATCGCCCCCGTCGGTGAGGGAGGCCAGACCCAGGAGCTTGACGCGGGACTGGTTCAAGCGGGCGACGCATCCCAGCAGGGAGGCGGGCGAGGCCCCTTCCTCGAAGTCGCTCAACAGGATCACGATCGAGCGGGTGGGGACGGTGATGAGGGACTCGCAGTAGTGCATGGCCTTGCCGATGTTGGTGCCGCCGCCCAGCTGGATGCCCATCAAGACCTCGACCGGATCGTGGCACAGGGGTGTGAGATCGAGCACCTGGGTATCGAAGACCACGAGGTGGATCTGCACCGATTCGATGGCGTGCAGGATGCCGGCCACCACGGCGGAATACAGCACCGATCCCGCCATCGAAGCGGACTGGTCGACGCACAGCACGATGGTCCAAGGCAGCTTGCGCTGCTGGCGGGCATGGAACAGCGGCTGCCGGATGGGCAGTTTCCCCGAGGCCAGGTCGAAGTGCTTGAGGTTGGCCCGGATGGTTCCGGCGGCGTCGAAGTTCTGTGAGACGGGCAGGTTCGAGCGGCGGAAGCGGTTGCGCCTGCCGTGCACGGCGTTTTGGAAGACGGGCTTGAGCCGCTTTTGCAGGTCCTCGACCACCGTGCGGATGATGCGGCGGATGCCGTTCTGGGCCTCGGGGCCAAGCCGTCCGCGCATCCCCAGAAGCGACCGGGCCAAGGCTTCGTTGGGCTCGATCCGGTCCAGGATCTCCGGGCTCTTGAGCAGGTCGACCAGGCCGTATTCCTCGATGGCCTTGGATTCGAGGCGCTCACACACATCGCGGGGAAAGAGGTCGTGGATCTTGCCCAGCCAATCCATGGCGGTGAGGTTCGATGCGTTCAGTCCGCCGCCGTGCCCGCTGCGGGCGCCCAAGATGCCACGGCCCGCGTGTTCCCGGTCGAAGAGATAGGAAAGCGCCTGATCGACGCCGCGCTCCTTGCGAGTCAAGTTCGGCTCGTTCAACGGCCTATCGGCATGGCGGCCCAGGATCAGGCGCCAGCGGCGCAGGTTCAGCTCCTGATCGTCCCTTGAGTCCGTCATGTGGCCTCCAGGGGAGCCAGCCAATGGCCGATCCCTTCCCGGTCCAGGGTGGCGGCAAGCAGCGCCTCGAACCGGGCCATGGACAGAATCTGTCCTTCAGGGACATCGACGGCGGCGAAGGGATCGAAAGGGATCTCGCCACCGGCGAGGGTGCGGATCTGCCCGGCCAATTTCTCGATGCGCAACGGGTCCAAGGCCTGGAACGATTGGCGCAGCTCGGGGAGCAGGTCGAGGAAGCGATCCTCGTCCCAGGTGCCCACAAGCTCGTGAAGCCGCTTCAACGGTCCGCCCTCGCGCAGCAGAAGTTCCGGACCGGTGCGCAGCACGCCGCGCAGGAAGTCGGTGGCCGCGCGTGATCCCGCTCCGGTGCCCAGATGGATGGAGGTGGCCTGTTCCAGGATTTCCTGACCGGATTCGGACAAGGCAAGGAGCGCCACGGCAGCTCCGGAAAGCAGCGGGGGCACATGCCGCGACCGGGCAAGCCCCTGCAGGCGCGACTGGAACAGGGAAGGGTCGATCAGGGACTTCAGGTCGCTGTCGGCCGCAAATCCTTCGGCGATCTCGCGCAGGGTGAGAAGCGCATCGGCGACAGATTCTGTCAATTGTCGCTGGGATTCCCCGTCGCTTTCGGGGCCGCCGTCCAGGAGATCGTCCAAGGCGAATACGGTGCGCTGCCAGGTGCGGGCCAGGAACACGTCCAACCAGGCCGGTTCGGGAAAGTCCGTGAGCCCTTGCACCTGACGCATCACGGTGAGCCGTTTGCAGGCATCCACCAGCGACGGGAAGGAGGTCTCCTGCGCTTCGAGCTGCGCCAAGCGCCCTTTCCAGTCGGGGATCCTGTCCAGCACGCCCAGGATGGCGGCCTTCTGGAGGACGCGCACGCCGTCGGAGCACTGGGGGCGGTTCTCTTCGGAACCGGACAATTCCTCGGAGATCTTGCGGGCCGCGAGGGATTGGAGCGTGGAGCCTTGGCTGGACAGTTCATAGAGGCTCGATTCGACCATCGGCGTCCAAGCCACTTGCCACTGGCTGAAGAGCCGGTCCATCCCGATCCCGTTCAGAAGGTCGGGGCCGGTCTGCCAAGCGGCCAGCGGGATTTCAAGAAAGGCGGCCAACTGGAAGAAGCGTTCCCGTTCCCGGTGCGCCGGTTTGCGGTGGAGATCGAGCTTCACGGTGCGGCGCGATGTGTCGTCAAGATCCACGCGGGCGGCGCGGGCCTGGCGGCGGGTGTCCTCGACCAGCGGCGGGGAGGACGACGACGGGGGGATGTCTCCCATGGCGGTTCCGCCCAGGAGCTGATGGACCTCGTGCGAAAATCCGGTGCGCGCGTCGGTGCGGGCTTCCTTGAGAAAGCAGCTGTGGGCGGCGTCGAGCAGTTCCGAGCGGCCGGGTGCCACCAGGCCCCGCAGTTGCGCGAGCCGTTGCGCCTGCACGATGGCCGCTTCCACCGCCGGGGTGCCGACGGGTTCCCCGACTCCGCCATGGCGGAGGGTCCTTCCCAATTGCAACAGGAAGGTTCGGCAGGCCCCCAACGAGGGTGTCTGTTCCCGGTTGCGGAAGCCTTCCCAAAGGCTCTGCTGCCAAGCGGGCGAGGGCATTCCCGAGGCGTAGCCGGTGAGGGCGTCGAGCTCGCGGAACCCGTAGCGGATCAGCCAAGGGGAGGTGGTGGTGTCGGGGGTGGGCACCTTTCCGACCTTGCGGCCAGAGCGCAAGGTGGCCAGCAGCCCCGAGGTGTGGAATCCGCCGGTGACGACCACGAGCGGACCTTGATGGAGCTTGCGATGGCGCAGGATCTCCTGGGCCATGCACTCCTCACGGGCGAGGTCGCCGTCGGCTTCGATGGCATCTTCCGACCACGAGGCGCGCCCCAGGGCGCACCATGCATGCACTTCCCGGAAGAAGCCGCGCCAGTCGCCCAGTTGGTCGAAGGTGCGCAGCTCGAAGAGGCGTTCCCACAGCTCGTCGTGGTTCCGGCAGCCGGTCTTTTCCACCAGGGTCTGGACCCAGGTGCTGTGGGCCAACCGCGACTCGTCCATGAGGCTGTGCGATCCCTCCTCTTTCAGCCGTGGTCGCAAGGAAGGCGACAGGTCGATGAAGTGGGCGGGGACATCCTTGGCATGGGCATGGAGGAGCGCGACCCGTTCGGGGCTTGAGTCGCACAAGGGGAAGAACCAAGCGGGGGCATCTTCGCTGGCTTGGGAGAAGATGGCGACCGGGCAGCGGGTACGGGCATCGGCAAGCAAGGGGAGCAGCGCATCGAATTCGCGCGGGCCTTCCACCAGCACGGCCGCTGGTTGCACTTCGTCGAGCAAACGCTGCAGAGCCGTGGCGCAGGCGGGGCTGTGATGGCGCACCGGAACGAAGTGCACATCGTTCCACTCGAGGGATTCTTGAAGATCCGGGATCAGTTCCACAGCGGGCGCGAGGCGTCCCAGAAGGACTTCCACGGCTCCCCTTTGCGGGATCGCTCCTTCACCACCGTCTCCATGTACTGCTTGAGCTTGCGCGCATCTTCCGGGTCCCCTTTGAGGGCCACGCCCATGAGCTGCCGGGCAAGCGCCCCTCCGTCCACCTGCCCATTGCCCAGGTAGCGCGATTCCAATACGGCGGCGTGGGCCACGTTGACGGCCTCGGCGGTGGACAGGACCGTTTCGGGCGTCTTGATGGCGGTGCCTTCGCGGGTGCGTCCGCTGCGCAGTTCCTGGAAGACCGTGACCAGCATCTCGATGAGATCCTGCTGGAGGGCCGGTTTGCCGCTGGGCATGGCCGCATTGCGGGCCAGTTCTTTTTCCACGCGGCGTCCGACCAGTTCGGTCTCCAGGGCGAGGTCCTTGATGGGCTGGACCGTCTCGTAGTTGAAGCGACGCTTGAGTGCGGAGGACATCTCGTGCACGCCGCGGTCGCGCAGGTTGGCGGTGGCGATCACGTTGAACCCGCGCTTGGCATGCAGGCGCGCGCCTTCGCCCAGCTCCGGGATCAGAAGCATCTTCTCGGACAGGAGCGAGATCATGACGTCCTGGATTTCCGGGGGGCAGCGGGTGATTTCTTCAAAGCGCACCAGCTTGCCGCTTTCCATGGCCTGATGGAACGGCGAGGGCACCAAGGATTGCCGACTGGGGCCGCTGGACAGGAGCATCGCGTAGTTCCAGGAATAGCGCAGATGGTCTTCGGTGGTCCCGGCGGTGCCCTGCACGACCAGTCCGGAATCCCCGGAGATGGCGGCGGCCAACAGCTCGGACAGCAGGGACTTGGCGGTACCGGGTTCGCCCACCAGCATGAGCCCTTGGTTTCCCATGAGGGTGACGATGCAGCGATCCACCAGCGGGTCGTCGCCGTAGAACTTGCGCTCGATACCGGCCTTTGCGTCTCCCAGCAGGAAGCGTCGCACCGCCTTCGGGGAGAGCTTCCAGCCTTCGGGCCTCGGGTCCTTGTCGGAGGCCGCAAGCGATTCGAGTTCACTGCGGTACAGGGATTCCGCGCTCTGGCGCAGGACGGAGGAGTTCGTTTCGGTCATGGCGCAAGCCCCTTGACGATGTGAAGCAGTGTCGGACTCACCATGGGCACACCTTTTCCCACGCCGGGTCGAAGCCGCGGCAGGCGGCGGCGATGTCCAGATAGTCCCCGTACACTTCGGCAAGCAGGACCGGCGGCACGTCCTTCAGTTCCAGCGTCTCGTTACGGTGCTTTTCGCGTCGCTCGAAGGACAGCGTCTTGAGGGCGGCCGCGACGTTCTCCTCGGGCAGGCAATTCCCGGAGAACTCGATCACGGCCCGGATCTTCACCGACACGAAGTCCTTGCGGTACATGGTGAAGAAGCCGCCATCCTCCGCCTCGGAGCGCTGGTAGCCCCGCTTGGTGAACAGGCCCCGCAGCGTGAAGGTGTCGGAGACCCAACCCTGCCGGGTGGTGATCTCGCGATCGGTGCCGACAAATTCCGGCAAAATGCGGTCCATCTGCGGGAACAGCGGTTTGACCTTGTAGTCCTTGAAATGGGCCTTCCACGCCTTGCGGGTCGCCTCGTCGAAAAGGCTTCCGTGTGCGATGCGGATGCGGGCCTCGTCCTTGAGCACGACGGCATCGTCCTCCACGTTCACCAAGGTGCGGTCTTCGCACGGGCGGAAGGCGTTCCCCGCCTCGTCGCACCACACTAAAGCCTGGACCAGGCGACCGACCACCGGGTGGCTTTGCAGGAATTCGCGCCAGTCGGCATACGCCCAGGTGCGCTGGGAGCAGACCGCCTCGTAGAGGCGCCCGGTCTGCAGATCCAAGATCTGCTTCAAGCCTTTCTTGAGACCTTGGAACAGGCTTTTGGCCTCCTTGGCCAGGGCCTCGTCGTCGGACTGGTTGGGGTCGGGGAGGGCTTTGAGGCTCTTGCCCTCGCTGGTCTCCACGACGGGCTTCCAGTCGGCGTCCAAGCGTACGCGGAACTGGCGCGGTCCGTAGTCCAGCTCCAGCACGCCCTTCTCGTCCAGGCCCGCGCTTGGGATGGTGCGGTCGGCCAGCTCGTCGGTGCTCCACTGCTTGCGCTCGGCGATGGCCTCGGCAAGGTTGCGGGCCTTCTCCTGGACCGAGGCGGTGCGGTAGCGGCGGGCCAGCGACAGGATCAGCTGGATCACCAGCGGGTCGGCACCCACCGACAGTGCCTCCAGCATGGCTTCGATCTGGGAACGGCGGGTGTAGTGCTCCTTCATGTAGCCTTGCACCAGCTCCACGGCCCGGGCACCCGGCGTGAAGACGCACAGGGCCAATGTCCCTTTTTCCGCGATGGCACTGCCCAGATAGGTGGCCAAGGACTCCTTGCGGATCTCCTCGAAGCACATCTCCAGGGTGTGGTTGGCCCATTGCTTGCCCCAGTCGTACTTGACGTAGCCTTGGTACATCTGCAAGCGCCCCGGGGCCTCCTTGGTGGCCTTGGCGTTGGCCTCCTCGAGCGTGGGGCCGCGCACGTCGCGCGCCACGAAGCTGCGCAGGATGAAGAGCCCCAGTCCGCTGCGGCTGGGTTCGTCGAGCAGGGTGAGGTAGCGCACGAGCAACGGGTTGGCGGTCGGCTCCTTCAGCTTGAAGGCAAGGACGGCCCACCACTGGATCACCTCGCGCTCCACCGGCGTCCCGTTCAGGTACCGGCATTCGGGAAGGCCCGCCAAGGGGAAGTCTTCCATCGCCTTCGGGACTCCGCCCTTGAGGCCCTTGTGCGCCTCCTGTAAAAGCGTTTCCGGGGAGAGGGCCTTGGAGAGGTCGCCTCCCAGCATCTCGATGCAGGAGAGGAGAGTGGCGCGCACGGCCTCGCGGGTCTCCTTGGTCAGGCGTTTTTCGAGGATGGCCAAGGCGTTGGGTGGCGCGATGCGGGTGAGCCACCGGATCGCCGAGACGCGGATCTCCTGGGAGGAATGGTCCACCGATTGACAGATCTTGTCCAAAATATCCGGAAGCCGCGAGAGGGTGTCCTGGGCGTGCCTGCGGTGGGTCTTGCCCGAACCCAAGGCCAGTTCCAGGATGGGCGGGATGAGCCGCGCCGGGATGGTCGGGAAGATCGCCAGGATCTCCAGACCCTTTTCGATGCGCTCGGGAGCCGATCCGTACCGGTCGACCTTGGAGACGTCCAGGCCGAAGACCACGTCGAGATGTTGCGGGTTCTCCACGAAGAAGGGCCAGACCCGCTCGGGGGCCAGCATCTCTTGCGGGGAGTTGCCGCCCTGCCACCAGGAACCCAAGCAGGCCTGCTGGATCAGGGAATCGGATTGGCCGCATTCCTCCAGGCACTTGGCGAGGGCGCGCAGGTCAAGGGTCTTGGGGTCCTGGGTCTTGAGCCAGGTCTGGAACAGGTCCTGGTGCCAGAAGGACTGCAGGAGGTGCGGGCGCAGCGCGAAGAGGCGAAGGATGCGGTGCACTCCGAAGTCGGGGCGCGCGGCCACCGACTTGTCGCGGGACACGATCTCGATGGCCTCGTTGGGGACCTTGGTCTTTTCGGTGGCGACCTCATCGCTTTCCAGGTAGGCCAGGATGCGGTCGAGCGAGGCCTTGCGCATCTGCTCGAAGTGGGAGGCCCGCCAGGTGTACTTGGTCTTGTTCTCCTCGTTGCTGAGCTTCTCCTGGGCCGCGGCCTTTTCGAGATCGGCAAGCAGCAACTGGTGGTTGTTGCGCAGGATCTCACGGATTTCCGCCCCCAGCGCGACCTTCGGGATGGGCGTCCATTCCGGGGAAGGGGGGAATTCGCTTGCCGAGGACTTCCCGACGGCGTCCAACGTCTCCAAGGCCGATTCCACGGCGTGACGGACCTTGTCGAGGAGCTTGGTGTCCAGCGCCTGCCGCAGGATTTCCCGGGAACGGTTCGTGGGAAAGCGGGCAAGCAACGCGGCTGCCTGTTCCTTCTCGGCGGTGGATCCCGCACCGAGGATTCCCTCGAGGCAGGCCTCGCGCACTTCGACCGGAATCTTGGGAAGATGAGGAACGGCTTCGGAGCGGACGGTCTTGCCGGCATCCACGGCCAGCCGGACGAGCAGGTGGGCGTGACGCTCATGGGCCCCCCAGTAGCCGATGGCCTCGGAGGCCTTGGCGCGGCCCGCGGATCCGAGCTTCAGGACGGCTTCGGAAAAGCCATCGCCCAACTCCTCCATCCATTGCGACATGCCGGGGAGGGTCAGGAGGACGTCCTGGTTCC
>JBDKGV010000032.1:0-19976 GCA_039798005.1 Fibrobacterota bacterium
GTGCGCACTTGGCGCTCGTGCGAGATGTCGCAGGCAAAGGCGTGGACGCCGTCCAGGTGCTTGCCTTCGGACAGGAGCGCGCTCTTGCCGCCGGGGGCGCAGCACATGTCCAGGAAGGTGTTCCCGGGCTGCAGGCGACTGGCCAAGGCAAGGGCGGCACAACCCGATGCCGGGTCTTGGAAGCTGAAAGCGCCTTGGGCAAAGGCTTCGCTTGCCAGCAACTCCTGACGCGAGGCGTCCAGGCGAAGGAACCGGCCATCCAGGGCCTTGGACAGGATCTGTCCATCGGTCCAAGGCAGTTCCGTGGAGACGCCGGGCTTCACGCGCACCCAGGCGGCAGGGGTGCGGTTGTTCGCGTCCAGCCATTCGACGGTGCGCTCCAGGCCCACGCGCTCAAGCCAGCGGGTCACCAGCCATTCGGGGTGGGAGTGGCGGATCGACAGGGCCAGCGAATCGAGTTCGGTGGGGGTGTGCATGCCGTTTCCGAGGCAGCGGCGCAGCACGGCGTTGACAAGTCCGGCAGAGCCCGAGCCTTCCAGGTTGCGGGCCAAGGTCACGGCCAGATCCACGGCGGCGTGGTCGGGCACGCGGTCCAGCATCCAGACCTGCGCCAAGGCCATGCGCAAGATCCATCCCGCGCGGGCCCCCGGCCAATGGTTCATGTAGGCTTCGAGATTGTGGTCGAACAAACGCTTCCATCGCAGGGTGGTGAGCGTGATCTCCAGGCACAGGCCGCGGTCGGCGGCACTGAGGGCCTGGCCGTGCTGTGCGATCCAGTCGCCGGCGAAATGGCCGCGATCGGTCTGCAGGAGGGCATCCAAGGCAAGGTGGCGAGTGGCCAGTCCCGGTTTGTCCTGGGGCTGCTTGGTTGGAGGCGTCTGCGAAGGTGCTTCGTTCATCGAAGAGGAATGTAGGTTGAGCGCGGTGGTGTGGATGCGGAGTGAATGCGAATTTGTTTGCGTGCTCAAAAAAACAATTGCCCCTTTGAGCAATTTTCGGTATCTTGAATACAAGAACCCAGTCAGATGGGTCTTAGGGCTCTCCCGCCAGAACCAGCATCAGCTCTCGAAGCGCGAAACGCCAAAACACCAAATACGTACCAGCAAGACACAGCGAAGCGGAGGACTCATGTCGACCCAGACCAGCAAGAAGAAAGCCGACAAGGAAGCCGTGGTCATTCCCGGCCTGGACAAGGACAAGGAGCGCGCCTTGGCGACCGCTTTGGCCCAGATCGAGAAGAACTACGGCAAGGGCAGCATCATGACGCTGGGGTCGCAGTCCTTGGTGGACATCGCGGTGATTCCCACCGGATGCATCCAGTTGGATGCCATCTTGGGCGTGGGCGGCTGGCCCAAGGGGCGTATCGTCGAGATCTACGGCCCCGAATCCTCGGGCAAGACGACCTTGGCCATCCATGCCATTGCCCAGGCCCAGAAGGCCGGCGGCGTGGCTGCGTTCATTGACGCGGAACACGCCTTCGATGCGCAGTATGCGAAGAAGCTTGGGGTGGACATCGACAACCTGCTCGTCTCCCAGCCGGACACCGGTGAGCAGGCGTTGGACATCGCCGAGGCCTTGGTGCGCTCCGGTGCCGTGGACATCTTGGTGATCGACTCGGTCGCGGCGCTTGTGCCCCAAGCCGAAATCAACGGCGAAATGGGTGACAGCCATGTGGGACTGCAGGCTCGACTCATGAGCCAGGCCCTGCGCAAGCTCACCGGTGTGCTCAACAAGAGCAACACCTGCATGATCTTCATCAACCAGTTGCGCATGAAGATCGGCGTGATGTTCGGCAACCCCGAGACGACCACGGGTGGCAATGCGCTCAAGTTCTACGCCTCGGTGCGTGTGGACATCCGTCGCGTGACCTCGATCAAGTCCGGTGACGAAGTGGTGGGCAACCGCACCCGCGTCAAGGTGGTGAAGAACAAGGTCTCGGCCCCGTTCCGCCAGTGCGAATTCGACATCATGTACGGCGAAGGCGTGTCGCACTTCTCCTCGCTTCTGGATCTCGGCGTGGAGATGTCCTTGGTGCAGAAGAGCGGCTCGTGGTTCTCCTACGGACCCGAGCGCATCGGCCAAGGCCGCGATTCGGCGCTTGAGTTCCTCAAGCAGAATCCGACCGTCTGCAAGGAGCTGGAGACCAAGATCCGCGAGACGATGCGCGGTGACGACTACTCGGGTGTGCCGACCTCGGCAAGCGACGCCGCCGAAGAGGAATGAACAAAGAACGGCCCTCGGAACTTCCGGGGGCCGTTTTTCATTGAGGATCGATCGCGCTCAGCTTGAGATCGGCGCCGATGCCTCGACCGCGGTATGTTCAGTTCAGAGCTTGCGGCACAGGACGTGGACGCGCTCGCTGTTCTGGCGCGAGGGGTCGAGCGTGAAGCCGTCCCAATTGCCCAACCACTTGAAGCCGGCCTTCTTCGCCAGTCGCTTGAAAAGCGACATGGGCCACATGCGCTGCATGTGATGCTCCTGCTCGCGCTGGAAGCGGCCATCGAGGTCGGGCAGGAAGAAGGTGAAGGAATTGTGTTGGATCCGCAAGGTCGGGTCCCAGCTCGATTCGCGGATGATGTGCGCCCCTTGGTGCAGCTCGTGAGTCGTGAACTCGCGGAAATAGCGGGCGCTGTTGAGCGTGGTCACAAAGTCGAACAGGAGCGTGCCGTCCTGCTTCAGGACGCGGGCGGCTTCTTGGAAATAGCGTTCCAAGGCGGCGTGGTCCAAGCAGTAGTTGATGGCGTCGTACAGGCACACCAACGCGTCGAAGGACTGGGCACGAAAGGGAAGGTGGCCGAAATCAGCTGTGATCCGCGGGGGCAGGGGATTGCGCTGAAGAGGATTCAGGGAGGCCGCGTTGAGCATCTCCCAAGACAAGTCGCTATGGACCCACGTGCGCCCCTTGCGCTTGAGGAAAGGGGCCATGGCCAAGGTGCCTGCGGCGGTCTCCAGAACCTTGCGCGGCGAGATCGCATTGAACTGCCACAGACGAGCGACATGGGCGGCCCACTCCGGATAATCCACGTGGGCCATCACATCGTCGTACCACGGAGCCAAGGCTCCGTAGGGGTGGTCGCTCACAGCTTGCTGATGGCCTTGCCGTCCATCCGGCGCTCGATGTTCATCTCGGTGCGCCAGCGCTTGAGGAAGACTTCCAGCTTGCGCTGGGAAAGGATGGTCTGGGCGAATCCTTGGAGCTGGATGAAGTCCTCGGCGATGTTCATCTTGCGCTCTTGGGCGCGGGCCTCGATGCGGAAGAGGTACCAAGAATCGCCCAAGAGCTGGGGCTCGCTGATGCCGCCGTCCGGGATCGCCGTCAAGATGGACTTGAACGGGTCCTTGAGCTTGTCCATCGGGAACCAGCCCAAATGGCCACCAAAGGCGGCGGAGGCGCGGTCGGCGGAATATTTCTGGGCCATGTCGCCGAACTTGGCGGTGTCGTTGCGAGCCACCAGACGCAGCGAGTCGGCAAGCGCCTTGATGCGAGCGGCATCCAGCGAGTCCGGCTGGACCAGGCGCAGGATGTGCCGTGTGCGGAATTCGTTGTCCTTCTTCTGGATCAACTGGACAACGTGCCAGCCGAAACGGGAACGGACCGGAGCCATGGTGTACTGGCCGGCATCCAAGGCAAGAGCCGCCTTTTCATAGACGGGATCCAGTTCGCCGCGCTTGAAGTAGCCGATGTCGCCTTTGGTGGAATCGGCATTGGGCTCTTGGGACCACTTGGCGGCCAGCGCCTCGAACGATTCGCCCTTCTTGAGCTTCTCGACCAGAGCTGCGGCCTCGGCGCGTGCGGAGCTGTCGCGCGATGCCGGAGCCTCCAGCTTGAGCTGGATCTGTCCGACCTTGACCTGGTTGGACAGGTCGGGAAGGGAGTCCTTGTATTCCTTGTAGAAGAGTTCGACCTCTTCCCGGGTGGCTTGGATGCGGCCCACATACTTGTCGCGGACCTTGGTGCGGGTGCGATCGTCGCGGACTTGGCGAAGAATGCGCAGGCGCATGTCGCTGGGTTGCAGCCCCAGGTGGGTCTGCAGGTTCTGCCGGAACGCCTCCTCGCCGCCGAACTGGCCCTGCATCTGCAAAAGCTGGTTCTCGACATCACCGGCAAGGTCGGCGTCATTGACGAACAGAGTGTCGCGCTTGGCTTTTTCCAGCAGGATCTTGTCGTCGATCATCTGGCTCAGCAGACGCTCGCAACGGTCCTCGAAGCTCAAGCGGGCCAGTGCCGGATTGGATTCCATGGACTGGGCGGCTTCGCGCACCTCGGAGGCCAGAACAACGTGCTCACCGATGACGGCCGCGACGCGGTCTTTGGGGGGCAGAGCCAAGGCGGAGGCCGCCAAGGCCGCCACAGGGAGGAAATGTTTCATCATTTGCCGTTTTTCTGGAGGGTGTCGGAGGAAGGCTTGCCCGGGAGGCGCTCTTCCCAAATCTGGATCTTGCGATTGCGCCGCAGTTCTGCGACCCAATTCTGCAGGCGTTTGCGCCGTTCGTCCTCGCGCAGGCGGATCACGATGGCGTCCTGCACCGTGGCCAACGGTCGCACCGATCCGGCCGAGGCACGGGAAAGCAGGTGGTAAATGTGCCATCCGTCGGCGTCTTGGGTGGGCGCGCTGATCTCGCCTTCCTTGAGGGCGAAGACCGCGTCGGCAACACCACCGGGCAACTCGCCTCGGCGGAACAGGCGCGTGGCTTGAGGATTGCGGGCAAGGTCCGGATCGAGCCTTGAGGCCTCTTCGGAGAAATTTGCCGGAGTGAGACGGGAGCGCAATGCGGTGGCGCTTGCCTGGTCCGGCAAGCGGATTTGCATGAAGGAAACCTCGGGCTCGCGGCGCAGGAATTCCTCCTGGTGCACCTCGAAGTAGTGGCGGATGTCTCCATCGGCAGGATCCGGGAGCGAGTCGAAGACCCGGCTGACCAGGATCTGGGCCAGCAGTTCGTCGCGTTGCTCGTCAAGCAGGCGCTTGACTTCCGCATCCTTGTGCAGCGAGCGGTTCTGGGCCTCGTCGGCCAAGATGCGGGTCTGGATCCAGCGGCGGGTGATGTCGAGGTAGCTCTCGCGGGTGGCAAAGCGCGACAACTCCGGAGGGATGAGAGCTTCCAGCTCCTGCCGGGTCAGGCTTGAATTTCCCACCTTGGCAACGACATCGCCCTTCTCACGGGAGCAACCCGCAAGAATCAGGCACAGTCCAGACAACCCGGAGCATAGGAAGGAGCGCATCGCATTCATCGCGTTGTGAAGATAGGAAGTGAACACGGTGCGGATCCCGGAATTGCAAAAGCCGTGTTCAAACTCATCAAGTTGTGGTACAATAAGGCTTTACACGGATATGAACGTTGCCTACCTATCCCTGAGAGAACATGTCTTCACGTCACTTGCGCCTCTGGATCATGCCCACACAACTTGGATCGCTGACCTCGACTGTCGCGGCCAAGGCTCTGCGTGGCTTCAATCGGCGCAATCCTGGTGTGGACCTGGAAATTCGCGTGGTGCCTTGGAGCATCGCTTGGCGTGAGATCCTCAAGGCGCTCAAGCGCGGGGAGCCCCCGGATGTCCTGCAGGTCGGGACGACGTGGATGGGCACCCTTTCGCATCTTGGATTTTTGGACGAGGTGCCGGATTGGGTCGAGGAAAGGCCTTGCTTGGCTCCTTGGCTTGATCAGGCGGTGCAGTTCGGCGGGACGCGCCTTGGGGTGCCTTGGGTCGCGGAATGCAGTGGACTGATCGCACGCCAGGACATGCTGACCCGATTCAATGCCACGCCTGAAGATGTGGCGACATGGGACGGGTTCCTTGCCCTCTGTCATCGAATCGCGGAAGGGGCGCGTCGCGATGCCATCGATCCGCTTCACCCCTTGCCGGTGGGAATCACCTGCCGTCCGGAACCGGTGACCCTGCACAATCTCGCGTCTTGGCTCTGGGCCGGCGGTTGGGATCTCGGGCAACTGCTCGATGGATCCTCGCCGATTCTCTCCCACGAAAGTGCACGACCCGGTTTTGAGATCCTGAGCCATCTGCTCAAGGTCAACCGCACCGACAACGACATGGGGGCCATCCAGCCCTACCGTCTGTCCCAGGACTTCTACGAGGAAGGTCGCTTCGTCTTCCTGATCGGCCATTCGTGGAAGATCGTGAAGGGACTTCTCGACCCGGCCACCTCCAAGGATCTGCGCTGGCCCATCACTTACCTGCCGATTCCGGCGGGGCCTGCCGGTTCGGTGCAGCGCGGTGGCGGATCCGCCTTGGTGGTCCCGCGCCGGTCGCAGCAGACCGACGCCGCGTGGACCTTGGTCAGACACATGATCTCCGACGAGTTCATGATGGAATGGACCCAAGCCTCCGGTGATCTTCCGGCCCACGAGTGCGGCTTTTGGGATGACCAGGAACGGCGCTCCGCCTTGGCCCCCCTGCTTGCCGGCATCCGGTCGGCTCGCATCTATCCGGCGCACCCGATGTGGGCGACCATCGAATCGCTCTTGGGCAAAGGGCTGTCCGACATCCTGTGGAGCATCTTGGCGGGCGAGAGCATCGATGACCGCACCCAAGACCTTGCGCGCAGCGTGGATGCCGAACTCAATGCGCTTTTGCGCATGGGTTGGGATCTGGGAGATGTGCGATGAAACGCCTTGCCGAAGTGGATCTCGGACGGGTCGGCACCATGGCCGCCTTGCGGCTGTGCACGCCCGACACCAGCTACCGCATCTTCCAGGTGGCGGGTCTGGAGATCCACAAGGGGATGGCCGGGGCCGTCGAGCAGGTGCGCATCTACCTCAAGAATTCCGAGGGCGTGCTTTGTGAAGAAGCCTTGGTCGATCGCCAGGGTGGCATGGAGGGAAGCGACATCATTCCCCTCTACCAGCTTGCGCCCGAACTTGTGAAAAGCCACCAAGTCTGGCAGCACGGGCTTGGCAACCAGTATGAGGTGCTGGTCCCTCTGGTGTCCCAAGGGGAGCTGGTGGGTTTGGTCGCCTTGGTCAGCTTCCAGTCGTTTCCCGACGAGGTGTTGGAACTTTTGCCTCAGTTCGCCCAAGGTCTCGTAGTGGGCGTGGTGCTTGTCCTGCGCTCGCGCGAAGCGGAACGCTCCGAAAGCCTGCTGCGGGCGGCGACCACCACGGCCCGCGCGCTCCAGTCCGCCTCCGGTGCGGAAACGCTCCTTGGCAACTTCGCCGTGATGGCGGTGGAGGAAATGGGCTTCGACCGGGCGACGTTCCTGGTGCTCGGGGACGACGGAAAAAATGTCCGCAAGGCCATCTGTGCCCGGGCCGGGAGCGGGCTTGTCGAGCTGACGACGGTTCCCGACTTCCCCGATCTCGACACGCCCGCGAAAGACCACTTGCCGGGATTGTGGATTCCCATGCGTGTCGGTGCGCGACTGCTCGGTGCGCTGTTCGTGGACAACCTCTATTCCGTGGAGCCCTTGCCCGAGGACGCCGTTCAGGTGCTCTCGGACCTTTCGGGTCAGGCCGCGCTTGCCTTGGAAAACTCGCGCCTGATCGATCGGCTGCGGGAGGCTGCCCTGCGCGACGATCTGACCGGACTCTACCGACCGAACTATTTCAACGAGCGAGCCTCGGAGGAATTGGCGAACTGCCTGCGCCGAGGGGACTCCACCGGCCTTTTGATGCTCGACTTGGACCGCTTCAAGGAGATCAACGACACGTGGGGGCATCCGGTGGGCGATCAGGTCCTGATCCGGGTGGCCGAGCGCATGCGCACTTGCCTGCGGGTGGGCGATATCGCCTGCCGCAAAGGTGGCGATGAGTTCATCATCCTGGTGCCCGGATTGAATGCGGAGCGAGGCAGACGGCTGGCTGAACGCCTGCTTGAGGATGTCTGGAACAATCCGGTGGAATTGTCGGGTGGCCGCGCCATTCGTATATCGCTCTCCGTGGGGGTCGCTTTGTTCCCCGATCACGGAGACAACTGGATGGATTTCTGGCAACATGCGGACGATGCCCTGTACCAAGCCAAGACCGCCGGTCGCAGCAGGTATGCCCTGTGGGGCGAGGAGGTCTCGCTGGTCTCCCACTCGCCGGTTCAGGGATGAGTCGGGAAGCTCCTGCGACGGGTCGGGTGCGGTTGGAATTCCTGGGTACCGGAGGATCGTTCGGTACTCCGGTCTTGACGTGCCCGTGCCGTGTCTGCACGGCGCCGGAGCCGAGGGATCATCGCACCCGTTCCAGTGTGCTCTTCGAATGGGCAGGCACATCGATCGTCGTGGACACAGGCCCCGACTTCCGGCATCAGTGCCTGCGAGCCGGTGTCGATCGTCTGGATGGCGTGTGGTACACCCATGCCCATGCCGACCACACAGCCGGCATCGATGACCTGCGGCCTTTCAGCTTGCCGCATGCTCCACTTTCCGTGAGAGGCCAGGCCGTGACCTTGGATGAACTCTCGCGTCGGCACAGCTATGCATTCAGCCTCGGGGCGGACCCCTACGGCGTAAGCAAGCCTTCGTTGATCCCTTCGGCGATCACGGGTCCCTTCACGGAGCATGGACAACTCGTCATTCCGCTTCCGGTCAAGCACGGTCCGTTCGATGTGATCGGGTTCCGGATCGGTGCGATCGCCTACATCACGGATGTCAACGAGATCCCTATGGAGACGCAAGCGCTCCTGTGCGATCTCGATGTGCTGGTGCTTTCCGGCCTGCGCCCGAATCCCCATCCGACGCATTTTCATCTGGACGCGGCCGTGGACATGGCACGGCAGATCGGGGCGCGCCGCACCATCCTGACGCACTTGACCCATGACATGTCGCATCGCGACCTTGAGGCGTATCTGCCAAGCGGTGTCGAGCCCGCATGGGATGGCCTGGTCGTGGAGACCGTTCTCTGATCCATCTCGACCACAACGCCACCTCTCCGTTGCGCCCGTGCGCCCGGGAGCGGCTTGAGGAATGGCTGGCCGACTCGGGATGGGGGAATCCCTCCAGCATTCATGCTTCGGGACGGGCGGCTCAAGAACATGTCGAGTCGGCGCGCGATGCCGTGGCTCGACTTTTGGGGACGCGACCCAAGCGCATCACCTTCACCAGCGGTGCGACCGAGGCCAACAATGCCTGCGTCCATGCCTGGGCTCGCCGGGACCCGTCCCGGACGATGCTGGTCGCTTCCAGGCTTGAACATCCTTCGGTGCAGGAGCCGATGCAGCGGCAAGGCGATGCATGGCAGGTGGGGTGGCTTCCGGTCACGGAGCATGGATGCGTCATGCTCGATGGCCTTTTCGGCCTGCCAGCGGAACGCGTGGCGATGCTTGCGTGCATGGCGGCCAACAACGAGACCGGAACGATCCAGCCGTGGCGCGAAGCGTGTGCATGGGGGAACGCGCATGGCGTTCCCGTCCATGTCGACCTGACGCAGTGGGTCGGCAAGATGCCCGTGGATCTTGACGCAAGCCTTGCCGCCTCCGCAAGTCTCTCCGGCCACAAACTTGGTGCGCTTTCAGGGTGTGGCGTCCTTTGGAGTCGGGAAGACCTGGCTCCGTTTCTGCGGGGAGGGCCTCAGGAACGCGACCGTCGGGCGGGCACCGAAAACCTTGCTGGCATCGTCACCTTGGGCGCCGTTGCCCGATGGCTTGCGGCAAATGGCCGGGAAGAAACCTTGCGGATGGTCGCCTTGAGTGCGCGATTGCGGGAAATCCTGGCCACCCTTCCCGGTGTGGAGCAAACCGTCCCGATGGCGGGGGCCTTGGACAATACGGTCCATCTGCGCCTGCCGGTCGATGCGGAGTCCGTCCTGATCCGGCTGGACATGCACGGGGTGTGCGCCTCGATGGGCAGCGCCTGCAGTGCCGGAGTGGTCAAGCCTTCGAGCACCTTGGAGGCCATGGGCTGGACTCCCGGTGAATCTCGCCGCGCCTTGCGCATCTCCTTGGGATGGTCGACGACGGAAGCGCAAGTGGATGCCGTTGGCGGAATCTTGGGACAGATTCTGACAAATTCCGCAACTCGCGGAAAAACTTCGAGTTAGCATTTTCCGGGCCATGTCTGATTGGCGATTCCAGGGACGGGTGATCCTTGGCGGTGGTGAAGAAGACAGTGGTCCGAAGTCAACTTAGGCGCTACACTAATAGCGAGGGAGTCTTCCGCAGACGGAAGGCTGGCCCCGAGTACTTCAACAAGGGATCTATCATGCAGATTCAGTTCACCGGTCGCCATTTCGAAGCTTCCGAGAACCTTCAGAGCAACATTGAAGAGAAGATCCAGGCAATGGTTCGTTTCAATGACCAGGCTCAAGATGCCAAAGTCGTCTTGGACATGGCCCCCAATGGCCTTCGCATCGCAAGCGTACAGGTGGCGATCGCCCACCATGGCGTGGTTGCCGCCTCCGCTGAAGCCGAGACCATGCACAAGGCCGTCGACCTCATGCTCGACAAGCTCGAGCGCGTGCTGAAGAAGGACAACGAAAAGGCCAAGGAACACCGTGCTCCGTCGATGGATCAGGTGGTGGCCTCCTGAGTACTCCCTTCCAGACGACCCTTCTGGATCAAAGTGACATCCAGCGTCGCGAGACGCTGGATGTCGAGATGTTGCACAAGCGCTGGGGCCAAGCTCTCCAACTGGAGTTCTTGACCCCGTTCTTCGGGCAGCGGATCCCCGAAGCCGACCTGCATCGGCCAGGTCTCGCCTTGACGGGATTCCTCCAGGTCTTTTCCCATCAGCGGGTTCAGCTGGTGGGAAACACCGAATTCTTTTATCTGGACAGCTTGACTCCGCCGGAACGCAGCGAAGTCATGCATCGCCTGGATGGCATGCCGTCGCCTCTGTGGATCTTCACTCATGGCAACCGCCCTCACGCGGAGGTGCTGGAGGCGGCGATCGCCCAGAAGGCATGCGTTGCTTGGACTCCGCTGCCGACCTTGGAGCTTGCGCAGTCCCTGACCGAAATCCTGCAGGAGCACTTTGCCGCGTACGCAACCGTTCACGGAAGCCTGGTCGATGTCTATGGCATCGGCCTTCTCTATGTGGGGCGCAGCGGTGTGGGCAAGAGCGAATGCGTGCTGGACCTGGTCGAGCGAGGGCACCGATTGGTGGCCGACGACGTCGTCTACCTCACGCGTCGTGGCGATGCCGTGGTCGGGACGGGCAACCAGTTGCTGGGTCAGCACATGGAAATCCGGGGCGTGGGCATCATCGATGTCGCCAGTCTCTTCGGCATCCGCGCCATCCGGCACTCCAAGCGCATTGAAATGATCGTGGAACTGCGGTTGTGGAAGGAAGGAGAAACCTACGAGCGAACGGGTTTGAATTCCTACTCTTGCAACCTCATGGGTGTGGATGTGCCGAGGACGGTCATTCCAGTCAGCCCAGGCAAGAACATCACGGTGATATCGGAAGTTGTCGCCATGAATACCCTCCTCAAGATGCATGGCAAGGATACCGCGAAGGATTTCAACGAACGGTTGATTGCCCTGATGAACGAGAGACGGGACGAGAGGCAGCGACGCATCGCCAGGTGGGAGTGATATGGATCGGAAGAAGTACCAGAACATCATCGTAGGGGCCGTCGTCTTGGTGGCCCTTTTCCTGCTTGTTTTCGGCATGGCATTTCTCAATGAATTCAGCCCCGGCCAGAAGCTCGACCATTACTTCTTCATCGCCAAGGAAGTCGGATTGCTGACCCGCGACGACCCCGTCAAGTTCAACGGCGTGAAGCAGGGCAAGGTCGTGGACATCATCCTGCTTGACGATTCGCGCGTGAAGGTCGAGGTCCAAGTGAAGGCGGGTTTCCCGATTCGCGAAGGCAGCCGCGTCAAGATCCAGAACGTGGGTCTGATGGGCGAACGCATGATCAACATCGCGGTCAACCCGACAGGCAAGATCGTGACCCCGGGATCGACGATGGACGCCGGCTATGATTACGGCATCGCCGAGACCATGGGCGCCGCCGGTGAGCTGGTGGAACAGGCCAAGGGAATGGTCGACAAGCTGCAAGGTGTCATGGACAGCACGGTGGGGCGTCCGCAGTTCACCCATGATGTGAACGCGATCGTTCGCCGGGTCGATGAGATCACCGCACGCCTGGACAAGGTCGTGAAGGATGTCGACCCGAAGGTCCGTGGTACCGTTGATGACCTTCAGGCCACCGGGCGCACCGCCCGTCAAGTCGCCGAGAAGGCCGCCCCCGCCGTCGAGCGGATCACCGGCAAGGCCGAAAAGATGACCGACGAGACCCAGGAACTGCTTGGAGATCTGCGGAAGATCTCCACCGACCTGAAGACTCTTTCCGAGAAGACGCGCAATGGTCAGGGCACCGTCGGAAAGCTCATGAACGATGACGCCTTCTACAAGGATCTCAACAAGACCATGAAAAATGCCGACAGCCTCATCAATCACATCCAGAAAAAGGGTCTTGATGTGAATGTGGATCTCTTCTGATGACTGCCACGACCCGACTCCTCTGGGCTGTGCACGATCACCAGCCGGTGGGCAATTTCGATTTCGTGTTCGAGGCCGCGTACCGCAAGGCCTATCTCCCCTTTGTCGAAGTGCTGGAGCGCCATCCGACCATCGGCGTGGACTTCCACTTTTCGGGCCCTCTCTTCGATTGGTTGGAACAGGCCCATCCCGAGTATCTGGACCGCATCGCGGCCCTGGTCGCCAACAAGCAGGCGGGCCTCTTGGCCGGCGCCTATTACGAGCCGATCCTGCCTCCGATTCCGTTCCAAGACCAAGTGGGGCAGATCCAAGCCTTGGTGGCACGCCTCAAGAAGCGCTTTGGAATCACCCCTCGCGGCATGTGGCTCGCCGAGCGCGTTTGGGAGCCGGGGCTTCCGGCGGCACTGGCTCAAGCAGGGATTGAATTCACCCTGCTCGACGGTACCCACTTCAAGCAGGTGGGTTTTGGCGACGAGAAGTTGTTCGGACGCTGGACCACCGAATCCGAAGGCCAAGCCGTCTCGGTCTTTCCGATTCACGACGGGGTGCGCGACCTCATCCCGTTTGCTTCGGTGGAGGAGGCGATTGCCCTGCTTCGCAAGCTTTCGGTCGAAGGTGGCCGCGATGTCGTCTTTGGCGACGACGGGGAGAAGTTCGGCGATTGGCCCGGCACCCATGCGCTTTGCTATGAGCAAGGGTGGCTGGAGCGGTTCTTCACGGAAATCGAGCGGGATCCGTCGCTTTCCGTACGGCCCGTGAGCGAAGGGTACGAGGATTCCAGTTCTCAGGGCTTGGTCTACCTGCCGGCGGCGTCCTACTTCGAGATGATGGAATGGGCCGAATCCGCCCCTCGGCAGAGTGCATTGCGCAAGGCTCGCGAAAGTCTGAAGGCCGCAGAGACTTGGTCATCCATCGCTCCGTTCGTGCGCGGCGTGTCTTGGCGAAATTTCCTGATCCGCTATCCCGAATCGAACCGGCTTCACAAGCTGGCTCAATCGTTGTCTGGCCAGATTCGAACCGAGCTCGACCGCAAGCCGGCTCCTGCCCGGAAGAAGGCCCTTCTCAAGGCATTGGACCATGTCTGGCAGGCACAGTGCAATTGCGGCTATTGGCACGGTGTGTTCGGAGGCTTGTACCTTCCTCATCTGCGCCGGGCTCTCCACGGGCATCTGGCGCGTGCCGAGCGGTTGTTCAACGGTGAAGTCTCCAAGGTTTCCCGCACGGATTGGGATCTTGACGGGCATGAGGAAGTCGTGCTGCGTGACGCCTCCCAATGGCTTTCGATCCACTTGGGTCAGGGAGCGGGCATTCCCGTCTGGTGGCTGGATCGCCCCGCCTTGAATCTGGCTGACGCCATGACGCGTCAAGAAGAGGCCTATCACGCACGCATCGCGGGCCTTGAGGCCAAGGGCGATGGCACGAAGCTGGCCGACCAGTTCGAAGGGGCAAATCCCGAGCTTGCTCGTTTGCTTCGCTACGATGAGACTCCGCGCCACTCCGGATTGGATTGGTGGTTCCCCGAGGGGACCGAGCCAAGCCAGTGGCTGGATGGCAAGGCAAGCGAGTGCTGGGTCGGCGGGACTTGGGAAGTCCGCAAAAGTGGCGTCTCCAAGGGCGCTCCCTATGTGGAGCTCGCGCGCACCCACGGGGAATTGTCCTTCCTGCGCACCTTCAGGCTGGTGGCCGAAGGCGGCATCGAAGTGGAAACCACGATCAGCAATCACGGCAAAAAGGCAGTGCAGGGAACCCATGGAAGCGAATGGCTCTTTTGCCTGCTTGCCGGCGATGCCCCTGACCGCATCCTGACCGATCCCGCGGGTGTGGAACACCGACTTGACACGACCGGTGACGTTGCCGGTGACGCCGTGACCCTGCGCGATGGCTGGCTCGAGCTGGTGGCAAGGCTCACTTCCGACGGCGCCTCGCGCATCCAATGGCAAGGGCTGCGTACGGTCAATCAAAGCGTCGGCGGCTATGAAACCGTGTATCAGGGGACGGCCGTGATGGCTCTGCGACCTGTCAAGATTCCTGCCGGCGGAGCGGCCTCCTGGACCTTGCGTCTGGAGCTCGAACTGCCCAAGGGCAACCGGCCTCTCTGAGGAGCATGATGATGGAAAAGATCACGAAGACCTTGAAAGTGGTGAATCGTTTCGGCTTGCACGCCCGGCCCTCGGCCATGGTCGTGGAGACGGCGAGCAAGTACGATGCGGACGTGTCGCTTGTGAAGGACGGCGTCCGTGCGGACGCGCGCTCGATCATGAGTGTCATGCTGCTGGCGGCCGAGCCGGGAAGTGAAATTCGATTGGAGGCTGCCGGCCCGCAGGCTGGCGAGGCCGCTGAGGCCTTGGACAAGCTGTTCCAGGCCAAGTTTCACGAAGAGGCCTGAACGAACTGCGTGCGCATGAGAAAGGCCTCCGGGAATCCCGGAGGCCTTTCTGATTTCTGCGGTTACTTGGCCTGGGCAAATTCCGCGGAGATGTCGATCTTGACATCGTTGCCAAGGACCGGTGGGCCGTAGGTGGTCCCGACAGCGTAGTCTTGGCGATTGATGGTGAAGGAGCCTTCGAGTCCGATCTTGGTGTTCTTCCAAGGATCGGTGACGGGGCCGGAAATCTCGAAGGGAATGGCGACTTTCTTGCTCACGCCGTGCAGGGTGAGGGTTCCGTGCATGGTTCCCTTGCCGTTCTTGGCTTCGACCTTCTCGGACTTGAAGGTGATGGCGGGATGCTTGGCGACGTCGAAGAAATCGGGATTGCGCAGGTGCTCGTCGCGCTTCTCGTTCTTGGTGTTCACGGATGTCGCTTGGATGGTGACTTCGGTCTGCAATGTCGCGGGTTTGGTCGGGTCACCGGAGAGCTTGATCTCGACCTTGTCGAATTCGCCCTTGACCGTGCTCACGGCCAGGTGCTTGATCGCGAAGGCGACGCTGGAATGCGCGCCGTCGTAGTTCCAAGTCTGGGCATGGGCGGCGGCGGTGGCCAGGAGTGCGGAAAGCAGGATGCGGATCTTCATGTCGGTTCCTTTGATGAGTGCAAGGATGGAGAGTGCGTCTCAATCGCTTGATGCAACATACCAGGGATTGGTCGGAAAAAGCAAGTACGTACCAAAATGTCATGTACTTACCAAATGGATCGTATTGTTCGGGCGCAGGGGATTGATGGTATCTTGTGGGCCATGGCCAAGGAACCGATCGAACTCCAAACGCAATGCCCGACGGAAGCCGCCCTTGCGGTCATCGGAGGGCGCTGGAAGGTGCCGATCCTGTGGAACCTGTTCCGGGGGACGCTGCGCTTCGGCGAGCTGTCGCGCTCGCTTCCCTTGGCGACGCAAAAGATGCTGACCCAGCAGTTGCGGGAACTGGAGAAGGACGGACTCGTCCTGCGGAAGGTCTATGCGGAGGTTCCGCCCAAGGTTGAGTATTCCTTGACCCCGATGGGGCGGACCTTGGAGCCTGTCCTCCATGCGCTGAACGCATGGGGGGTTTCCTTCGTTTCCCAACGGAAAGGGCCTGCGAAATCACGAAAGCCCACCATGGCGACAAAGACCAAGGCGGGCTGAGCAGCGGTCGCGCGGGGCGTCAGCGACGCAGGAACGAGGGCGCTTGCGTGATGTCGCGGATGGCGTATCCGAACAGCGCGACGGCACCATCGATGTCGATGTGCCCCAGGATTCCGAAGGCTCGCGGGTACATGGCACCGCCCATCGAAAACAAAGGGGGCGCCTGCTCGAGCACGCCGAAGTTCTGCACGAACAGGTCGCTTCCGGCCAATTGTCCGCAGATGGCATTGGCGACCTCGCCAAGTCCATCGATCTGGATCTCCTGCTCAAAGCCGGCAAAGATCACATCCATGGCGGATTGTTGCATCCCCAAGGTGCACACTCCTTGGAAACGTGCGTTGCAATGGCCCAGACTGACGACATTGTCGCAAGTGTTGGTCAATCTGGGAACGACCTCCCAATCAGGCATGATCACGGCGTTCTTGCCGAACATGTCCGAAAAGACACCGGATGCGGTCTCTTGGAAAATTTCTCGAAGCGACAGTATGACTTCCTGCATGGTTGCCTCCGTAGCTTGCATCCTACCACACGGGAATCGTCGGATGCCACAACAATCTGCAGCATTTTCGATGATGATTTTGCTTGCACATCGTGGTTCACTTCTGATAGGATGATGACCAGGGACTCAGTTGCCCCTCAACCGACGCAGAAGGAGCAAGGCATGTCAAAGACCGTTGTGATTGTGGATGATTCAAGCTTCCTGTCCAAGCAGATCGCGGACTTCTTCACCAATCAGATGAAATTCCAGGTGATGGGTATCGGAAAGGATGGCAACGAAGCCATCGAACTCTACAACAAGTTCAAGCCGGACTTGGTGACGATGGATTTGACCATGCCGAACAAGGATGGCAAGACCGCGATCGGTGAGATCCTGAAGGACCATCCGGAAGCCTGCATCATGGTCATCTCGGCGGTGAAGGGCAATACGATGCTGGAGTGCATGAAGATGGGCGCCAAGGGCTATGTGGAAAAGCCACTGAAGTTCGCCGACCCGGTTTTCGTCGATGACTTCAAGGCATCCATCGACGAAGTCTTCAACACCTAAAGGCACCCCATGGCAACTGTAACCCTGCGTCAGAACGCCGAGACCTTCGCGGCCACCGTCTGCCAGTCCTTTGCTGACATGGTCGGGGTGAGCTATGCCGCCGGGGCGGACAGCTATCGCGAGGAGAATTTCAAGCCTGCGCATCCGATGACGGCGATGATCCACTTCACGGGTCCGATCCAAGGCGAGTACGCGGTCTCCATGACGGAAGAGACGGCCGCGACCGTGATCGGATGCTGGGATGAGTCTCAAGGGCCGGAAGCCCTGAAGGAAATGCGCTCCGACTATTCGGGCTTTCTGAAGGAGGCCTTGAACGCGGCGGTCGGCATGGCCATCGAGGAGCTGGGCAAGGATTTCAGCGACCTGACATTCCTGCCCGCGGTGGTGATCTACGGCGAGCTCGAGTACCCGACGGTCCCGGCCGGTTCGGTCACGCTCGAAGGCGATGCCGGCGAAATCGGTTGCTACTTCGTGCTCAACATGATGGGACTTGAGCTCGGCGATCGTTTGCAGGAGACCCTGCAGAAGCTGCAGAATTCCGCTGCAGAGACGACCGCGGCCAAGCGCAACGTGGAATACATGCTCAGTGCCTATCCTTCCGGTCTTGTCGCGACGGATCTGGCCGGCACGGTTTTGCCCGGTTATGCGCGTCGCACGGCGACTGTCGTCGGCTTGGAGCAGGACGCGAATCTCGTGGGCATGACCATCCCCGAGCTTCTGAACTTCGAGGATCCCGAAGGCAATCTTCCCGGCGAATATGCCGCATGGCTCAAGGTGGTCTTCGAGCGGTTTGGAAGCATGCCGTTCAATGACATGGCGGGTCTTTGTCCGCTGCAGGAATCCTTGAATCAGCGCGGTCGCGTGGTGGCGTTGGAATGGTTTCCGATGGAATCCGAGCCGGGGAAGCTTGAGAGGCTCCTGCTCCTGGTCGAGGACGTGACGGACAGGCGCCGCATCGAATCGGAGATGAAGCGGCTTTCCAAGTCCAACGAGGAGAGCATGGAGCTGGTCGGTCAGCTCGTCAACCTCGAGCCGGACGAAGTGACGGAATTCGTCTATGACAGCTCGGGGCTTCTCACGGAGGCCAAGCGCCTCCTGACTTCGCAGAAGCGCAGCCGGGAATTCATCGAATCGCTCTTCCGTACGATCCACACGCTCAAGGGGAACTCCGGGCAGTTCCAATTCAAGAGCCTTCAGAAGCTGGCCTCGGAAATTGAGGTTCAGCTTCAGGATCTGCGGGTCATGGAAGCCGGCGACGACGGCGACGAGTACGTCACCGAAAGGCTCAACAGCATCGATGAGCGGCTGAAGGAAGCCGATGGCTACCTGCAGCGGCTTGACGACATGCGCACCAAGCTGGGCAGTCGCGACGAGACTGCGGAGCAGAAGGCCGCCCGCAGCGAGCCCACCTCCATGGTTCCGTTGCGTGAGATCGACAACCTTGTCCTTCAGGCGGGGGAAATGTACCGCGCGGCCCGTGCCTTGGGATCGAGTCCGATCCTGACCAACTCCTTGGGCCTCTTGGGCGGCGCCGCAGCGCGTCTTCGCGAGGTTCGTCTGGGTCAGGTCGCGCACACCTTCCAGGCCGTGGTGGAGAGGCTTGGTGCCAAGCTTGGCAAGAAGTCGGTTTTCACATGGCAAGGCGATGTCGGGCTCGACATCGAAGTCATGCGCAAGCTGCACAAGGCCTTCGTCCACCTCCTGAACAATGCGGTGGACCACGGTTTGGAATCCGCATCGCAGCGCAAGAGCGCCGGCAAGACGGAAGTCGGGATCGTTTCCCTCTCGTGCAAGGAAGAATCGGATCAGGTGATCCTGGTCTTTGCCGACGATGGCAGGGGTGTGGATCTGAAGGCCGCCCGTGCCAAGATCTCCGAGTCGGAAGGGAAATCCGAGGAGGAGATCTCCCGCCTCAACGAGGACGAGGTGCTTGCACGCCTGTTCTTCAGTGGATTCTCCACGAAGGACCAGGTGACGGACACCTCCGGTCGTGGTGTGGGACTTGATGTTGTGCAGTATATCGTGAACAGTCTTCAGGGTCAGATCCGGATCAGGACCCGTGAAGGCAAGGGAACGTCGTTCGAGATCCGAATCCCGGTCACATCGGCATGTCCGGCTCGCAAGCAGTTCATCGGAGGTAATCACGGATGAAATGGAACCCCCTGATTCTGGCGCTTTCGCTGGGAGCGGGCGGAAGCATGGCAGGCCCGAAGGTCTACGTCTTCTTCCCGAGTCTCTTGCGACCCAACGCAATCCAAAGCTCCCTTGCGGAAAAATGCTCGGGGCTTGACATCACCGTCTTCGGTCGCTTGGCCGACTTCCAGGGCCAGATGACGCAGACTCCTCCGGATGCCGTGGTGGCGCCGCGAAGCGTCTTGGATCAGTACGGGACCTACAAGTCCGTGCTCAAGGGGGCTTTGAAAGGCTCCAGTGGGGAGCCTCTCGTGTTCCTTTCCGTGGGCAAGAGCGTGGAGGAGGCCGACATTGCCAAGCTCAATCTTGGTGTGGTGGGATTCTTGGATCGATCCAAGCTTTCCGGTTGGGTGAACAGTGCCGTCGGTGCGCAGCCCAAGCTCAAGAACGTGACCAAGGTTGAAGATTTGCTGCCACTCCTGACTTTCAAGAGCGCGGATGCCGTGCTGGTTCAGGAAAGTGCAGCCAAGGAGATCAAGGCCAAGTCGCAAACCAATCTCGTGGAGACCAAGGCCAAGGGACGCTATGAGCTCGTAGGTGTTTCGGCAAAGGATGACGCCTCTGCCAAAGCCGTCGAAAGCGCATTCAAGTCCTTGGGACCCAAGGAAAAAGCAATGCTGGGGGTGGACGGATGGACAAAATGAAGCTTGGCGGGATCCTGCCCGCACTGATTCTGAGCTTTGCTTCCGCGTCCTTCGCTGAAGATCCCATCCTCGTTCTTCATCCCGCTGGAGACAAGTTCCAAGAGACTGTAAAGGGTATCCGTGAAGGCTTGGGTGGCGACTTCAAGGTCACGC
>JBDKGV010000033.1:0-19893 GCA_039798005.1 Fibrobacterota bacterium
GCCAAAGCGCACCGACAAACGGCCGTTTTCCAGCAACAAATGACCCGCCCCCAGACTGCGGGTGGCTGGGCGCGATGCGATCCCCACGTCCACGCTCCCGTTCAAGGACCACGTGCCGTCACTGCCCGTGGTCCCGGAAAGACCGCTGCGGCCAAGTTTCACCTGCACACCCGAAAGAGGCTTGAGGTCCCAATTGCCCACAAAGCCTGAAACGGCCACGCTCTGGGCCGCAAGAGCACTGCCTGCCGCGATCAGAGAGGAAAGAACGACACGACGAAGGAACATAGGAGGCCTTTGGAATGCGGATGCCACGGGCGAAGTTTTCCCGCGAAAAGCTAGCATCCGAGCACGGCTTGCCAAGGAACCATCTGCGCCAGGGATGCCGCCCGCAGGGACGGGACCCCGCAGGCTTGCCTTCGCTTCCGCTTCGATACCGGTGGCAAGCCGAGGAGGCCCGGCAGGCAGCCCGGCCCCGGCCGCGACCTGCCCTGAGTGAAAAGGAAGGGAGCGGCCGGGGAGGCGCCCGGTATCAACCTTCCTTGAGGCCGATCTCGATGTTGCCGTAGGCCTGCTCGTAGCTGCGCAGGGCTCCGCCCAAGAGGAAGGCCAGGCGCTTGGCGGTCTGGGGGGTGAGGGTGATCTTGTGGTTGAGGTCCACGATGATCTCCTCCTGCTCGGGCTTCCAGTTGCGGGTCTGGCCAAACAGGATCGAGATCTCCTCGCGGCCACCGATCACGTTGGCGATGTTGGCGTAGCTGGCGCGCAGAGCCTCGTCGTTCCAAACGAGCTTCTGGGCGCCGGCGGCATCGGTCAGGGTCTCGGGGGCGGGATTGATGCTCATGTCAGGTCTCCTGTTGTGAGGGTCGGATGGAAGATCAGGGAAGGATGCGGCCGGTCACGCCCGGCTCGATGCTGCCGTCGGCGTTCTCGAACACGACCTTGATGGTGCGAAGCATGCTGGCCTTGTCCACGACGGGTGAGACGAAGGTGATCTTGCCCTTGCGCAGACGCGGCTGCCGGGCGCCGTCCAACTGGAGGCTGACCGTCTGACCAAGACGAAATCCTTGAGCATCCTGGGCCACCACGTAGGTCGTGAAACGGCAACGGCGCACATCCACGACATCCACCAGAGGCTCCAAGGCCTGGACGCTTTCGGCCAGTTTCTTGCGATGCTTGACCACGACCCCGTCGAAGGGCGCGCGAAGGATGCGCTTTTCCAGTTGCGCCTTGGCCATCTCGTGCTCAAGCCATTCCTTCTTCTTGGTCATGACGCTTCTGAGCTGCTCCGCGTCGGCGGTCTTGAAGTTCAGCTCCTTCTCCCAGACCTGCTCCTCGCTCACGGAGTTCGAGGAATCGAAGAGCCTGCGGGTCGCCTTGTAGTCGCGTTCGAAGGTCTGCCGTTTCTGGGTCGTGGCCAAGCTGTCGGAGCGATCCTCCGCCACCACCTTGGTGATGGCCACGTTGAGCTCCTCCTCCTCGCGTTCCAGCATCAGGATCACCTGCCCCTTGCGGACACGCCCGCCTTCGGGGACGGTGATCTCGCGGACCTTGCCCGGCACGGTGGTGCCGATCACGGCCATGGAGATGGGCTCCGTGACGCCCTCGAAGCCCGAGCTTCCCGACAGGACCAGCTGCATGCCGGTCAAGAGCGCAGTGATCACCATGTCACTTCGCCTTGAAGGCCGCGGAAAGGACGAAGCCCTGGGAGGTGCCCCCGGACCACGTCCCGCCATGCCTGCCGATGGCAGGTGCCGGACGGATCCCGGCTCCCGGAAGCTTCAGGACCTGCAGGTTGTAGGCGGTGTCCTTGGCAAGGGGCGCGGCGGGCGTGAGCACCAGGGTGCGGCCGCCGTCCTCGAAGCTCACGGAGGAGGTCACGACCGGACCGCTGGCCTGCTGCAGCGAGACGAATCCCGTCAAATCCTGCGTGCGCAACCAAGCGGTGTCCAGCGGGCGGTTGAAGCCCAGACGCACGGCGCTGTCGACCGGGAAATCCGTCCGGGCCACCGCAGCGGGGAAGATCTCGTAGCCCGGCAGGTGGCTCTGGAGGAAGTTCCCCGACACGGCACACAGTCCCGCCTCGGTGTAAAGCCGTACCGTGTCGCCGGCAGGGACCAAGCCGTGGACCTTCTCGCCGGCACGGGTCACCAGGTCGAAGCTCATGCCGCTCACGGCGCGGGCGGAGTCCCCCGCCGCAATCGAAGTCGTGGCGATGCCGTAGTTGGCCAGCGGCAGCCAGCCTGCGCTGCGCACCGTGGCGCGGGTCAGGGTGGGATCCCAGCTCACCAGCGCCTGAAACGCATTGCCCTTGACGTCCTTGGCATGGACGACAAAGGGCGAGGCGGTATCGACCGGTTGCGAAAAGGTCACTTGAAGACTGTCACCCCAGGCCGCGAACCGGCGGAATTCCGAGCCGGAGCGGTTGTCGAGGGAAACGATGGAGATTCCCCATTGGGTCCTCCAGCGCACTTCGACGGCCCGGCGGTACACCGTGCCGTTGACGGCCTGCAAATCCAAGGAGAGCCCGTAGACGGCACCGGGTGTCATCCCCACACCCGGCACGAACACCACGGTATCGCCGCGCAGATGCACATCGCCCGCCTGAATGCCCGGAGGCAGGATTCCGGTGCCGGGAGCTTGAAAACCCAGGTACTTGCCGAGCTTGCGATTGAGGACGATCATCACGGAATCCCGGGTACCCAAGTCGTCCCGGAAACGCCCCGAGGCGTCCACGGCATTGCTCCAGGCGATGGCGTATCCGCCCTGAGCGATGGCGCTTGTGATCTCCACGCCCGCCGAGGCGGAGCCGCTGGCCGCCACGGCCGTCAGGTTGAATCCCAACTTGCCGACGGTATCGAGCTTGGCCCGCTGGTCGGGGCTCACGAAAAGCGTCTCGGCACGCACCCAGACCTGGCTGTTCACGTTCGCACCGCGCCCGTACAGGCTGCGCCCGGCGCTGGATGCGCTCCATTGCAACTGCGACAGGTCGGGGGAAAGGGCTTCGCTGAAGCGCACCCACAGGGTGTCGTTGTTGGTGAATTCCGTCTTGTAGGCGGCCGAAGTCGCCCACGCATTGGACTCGACCGCCGCCAAGGCCTTGCGGGTCCGGAACCGGCGCGAGCCGTCCATGACGGTGCGGAAGCGCACTCCGGACTTGTCCAACCCGGTGATCTCGACGGTCAGCCAGGCATCCGCAGGCAAGCGGGAGGAGGGACGCACCAGGACGGTGTCCCCATGCACCTCCGTGACCGCATCCAGCGCCGCCGTGCCGTTGGAGATCCGCACATCCAAGCGCGAGGCGTCGAAGGGGAATGCGATCCGGTACCACGGAACGGTATTCACCGGCACGCTGGAAAGGCCTGCCCCGGAAGCGTCCAGCACGTTGGATTGGACCACCGGCTCGCGATAGTCCGCTGCGGAGTCCGGCTCCAGGACAGTGCGGCCCAGCACCGCGGTGTCGCGCGACAGAAGCCGTGAAGTGGGGATCGTTTGGGGATGGTACCAGCGGCCATCCTGCTGGAAACGCGCCACCGTCAAGCTGTAGCCGGAATCGGCGGGCAGTTGCGAAAACTGGAAACGACCGGTCGAGTCGGTGCGGACGATCATGCCGCCCGCCCCCACGTTCACGAAGGTGGTGTCGCGGTAAGTCAGCGCCAACTGGGCATTGCGGGCCGGAGTCAAGTTCCCGGCCACCCGCAGGTAGATCTCGCCGCGCAGGCTCGCATCCAGCGGGAACAGACGCACCACGCGGGAGCTGGAGGCCAAGGTTCCCGGCATCGTGCTGGACTCGTTGTAGGACGAGGCCGGGATCAACCGGTCCCCGTACCGGCGCACCGAATTCAAATCCTGACGCACGCAGGAGAACCGCAATGTCTGTGAGCCGTAGGGCAGGCCCGCGATATGAAAACGGCCCTCCTGATCCGTGACCGTCGAGAGCCGGGCGCCTTTCTCATCGACATACTGCACCACGGCGCCCGCGAGCGCCGAATCGCTGGAACCGTCCAGGACTTGACCCGAATAGTTCCAAACCGGGACCTCGTGCACTGCGGAATCGGCTTCGCCACAGGCTTGCAGCCCAAGTTGTAGAAGGAGGACCATGCCCAAGCCCAAAACCGGCATCGCACGCGCAACCAGACGTGACCTGTCCAAGGAGACCCTCCAGATTGGAAACCCACCGCAAGGCCGAGGACATGCTCCGCGGCATCTTTGGGGAAAGAACGAGATGTGGGTTGCAAGATAGTCGATAAAATGAGAGGATTACTAGTTTTGCCTCCGCCATCCGTTCCTTCCCAACCGAGTCTTCCCAAGGAAGCCTGTGACCGACCGCGTCGCTCCATTCTCTATGCCTGCCGTGGAGGCGCTGCGCAAGCTGCAGCGGTTGCGGAGCTTCACCGGGGATGTTCCCCAGTTCTGGCCGTTGTATCTGGACGCCTTGCTGGGCTTGACCTCGGGGACCGCCGGGCTGATCTGCTTGCAGGATCAGGATGGGGAATGGCGCACGCTTGCCTGGACTCCCCAAGGGCCCGAGTTCGAACCGTGGCTGCAGCGGATCCTTTCCGGCATGGAGGACATCAACCAGTCTTGCACCAGCCAAGGTTTTGCCATCCTCCCGCGCCCCGACCACGTCCTCGTTTCGTGCCCCCTCATCTTGGACTTGGGCCGCAACACCTGCCTTTTCGTCGGAAGCCTGGAGAAGTCCCAGGAACCCGATGCGTGGCCTGTCGTCCAGAGTCTGCTCACCTCCAACGACCTGTACGCCCAGTACCGCATCCGGCGCAGCGTCGGTGAGACCCTGACCCAAAAGGGTCAACTGACCCAGGTGCTCGACCTTTCCACCCAGATCGACGGATGCGAGCGTTTTCTCGCGGCCGCCATGACGCTTTGCAACGAGCTGGCCACCCGTTTCCGTTGTGAGCGCGTCAATCTGGGATGGATCGAAGGGGAATACGTCCAAGTCAAGGCCATGAGCCACTCCGACAGCTTCGAGAAGAAGATGGACGTGGTCCGCGATCTGGAGAACGCCTTGGAAGAGGCTTGGGAACAGGATTGCGACCTGACCTGGCCCACGCACGAAGGCTGCGCCCTGGTGACCCGCTCGCACGAGATCTACGCGCGTTCGCGCGACTGCCGCCATGTGGCCACCCTGTTGCTTCGCGTGGCCGGTGAGGTGGTGGGAGTCTGCTCCTTGGAACGCAGCGCCCGATCCTTCGACGAGACCGAACTGCGTTGCCTGCGAGTCGGCCTGGACCAGATCAGTCGAAGACTGGACGACTTGCACTACCACGACCGGTGGTTCGGTGCCATCTGGAAGGACAAGGTTCACCAGGGTTTGAGCAAGCTCGTCGGCTTTGAGCATACTTGGCTCAAGGCGGGGGCGCTGGCCATCGTGCTGCTCACCGCCTTTTCCTTGCTCGTTCCGCTGCCATGGCGCGTGGATGCGACCGCGATGGTCAAGACCGACCGGATCTCCTATCTCACGGCGCCGTACGAAGGCTACATCGACAGCGCCTGCGTCAAGCCCGGCGACCTGGTCGTCAAGGGACAGCCGCTTCTGATCCTGGACCGCAAGGATCTGCTGCTGCAGGAGGCCGATCTGATGGCCGAGGCCCAGAACCATCTGCGCGAGGTCCAAAAGGCCCAGGCCACCGAGGACCTGCCCGGGATCCGCATCAACGGCGCCCGCCTGGATCAGACCACGGCAAAGCTCAACACCACCCGCTGGCGGCTGGAGCGTTCGGTGCTGAGGTGCGAATTCGAGCGGGCGGTGGTGATCGAAGGGAACTTGGAGCAGAAGAAAGGCGCCCCGGTCCGCCAGGGGGAGGAGCTGCTCAAGATCGCCCGGATCGAAAACCTCCACGCGGAGCTGGATGTCGACGAGTCCGAACTGCACAGCGTGCTCGCCTCCCTCAAGGGGGAGATCTCCCTGCGTTCGCGGCCCAGTGAAACCTTCCCCGTTGCGGTCGAACGCATCCTGCCGGCCGCCCAGACCAAGGAAAAGGACAACGTGTTCGTGGTGCGGGCCCGCTTTGCCGGCCCGGTTCCGGACTGGTTCCGCCCCGGAATGACCGGAGTGGCGCGCATCGAGGCCGGTCACAGGACGCTCTGGTGGATCGTGAGCCACAAGACGCTGGACTTCCTGCGCCTGAAGTTCTGGTGGTGAGGAAAGCCCGTGGCTGAACAGGTCGCTGACCGCAGCGCAAAGATCTTCCACGAATCCTGGTACCGCATCGCTTCGCAGCGCGCGAGCCTGCGCTCCAGCGTACGCATCCATCGCCAGTTCTACCGCGGCGTGAAGTGGTACGTCCTGTTCGATCCGTTCACCAACCAGTACTACCGCCTGGAGCAGGGCGCATGGGAGTTCGTGGTGCGGCTCGACAGCCGGCGCACCATCGAGGAGGTGTGGTACGAGCTGTTGCGTCTCGATCCCGACAACGCACCGGGACAAGGCGAGGTCATCGACATCCTGGCCCAGCTCTACCAGGCCAACATGCTCCACTACGATCTCGCGCAGGACGGGCAAAAGCTGTTCGAGCGCAAGCAGAGGAAGGATCAGCAGAAGCTTCGATCCAATCTCCTGAACATCCTGTTCCTGCGCATCCCCCTGCTGGATCCCGACTCGCTTCTCAAGCGGTTCATGCCCCTGATCCGGCTGCTGTTCTCCAGGGCCGGACTGCTCGTCTGGCTTGCCGTGGTGGGAACGGGCGTCAAGTTCGCGCTGGACAACTTCGACAGGATCAAGGACCAGGCCCAAGGGGTGCTGGCTCCGTCGAACCTGTTCCTGCTCTACATCTGCGGCTTCCTGATCAAGGTGATCCACGAGACGGGGCACGCCTGCGCCGTGCGGCGCCACGGCGGCGAGGTCCACGCCATGGGCGTGATGTTCATGATGCTTGCGCCTCTGCCGTACACCGACGCCACCGCATCCTGGTCGTTCCGCTCCAAGGCGCAGCGGGTGCTGGTGGCTTCAAGCGGCATGCTCTTCGAGTTCTTCGTGGCGGGCCTTGCCGCCATCGCATGGACCTGGCTGGGCGGTGGCGCCGCCAAGTCGGTGGCGTACAACGTCCTGTTCCTGGCTTCGGTCACCACGATCCTGTTCAACATCAACCCGTTGATGAAGTTCGACGGCTACTACATCCTGGCCGACCTTCTGGACATGCCCAATCTTCAGAAGCACGCGGGCGAGCACCTGAAGCACCTGCTGGAGCGGTACGCCTTCGGCAAGCACGACTCCCGCACCCCGGCGCGATCCATGCGCGACGCGTGGATCTTCGGCCTGTACGGCATCCTCAGCCATGCCTACAAGTTCCTGCTTTTCGGGGGCATCCTCATCACCATCTCACAGCATTACATGCTGCTTGCCGTGGTCATGGGCGCGCTCATCCTGCTCACCTGGGTGGCCATGCCCCTGTGGAAGTTCGTCCGTTACGTGTTCTTCGGACCCGAGCTCCAGCGCGTCCGCCCCCGTGCCGTCCGGACCACGCTCCTTTCCCTGGGCGGCCTGTTCGCCACCCTCGCCTGGCTCCCCGTCCCCGACACCTTCACCGCTCCGGGTGTCGTGCAAGCCCAAGTCCGCACGGTGGTGGTGGCCCAGACGTCCGGCCGGGTGACCAGTTGCCACCCGTCCACCCGGCAGGTGAGGCCGGGTGACACTCTCCTTCAACTCGTCAACCCGGAACTGGACGACCGCATCGACCAAACCCGCAGTCAGCTTTCCGAGACCGCCGATCGTTTCCGCCAAGCCCTCGAAGGCCATCCTGAGGACATGATGCCGATCGACCGGAGAAGGGAGGCGCTTGAACAGGAATTGTCAAAGCTCCTCCAGGATCGCCGGAACCTCTCCGTCCTGGCCACCCAGGCGGGAATCTGGTCCTCCCCTCGCTCCGCGGACCTGGAAGGCAAGTGGATGGTCAAGGGAGACTCGCTGGGAGAGGTCATCGACACCTCCCGTTTCGACTTCGTGGCCGCCATTGCCCAAAGCGAGGTCTCCCGGCTGTTCACGCATCCTCCCCGAGACCTTGAGGCGCGCATCAAAGGGCACGCCGGCGAAAGCCTCCCGCTGGACTCGTTGCGGGTGATCCCGATGGAGCGCAACGAATTGCCGTCCCTTGCCATCTCGTGGCAGGGCGGCGGCGAGCTGGAGGTCGCCCAAGGCCCCGGCGGAAAGATCCGGACCGTCGAGCCCTTCTACGAGGTGCGCGCCCATCTTGCCCCGACGCCCGGAGTCCCGTTGCTTCAAGGACGATCGGGCAAGATCCGCTTCGTCCTGGGCTGGTCGCCTCTGCTGCCCCAGCTCTGGCGCAAGCTTCGCCAAGAACTCCAGAAATACTATCGCGTATGAGATGCGCCCCGCTGCCCATCCAGGCGATCAATGACGATTTTCGGCTCACCGACCTGAATCGCCGCCCGAAGATCAGCAAGGGGTTGGACGCGTTGCTCTCGCGTACGACCGGGCGCTTCAAGGGAAGTCGCCGGAAGCAGCGGCGAATCCTCGCGTTGGCCGGTCGCATCGACGAGACTTCGCGCGAATACGCCGACTGGAGCCAGGACCGGCTGCAAACGGAACTGTCCCATGTGCGCAGCGCGTTCAGGCTTCGCGGGGAGCAAAGCCGCGAGGCGCTCCCGAAGGCGATGGCCCTGATCCAGGAATCCGTGCAGCGCACCTTGGGATACCGCCCCTACGTCGTCCAGCTCGCCGGCGTTCTCGCCCTCCAGGAGGGATTCATCGCCGAGATGTCCACCGGCGAAGGCAAGACCGTCACCATCGCGATGGCTGCCGTCCTGCGGGGCTGGTCCGGACACCCGACCCATGTGATCACGGCAAACGACTACCTCGCCTCCCGCGATGCCCAGATCATGGCACCGCTCTTCCAGTGGTGCGGCGTGAGCGTGGGCAGCGTCACGGGCGAGATGCAGCCCCGGGAACGCAAGACCGGCTGGAGCCGGGACGTCACCTACACCACGGCCAAGGAGGCCCTGGCGGACTTCCTGCGCGACCGCATCGCCTTGGGTTCGCAACAGGGCTTCCAACGCCGGCAGATCCAAAGCGCGTCGGGAAATCCCGCCCGGGCGCACCAAGGCATCGCCATGCGCGGGGTGCACACGGCCATCGTGGACGAGGCGGACAACGTGCTGATCGACGAGGCGGTGACCCCGCTCATCATCTCGCGCCAGGAGCCGAACGCCCCTTTCGCCCAAGCCTGCCGGTTTGCGATCGGCATCGCCTCCCGGCTGGAAAAGGGAATCGACTACGAGCCGCAGGAAACCTTCCGGACCATCCGGTTCCTGCGCGACATCGAGGACTGCATCCGCGATGCCCGGCAAGAACTGGGCGAGCACCCGTTCTCGGGAGTGTTCTTCCAGAAGGATCTCGTCCGCCAGGCCCTGGTCGCCAGGGAGTTCTTCCACCGGGATCGCCAGTACGTGGTGGAGGAAGGAAAGGTCGTGATCGTCGACGAGTCCACCGGCCGCAAGATGCCGATGCGCACCTGGAGCGCAGGACTTCACCAGCTGGTCGAGGCCAAGGAGGGTCTCGAGATGACCCCCGTGCAGGAAACCCAGGCCCGCCTGAGCTTCCAGCGTTACTTCCGGTTCCACCGGGTCTTCGCCGGCATGACAGGAACCGGCAAGGAGGCGGCAGGGGAATTCTGGCACATCTACGGGGTCCCCGTCCTGACCATTCCCAATCACCGGCCATCGCGCCGACGGGTCCTTCCCTTGAGACTTTTCCGTTCCCATGCCGACAAGCTCGACGCCATCCTCGACGAGGTCGCCACGGTTCACGGCACCGGACGGCCCGTGCTGATCGGCACGCGCAACGTGCATGCAAGCGAGGAACTGGCGCAGCGGCTCGCGGCGCGGGGGCTTGCCTGCAAGGTCGTCAATGCCATCCGGCAGGCCGAGGAAGCCGAAGTGATCGCGATCGCGGGCCGGACGGGCGCCATCACCGTCGCCACCAACATGGCCGGTCGCGGCACCGACATCCATCTGCCGCGCGACGTCGAAGCTTCGGGCGGGCTCCATGTGATCGCCAGCGAATGCCATTCCTCCTCCCGGATCGATCGCCAGCTTTTCGGGCGCAGTGCCCGCCAAGGCGACCAGGGCAGCGCCGTCCCCTTCGCATGCATGGAGGACGACCTGCTGCGTCAGAACCTGCCCGCACCGATCCTTGGATTCTCATCCCTCCTGCTTGACTTGGCGCCGACTCTCTCCCGGTTCCTAGGGCCGGTCCTGGTCGGGACCGCCCAGTGGCTGGCGCAACGCTCCGACTTCAAAAGTCGTTTTCAGGTCCAGGAGACGGACACCTGGCTCGACGACTCCCTGTCCTTCTCCCGCGACGACGTGAACTGATGACCTTCGCAACCATCAAACGCTTCATGCCATTGGGACTCCTCGCAGGCGCGAGCGCCTTCGCGACCGGCTCCGACTCCTCAGTGACCGCGGACGCCGCAACCGACTCCGTGAGATTGGCGGAAACCGCCCTGTCCCGGTCACCCAGCCCGTCCCGACCTGCGATGGAGCCCGTGGCCCCGGCCGTCAAGACCCAGCCGCTCACCCTTGATGCCGCGACCCGCATCGTGATCCGGACCAATCCGGACATCCAGCAGGCAAGGGCCCGATGGCTGGGAAGCATCAGCGTCCGCAAGTCGGCTTGGGGCGATTTCGAGCCCCGCCTCACCGGCAAGTACAACCATCAGAAGACGACCCTTCCCGGCCCTTGGAATGAACTCAAGGACGAGTACAAACTGGGCGTCCAAGGACTTCTGCCCACGACCACCCAGTACGACCTGGGATTCCGTCACACCGGCACGCTTCACAGCGCCACCCTGTCCGATGCGTTCTTCGGACTCACCCTCAGGCAGCCGGTCCTGCGCGGCGTTTGGTACGACGGCGCGATGTCGAACCTGCGCATCGCCTCCGACGAGGAGCGCAAGCTCTACCACCAACTGCGGTCCGGGCTTTCGCAGACGCTTGGCAAGCTGCATTCATCGTACTGGGATTGCTTCTACGCATCGCGACTGCTGGAGTTCGAGGATCAATCGGTCAGGATCGCCCAGGATCTGCTGCGCGACGGAAGCCAGCGCATCGCAAGCGGCAAGATCTCGTCCCTTGATCTGGAGAAGCTCAGCTCGGAACTGGCCCTGCGGCTTTCACGACGGCACGAGGCGAGAAAGATGCTCGAGGAGTCGCGCAACCAGTTCGCCCTCCTGCTGTCGGGATCGGACTCGGTATGGCCGCATGATTTCGAGATTGCACTTCCCGCAGGCCTGGAGTTCGACTCCCTGAGCAGCTCACGCCCCCGCACGGATTCCATCGAGTTGCTGCATCCCGATGTGCTGGCGCAGAGGTTCGATCTGGCACGCGCCGAGAAGTCGATGAACGCCCACAAGAACCTGCGCCTTCCGCAGGTCGACTTGATCGGATCCTACGGTTATTCCTCCACGGCCAAGACCGGTCATGTCGCCATGCGGCAGTTCCAGGACGCCCCTCAGACGCAGATGTCCGCAGGCGTGGAAATTGAGTTCCCCCTGCTCGGCAACATCAAGGAGCGCCAACTGGTGCACTCGGAGGAGCAGAACGTCCGTGCCTCCAAGAGCCGCCTTCAGCAGTACCTGATCCAGCTTCGCAAGCAAGCCGATCTGTTGCAGGAGCAGGTGACCCGATATGTCGATCAGGTTCGTCAGGAACGGATCGCCGTGAAGTTCCACCAAAACGAACTGGAATCGGAATACGTGAAATTGAAGGCCGGCAAGAGCAACATCCATCCCGTCTACGAGATCGAGGAGAAGCTGCGCGACGCGCAGCGACGCCTCCTTGACGTTCTTCGCTCCTGCGAACTCGCCCGCATGGAACTGGACCGGACCCACGGACATTTCTTGCGTCAGCAAGGGATTGAATCCTTCCAGGACGGCGAGTCGCTGCTGCTTGAGGAGTTGCTGCTCGACGCCCGATGAGCCTCCCCGAGGTCCTCATCCGACGATCCCGGCGCACGCACAAAAAAGCCGCTCAACCAAGATCGGGCTGAGCGGCTCGTTTCAGGAATTCCGGAAACGGATCAGGTCACGATCAGCAGGTTGTTCAGGCCGTGCGGGCCTTCGATCACCTCGGACTCGGGGTCGTGTTCCCACGAGCCGTCGAACACCAGACGGTATTCGTAGCGACCCGGTGCGACCAGCACGATGCCGCGCCACACGCCGTCTTCGGTGCGGGAAAGGTTGATGGGCTCCCAACCGCTGAACTCGCCGGCAACGGCAACGCTGCCCGAAGCCGGAGCATACTTCTCGAAGAAGACTTCCCTCAAGGCTCCCTTGGCCTTGGGAGCCTTGGCCGGAGCCTTCGCGGGTGCGGCCTTGGCAGCAGGCTTGGCGGCTGCCTTGGGGGCAGGAGCCGCCACCTTGGCCGGGGCGGCAGGCTTGGCAGCGACAGCCTTCTTCGGAGCTTCCACGACGGCGGCCTTCTTGGCGGGCACGGCCTTCGCGGGTGCTGCCTTGGCAACAACCTTCGGGGCGGGGACGGCAGCCTTGGCGGCCACGGCCTTCTTCGGAGCTTCCACGACGGCGGCCTTCTTGGCGGGCGCGACCTTCGCGGGTGCAGCCTTGGCAACAGCCTTCGGGGCGGGGGCGGCGGCCTTGGTGGCCACGGCCTTCTTCGGAGCTTCCACGACGGCAGCCTTCTTGGCTGGTGCGGCCTTCGCGGGAGCTGCCTTGGCGGCGGGCTTTGCGACGGCGGTGGGCTTGGGGGCGGCAACCTTTGCGGGTGCCTTGCTTGCGCTCTTGCGGACAGGGCTCATGTTCATTCCCTCTGTTGGACAGACCCGGAAAACCGGTGTTGATACTACGATAGCCAATTGTGGAGAAATTGTCCACAGAGGAGATGCCACAATGTGCGTTCATCCACTCAATGACAAATTCTGTCGAGCTGTCGCGGACACCGGCCCTGAACGGCCGATGCCGACAGGACTCACTCCTGGCACATTCCCAAGTTCCCTTGGGCGACCCGGATCCACGGCACTCCCGGAAGATTTTCCCGCAGATCGATGGCAAATCCCGTCAGGGACTCCCGATCGAACTGGGCCGGTCGGAAGGCGAAGCGCATCTCCAATCTCACCGGTTTTTCCTTGCGCCGCACGGCAAGACGGGCATGGGAATCGACACCCACTTGCAACGGCCACGCCTGCACCGGAAGCTCCAAGGTTCCTTCCTCCTGATGCCCGATCCAGAGCTTCCACCAAGGATTGCGCCAATGCGACAGCGCCTTGCCGGCATCACGCACGCAACCTGGCGCCACCACGGCAAAGAGATCGGGAATCGGAGCGCCTTGCCGACGGATCAGCAACTGGTAGAGCCACGGGCTGTTCGAGGTGTCCAGCAACATCGTCCGGGAGCGAAGCCCGCTGATGCCCGAGGCCTTCTTCTCGAGACTGTCCAGCACCTCAGCAAGATTGCGGTACGGCGGATTCACCGTTTTTCCCGGCAGCGGACAGCTCGCTCCCCCGCCCATCCTGGGAAGCCAAGCGCAAGCCAGGTTGGTCGCCTGACCCATGGGCCGGATTTCACCGTCCAACAGGCGCACCCCGGAAAGCAGCGCCCCAAGCGAGGCCTGAGTCGGATCGAACAGGCCATCGACCAAGCCCACGACCTGCCCCGTGGAATCCAGCAAGGGCGATCCCGAATTGCCCACCCGCACCAGGCAATCCTCGATGAGCACCGAACGCGCCAGCACATCGCCCGTGCCAAAGCGCGTCACGGGCGAGCCGTTCACGACCCGGCAGGTGCTTCGGCGAGCGCGCCCCCCCCTCCCCTCTTGGACCAGGATCGGATCCCAGCCAATGGCGTCAAGCCTTGCCCCGTCGGGCAGACCGGCACGGGAGAGCTTGAGCACGGGCCTTCCCACAGGCTTGTCCAAGCGCAGAAAGGCCCAGTCCTGCCCGGTGGAGTCCTTGCGCGCCGACCGCGCCGTCAGGTGAACCGCCTCGCGCCGTTCTTCCTGCCCACCCGGGAATCCGACCCAGATCCGCCCGGTCCATCCGTCCCCGGGCAAGGATTTCTGCAAGTCGTGCGGGATGCAATGCCGGTTGGTCAGGATGGTCTGGGAATCCACCAGCGTCGCCGTGCATTGGTAGGTCCCCCATCCCGAATCGTTCACGGGCTGCACGCCCGAGATCATCGCCACCGAAGGATGGCAGTCCGCTTGCTGCCGGCAATCCAGACGCATGCGAGCCGCCTCGGCCCGGGCGGCGGCAAGACGCAGGGAGTCGGTACGCCCCAGCGCTGCGGCTTGCGGAGAGAGCGCAAGCGCCGCCAGGGACAACGCAGGTGCGATGCAACGAAGAAGACCGGACATCGCAGGAAAGGTACCGACACGCCACACGCCACGAAGCAACAAAACGATCAAGGCAGCGATGCATGCACCCCGACCCGCCCTGCCAAGGCGGGAGATCGCACCGGCGCTGTGCGCCAGGGATCGTGCGTAGACCATCCCCCACCCTAGCCCTCCCTGTCAGGGAGGGAATAAGGCAAGCAAGGCGCTTGCGCGCCAGGGATGCTGGCTTTGCCCAAGACCCCGGCGAAGCCGAGGCTTGGCAAGCAGCCCGGCCCCGGACGCCCGGATCGGACAGGATCCGTCAAGTCCGGCGACGTCGGCCAGGCGGCCGGGGAGGCGCCTGATCATGCCGCAAGCGGATACGGAAAGCCCCGCCACGGGTTCACCGGGACGGGGCCATTTGACAGAATCTGTCTAGAACTTACAGGCGGGCCAGGACGGCGTCGGCCATGCCCTTGGTGTCCACGATCTGAGCACCGGCCCAGGCGATGTCGCGGGTGGCGATGCCATCGTTGAGTACCTGGGTCACGGCGGCTTCGATCTTCGCGGCGGCCTCGTTGTAGCCCAGGGCGTAGCGCAGCAACATGGCGCCCGAGAGGATCTGAGCCAAGGGGTTTGCGATGCCCTTGCCCGCGATGTCGGGAGCCGAGCCGCCCGAGGGCTCGAACAGGCCGAAGGTGCCTTCCGCAAGCGAGGCGGAGGGGAGCATTCCCAGGGAGCCGGTGATGGCGCCGGCCTCGTCGGAGAGAATGTCGCCGAAGAGGTTGGGGCAGAGCATCACGTCGAACTGCTTGGGGGAGCGCACCAGCTGCATGGCGCCGTTGTCCACGTACATGTGGGTGAGCTCCACATCGGGGAACTCGTCCTTGTGGATGCGGATCACGACTTCGCGCCACAGCACCGAGGCGGCCAGCACATTGGCCTTGTCGATGGAGGTCACGTGGTTGCGACGCTTGCGGGCGGCGGCAAAGGCCACGCGCGCAATGCGCTCGATCTCGGAGACCGAATAGACCATGGTGTCGAAGGCCTTCTCGGTCGGACCTTCGCCGTCGCGCCCCTTGGGCTGTCCGAAGTAGACGTCGCCGGTGAGCTCGCGCACCACCAGGATGTCAAAGCCTTCGCCCACGATGTCGGCGCGCAAGGGGCAGGCGGCGGCCAGGGCCTTGTAGACGGTGGCCGGACGCAGGTTGGCGTAGAGGCCGAAGATCTTGCGCAACGGAAGCAAGGCGCCGCGCTCGGGCTGGAGGTTGGGAGGAAGCGATTCCCACTTGGGGCCGCCCACCGAACCGAACAGGATGGCCTCGGCCGACTTGCAGGTTTCCACCGTGCTCTCGGGCAGCGGGTGCTGGAACTCGTCGTAAGCGGCGCCACCGACCTTGGCGGGTGCCCAATCGAAGGCAAAGCCCTCCTTGGCGGCCACGGCCTCCATCACGCGGATGGCCTGGTCCATCACCTCCGGGCCGATGCCGTCTCCGGCCAACACTGCAATCCGATGCGTCTTCGACATGTCCTGTCCTTTCAAATCATGCATTTCGCAGGCGAGCCACCGACGATCGGTTCAGGTCACCTCCTTGATTCAGACCCCAAAGTTAGGTCTTGCAGGGCTTGGGCACCAATAGGGAAGACTTTATGAGAATTCCGACAGCGTCTGGATCAGCAATTCCGCTTCAAATGGTTTGGTCAAGAAACCATCCATTCCGGCCCGTTCGCATCCTTTGCGTTCTTCCTCGGTGGAACCCGCCGTCAGCGCCAGAATACAAGGCTTCTGTCCATGTCCAGCCCGAATCCTTCGAGTCGCCTCGATGCCACCCATCACCGGCATATGCAGATCCATGAGAATGGCGGAAAATTGCTCGCGATTGAGCAATTCAATCGCCTGAAAACCATCGCTGACTTCCACGATTTCTGCACCGGCCTGCTCAAGAATCTGTCGCGCCACCAATCGATTGATCGGTTCATCTTCCACCAGCAGAATTCTTCGCCCCGCCAGAACCGGCCTCACCACAGGAATCAGGAACTCTGTGGGGCCTGATTGCGCTTCCTGAAGTGCCAAGGAAAGCCGCAAGGGTGTGAAAGGGTTGGGCAAAACAACCTTGCCGGGAATCGTGTCTTCCAACAATCCAAACTGAATCTTTCCTGTCCCCCCTATGGCACTTAGGATGATATCAGCCTCTTGGGCTGGCGCGGGCATCCAACCCAAGCGCATCGCCGAAAGCACAATACACTCTTGCAAGCAGCTCTCCGGCAAATCCACCCATAGCGTCCCCAGCACCTGCGGATCAGGTGGCATCTCGCACCCTGAGGGGATATGGATCTGAAAGCGCGAGCCCTCGCCGAAGGTGCTGAAAACTTTGAGTGTCCCACCCATCTGCTCCACAATCTCGCACGCAAGCGTCAGACCCAGCCCCGTCCCTCCGAACCGATTGCTGATAGAGCTGTCGCCTTGGTGGTACGGCTCAAAAATGTGCGCAAGGGAATGTTCATCCATCCCAATGCCCGTGTCTTTCACTTCCAGGCAAAGGGTGGCCTCGGCGGTGTCCAGAGCCGTCACCAGAATTCTGATAGAACCTGTGCTTGTGAATTTGGCCGCATTTCCGATCAGGTTCGTAAGAATCTGCTGCAACCGAACCGCATCCCCAAAGCACCTCTCAGGAACCCCTGGCGCACATCCAATCCAAAACTCAAGACCCTTGGATTCCACACTGGCCAAACACACCGATGCCGTATCTTCCAGCAGGTCATCCAGTCGAAACCACGTATTTTGTAGCCGAAGCTCCCCCGCTTCCAGCTTGGAAAGGTCCAGGATATTGTTGAGAAGGCTCAAGAGCGACCTTCCAGCACGCCCAATCTCCTCGATGTGATTGCGCTCTTTTCCATGAATCCCTGAGCGCTGGAGCAATTGCACCAGCCCCAACATGCCATTGAGTGGCGTGCGAATTTCATGGCTCATGCTGGCCAAGAAACGCGTTCGGTACGCACTAGCCAGGTCCGCCCGAGTGCACGCCGCCACCAGTTCGCTATTGATCACCCCCACATAGCATGCACACAGACTGCTGGTTGCCAGCAGAAAATTCACATGCGTCATCGCTTGGGACAGGTCGGTCAGGTTCAAGTTCGAGACACCCAACACCAGCCCCGCATGCACCAGCACCACAATCCAGAGCACCTGCGTCAGAGCGATGTCGATGCCCAAGAGTGCGGCACTGATCGCCACCACAGGCAGGATAAGCCATTGGATATCCCCTTGATATTCGCTCAACCAAGGCAATTTCAAGAACGCAAGCATGGCCAAAGCTGTGGCAAAGCCACAACTGATCCCGATGCATCTCAGACCGCAGCGAAAAATCCCCAAAGGGTTGATCCATATCCTCAGAAGCAATGGGGTCAGAAACAACTGCGCCGTGACATTGCTCTGCCACCACTGAAACCACGAGAACCCGATCGCGTCGGCCTGAATTTTCCCATCCAGCCACAATGTCACATGCCCGACACTCGCGCTCAACGGCTGACAGGCCAACATGGAAACGCCCAGCAGCAACAACATGTCGCGAAACCGCTCCAAGCGGAAATCGAATCGAAACCAACGCAACAACCACAGCCCGAGAGCCCCTGCAAGCATGTTGCCCGTGGCAAGACCCAGCGCGACCGGCATACCCGAGTCATTGATGTGCGCCAAAGCAAATTGGCCGATGAAGATGCCTGGAAGCACCCCGGCCCCAATACGCAAAAGGCAAGCCAATGCCACCCCTTCAGGCAGAAAAGGAATCACCGTCACCACGAGATTGGCCACCTGCAGCCGCGTCGACAGAAGTCCCAGCAGCAAATAGCTCAAGGCAAGAACCGCGTTCCACCGCAGCAGACGCCATTGATCTTGCACTCGACCTTGTCCAGGAGCTCCCACCATGACAATAGCCTAGCACACCGATTCGAGGGGCGCCACACATCCTTCTTCAGGTGACCTTTCCCACCGGGCGCCATCACCCTCCCGAGGTATCGGGGCATTTTGTTTTCCTGCATGCATCCCTCGCTTTTCACCGTACGGGCCAATGCCACTCTCGCAATTTTCCGCTGAAAAGCTCTTCAGCGGCGTTTCACCATCTCGTACGGCCTCCTGCGGGTTTTCTGAAGGCTTTCCGATTCCCAAGCAGGATCGCGCGCGCAGAAGGAAGTTTGGCCCATCTCATTTCCGGACGACAGGGAGAACGGACACATGGTCATCAGCATGAAGAAGCGGACACGAATGGCACTGGCGCTGACGGCGCTGCTTGGAGCCGCCGGAACGGCCACTGCCGCCGACGGCTTCCACTGGGGCAATGTCGCCATCGGCGGCGGCGGTTTCGTCTCCGCCATCGTGCCCTCGACCGTCGAGAAGAACCTGTTCTATGCCCGCACCGACGTGGGCGGCGCCTATCGCTGGGACGAGAGCGCCAAGAAATGGGTCTCGATGATGGACTGGGTGAACATCTCGGAGCGCGGTCTCCTGGGTGTGGAGGCCATCGCGGTCGATCCCAAGACCCCCGGCAAGGTGTACATGATGACCGGAACGGTCTACTGGAACCAGGCCGACGACGGCATTGGACGCAGCGCCTTCCTGCGCTCCAGCGACCATGGCAAGACCTGGGAGAAGATCTACACCTGGGACAACGCCACCAAGTGGTTCAACGCCCACGGCAACGGCATGGGCCGAGGCAACGGCGAGGCCTTGGCCATCGACCCCAACGACCCGGCAGTCATGTTCTACGGATCGAAGAACAAGGGCCTGTTCAAATCGACCGACAACGGCACCACCTGGAAGCATGTGGACGGCTTCACGACCGTCTCCGGAGCCGACACCACCTGGAACGGCGCGGGCTTCTCGTTCGTGAGCTTCGCTCCCGGCAGCTCAACCGTCCTGCACGCAGGCTTCCTGCGCGAAGAGAACAACGTCTTCCGCTCCGAGGATGCCGGCAAGACCTGGACGATCCTGCCCGTCCCGGCCTCCCTGCGCACCACTGCGGGCGGCAAGGTCGTGCGCCTGATGCCGCAGCGTTCCGTCACCACCGCCCCCGACACCGCCCTGTACGTGACCTTCGCCGACGGCGCCGGCCCGCATACCCAAGCCTGGTCGGAAAGCTGGGGCGCGATCAACGACGGCTTCGGTCGCGGTGCGATCCTCAAGTACTCCTTCAATGCCAAGGCCTGGTCCGACGTCTCGCCCGAGGATTTCATCGACGAGAAGGCCACCGGCGCCTCGAAGTACGACAGCCTGAACGTGGCCGGCGCCGCGACCAACAAGGCAAGCTACGAGTACCTGGCACCGTACGGCGGCATCTCGATCAATCCGTCCAATCCCTTGGAGATGGTCTCCACCTCGATGGGCTACCGCGGTTCGCAGTTCTGGCAGCTTGACTCCACCGGCAAGAAGTGGAAGGACCAGTGGGGATCGAACATCTACCACACCGTGGACGGCGGCAAGACTTGGGTCAAGTCCTTCCAATACTACTGGATGGAAGGCGGCGTCTTCCCGGCGTCCAAGCAGATGGACGAGAACGGCATCGGCTGGCTCTTCAACAGCTCCATCCACTGGTCGGGATC
>JBDKGV010000034.1:0-19830 GCA_039798005.1 Fibrobacterota bacterium
GACCGCAATGCGCAATTGAAGGCCGCCTGCGCTTGCACCGGCATCGGTCGAAAGCAATTGCGTGCCGTTGCTGCTGCCGGGGGCCGGGTAGAAGCCATCGGCGCCAGGGAGGCTGCTTGTGGCCGTCACGCGTGCGTCGGTCTGGATCTTCCATGCGGACGTGTCGGGGACGTCGAAGAGACCGGAGGACAGGGAAAGGAGGAGGGGAATCAGAAGCATGGCGACAAGTTACTCAATCCCCCTGTCAGCCCATCCCGCAGGCGCCTCTTCGCGAGGCTCATGGCGATTCCCACGGCAAAGCCACGGCCTTGGCCCTATGTTGCAGGCATGCTCCGACGCTCCATGCATCATGTTTGCCCCAATTGCGGCAATGAAGGCCCCGCCCCTGTTCAAGGTCCGGGAAAACTTCTCTGGATCGTCATCTTGGCGGTGGTCTGGAACGCGTGGCTCTTCCATCGCGCACAGATGGAATGGGAAGCCTTGGCTGCGTGCCTGTTTGCGCTTCTTTCGGCGTGGGGCGCCTCAAAATTGCCACGGTGGGTGACATGCCCCGCTTGCAAATGGAAGCATCCGATCAACAAGGATGAGCAGCGCAATCGCTCGGAGTGATTGCGCCTTGGGCTGTCAGGGCTTCAAGACCCCGTCCGGATCGCCTTCAAAGCTTGCTGGATAGGTGCGGTCCCGCCAAAGCCAGTAGGCTTCCGAAAACTCTCCACGCAGGAGATTGGATGGTGTCGGGCGGCCATTGCCGTCGCGATCCTGCCAGACCTCGATGCGCCAGCGTCCGGGTTTGAGGGGAAGCCGGGCGCGGCCTGCCACGAAAGGCCTCATGACGGGGCGGGTGCGCGCGCTCATGGGCCATGCGCGTGCCCACAAGGGTGCGGAGGCGAGATTCAATCCGGGATGGGACGAATCGCGCAAGGCCGTGTCGGCAAGGATCACATACGCCATGGAATCCGAGGGGCGGGCGGTGTCGAGAGCCGTGAGCGAGTCGAGCTTCAAGGAGTCGACAAGTGCCAAGGAATCGACCTTGTGGACCGAATCGCGCTGGACCTTGGTCCATTTGGTGGTGTCGACTGAGTCCTTTTTCGGGGTGACCGTGTCGATGCGCCCAAGCAATGCGGCACCACGCCACATGCTCTTGGGGCCGGTCAATTCGATCACGCCCAAGGTTGCGGCGGAATCGCTGCTGGTGCGGCAGAACCCGTCACCACCACGATCGGTGTTGGCAACCGCCAAGTAGCGTCCGGGGGGAATGTGCCGCAGACGGGCGATGCCCAAGGAATCCACGATGGCCGAATAGAGCGGCTTTTCGCGAAGGGGCATTGGCGACAAGGAAAGCCATTGGGTGCTGTCGCGACTTTTCAGGAGGCGTTTGAGTCCTGTGCGGCGCAGGGAATCTGCGGGATACAGGCCCACGCGCGTCCCGGTGGGGGCTTGGTTGGCCGGGGCTCCGTTGACGAAGGTCTTGACTTCCACGGTTCCCGAGTCCATCACCGTGCCGGTGGCGAAGACCAGTGAGATTTCCTCCTGGGACTTTCCATCGCGCCAATCCTTGATGCCGGGGGCAAATCGCACGCTGTAGGTCGCAGGGCTGTCCAGCGGCTCCGTAAAGGAAAGCTTCACCCGGTCCCCGTCGATCTCGATGCGGGTGCGACTGGGGGGCGTCGGGGAAATGGTGAGATTCTTGCCCAGGGTGGTGGCCTGAATCCACTTGTTCCATTGAAGTTCAATGACTTGGTTGCGATCGACCTTGACCGCGCCGTTTTCGGGCACGGTGCGCAGGACGACCACGGCGCTGGAGTCCACCGGCCCGCCCGAAGGGGCTTGGACGACCGCGCAGCCTCCCAGCCAAGCGAGGGAGAGGCAGAGGACCTTACGGATCATCGACCAACCGCCCGAGACGGTTCCAGCGGATGCGCAGCGGAATCGAAAGCCAGCTCACCGGATTGGTGAAGGCAAAACCGTCATCGGCATTCTCGAAGCTGAAGTAGAGCACGAAGGCGCGGGCCTTGACATTGCGACGGGCAAGCAGTCCCCAGAAGCGTCCGTCCGAGGAGTTGTCGCGATTGTCACCCATCATCAAGAACACGGGCTCCTTGAGGGTGTACTTGGCCTGCCATTTGTCGTCCAGGAAGATGCGCTTGCGCAAGGTCATCTTGATGCTGTCCCGGCCAGCGTACTTGGCCTGCAAGGCGCGTTCCATCACCGAACTGCCGTAGGGCATGGGACCGATGTGCTCGATCTGGGTCAGCTTGCCGGCGGGAATCTCGATCCCGTGATGGAACCGGGAAAGCCCTTGGGAAAAGTCGTTGAGCGAGATGCTTGCGATTTCCTGCCCATCGGGATAGGGGAGGTTCGCGAAGGAGACGGCCCGCAGGAAATAGCGGTCTTCCAAGGCTGGCAGGGAAATGCCGTAGGCGGTGTCATCCGCCAGAGGCTTGCCATTGATCTCGACCCAGAGGCTGCAGCGAACGGCCTGTTCAGGATGTTCTTGGATCGCCACTCCGTAAAAGCGGATGAAGTTTTCCAAGGAAAGCGTGTCGAGATCGAGGGACTCGCCGGGCTTGGGCAGGTGGAGGGGGCCGAGCGAATCGCGGGGCCTTTCCAGAATGGCAAGTTTGGGGCGATCGCCATAGTGGCCGTTGGGAGGCAGGATCTGCTCCTTGCCGTCGATCATGAGTTGCTGGCCACGCATGGCAACGGTTTGCCCGCTGGTGGCGACGCAGCGTTTGATGAAGTCCTTGGGCTCGTAGCGCACCACATGGTTTGCGGTCTTGTCCCAATAAAAATCGCCGATCAGAAGGATCTTGGCCAAAAGCTGGAAACGCTCGGGGTTGCGGTCGGGGACTTCCGGATCCATCGGGTAGCGGAAGATGATGACATCGCCCGGCTTGGGTTCCTGGATGGCAGGAAGGCGCTTGTTTGTGAACGGGATCGGGGCCCCGTAGACGAACTTGAGTCCCAGAAGGAAGTCTCCGATCAACAGGGAGCGTTCCATGGACCCGGAGGGGATCTTGAAGGACTGGACGAGGAACTGGATCACGATCAGAGCCATCACCAGAGGAATGGTGAGTTCTCGATTGAGAGTCTTGATCCAAGACTTGGGGGGCTGCTTGTCGTTTCCTTCGCTCATGTGAGCGTCAAGCTAGAAAATGCAAGGCTGTCGTCAGGCTGCAACCGGATGGCGCCAGCCATCTTCGCCAGCCAAGTCCGCTTCGCTGACGAGGGAGGGCAGGGAGATGGACTTGCCGATTGGAGCACCATAGCGCCAGCATTCGATGTCCCGGATGTACCAGACTTCGTTGTTCTTGGCCCGGGTGCGCAGATAGCTCAAGACCTTTTCAAGTCCGGTGCCGTCACCGGGGACCATGGCGTGCGTCGAGAGAACGCAAAGCCGAGTCGATTCCTTGGCCAATACGCAATGGCCACGACCGGGACCGTTCCAAAGACCGCGCAGGGCGGCCTGGAGTTCTTCGGTTTGGGCTTCTGTCTCCAGCTCAAAAACATATTCGCAGTAAGTCATTGTGTGCTCCTCTGCAAACCAAGGTATGGCCGGCAAAGGGCATTTCAAATGAAGTCGGCGGATCAAACTGAAGAAACTGTGCACAACCAGAGCACAAAATGGCCCCCGTCAATTCATGTAACCCACTATACACGCAGGAAATGCGAATTTTGCGAGTTGGCCCGATTCTTGTATTGCTCACTCATTTTGATGCACGAACAACTTCAGGAGCACACGCGGGCAAGGCTCGAAAGCGGGATTCCGACCCAAGTGGGGCGGTTGCGAAGCTCGTAAAGGAGCTCGTAGAGAAGTTTTTCGGCCAAGTGGAAGTCCAGAAGATCCTGGAACTCCTTGGGATCACAGGGAACCAAGGGAGTGCCGGTCACCGCTGCGAGGTATCCGGAAAGGAAGGCTTGGCTGGCCGCATCGCGCCAAGCCAAGGCGGTTTCCTCGTGGCCGGGAGCATTGCGCAGGGCGACTTGGGCCGCGTAGTCCATGGAGCGCAGCATTCCCGCCACATCCTTGAGGGGGGATTGCAGTTTTCGACGTTCTGCCAAGGAACGGGCGGGCTCCCCCTCAAAATCCAGCACCAGGGCGTCGCCTTCGCGCCAAAGCACCTGACCCAGATGGTAGTCGCCATGGCAGCGGATGCGCACCGTATGCGGATCGACCGAAGGGGCTTCGGCAAGTTTGGCCAGAATTTCCTCGCGACGAGCCAAGATGGCGCGGGCAAGGGTCAGATCTTCGGGATTCAAGGCGCTCAAGGTCTGTTCCAAAAGCGCAAGGGCTTCTTCACCCAAGGCATGGGCTCGCAGGGCCGTGGCTTCGAGGTCGCTGTCGGTCAAGGGGCGCGGGGCGAAGTCAGGCTGATCTGTGGTGCCGACCAAGGCGCGGTGCAATTCCCCGGTGCGCAGACCCAAGGTGCGGCACCAACCGATGGCGGGCTCTTCGCAGGCGAGTTCCGCCGGGACGCCGGAGTTGAGAAGCTCGGAAAGCAACGACTGGGCGTGATCCCAAGCATCACACGCACCGGTCACCTTTTCCCAGACTTGCAGGAGCACGAGGGGTTCGGGGCCGGCTCCGTCGAGCAGGAGGGCGCCAAGGGTGGCGGGCACGCGGGCGGTGCGGCCGGCAAGGAAGCGGCCGATCTCCCAGTCGGGGCTGGTGCCTTCCGGAAGCTTGCGGAAAAGCTTGGCAAAGCCGGTCTCTCCCAAGGTGCAGGAGGAATTGCTTTGTTCCAGATGGCTGGGAGTTGCCGGGAGCCATTCGCCTTTGGGAAGAACATCGGTGCGGATGCCGGTCAATCCGGAGCCTGATTCACAGGTCCAGACGGCTTGGGCCAAGCGTTCCAAGGCGGCGGGCACCTGGGCGGCATCGACGAGGATGCCGTCGGAGCGGCGCGCGATGATGGCGACCTCGGCCGTGGAGGAATCCAAGATCAGAGGGACGAAGTAGCGCGCCTGGGTTCCGTCGGAAAACTCCATCGCGACGACGGCGAGTTCCAAGTCGCCCAAGCGTGGAGACGCCACCACGGAAAGTCCGGTCGGCGTCCTTCCCTTGTCACCGAACCAACGCTGTGAAACGATCCAGGACCCGATGGCCTCCAGAGAACCTTCGGCCAATCCTACCTGCAACATGAAAAACATCCCTTCGCAATAACGAGTGCTGTGTGCGAAGATACGGCTTACCCCCCTCGGAAAGCAACCTTGCCAGGCAAAATGGTGAGAGAACAATTGGTAAACTCATCCTTGGACATCACACCATCGAAAGGAACTCCGACCCATGGCCTATGCGAATTCACCCAGTGCATCTCCCCGATTCTCCCCACGACAGGTCGTGTTGGCCATCGCCGCCGTAGCGATGTTCCCTGTCGTGTTCGGGAGCGTCTATACCGTGAACTCGGGGGAGCGGGGCATCGTGCGCACCTTCGGGTCGGTCACAAGCGTCGTGGATGACGGCCTTCACTTCAAGATCCCGATGGTGCAGTCGGTGATCAAGGTCAATGTCAAGACCCAGAAGGCCCATTCGCCGGCATCGGCCGGAACCAAGGACATGCAGAGCGTGAATGCCGAGGTGGCCTTGAACTTCCACTTGGATGCCGGACGGCTTTCCGAGATCTATTCGCGCTTTGGTCTGGATGTGGAGAACAACATCATCGAGCCGCGCATCCAGGAGGTGGTGAAGGCCGTGGTGGCCAAGTATTCCGCCGACCAATTGCTGTCGCAGCGCGAGGCGGTCAAGCGGGAAATCGCCCAGACCATGAAGGCATCGGTGGCTCCGTACTTCATCGTGGTCGAGGACATCCAGATCACCAACTTCAAGTTCTCCGAATCGTTCAACGCGGCGATCGAATCGAAGCAGACGGCCGAGCAGTCGGCCTTCAAGGCCAAGAACGACCTGGAGCGCATCAAGATCGAGGCTGAACAGAAGATCGCCACGGCCCGCGCCGAGGCGGAGGCCATCAAGATCCAGTCGGAGGCCGTGCGGGCCCAAGGCGGCAAGGAATATGTGCAGATGAAGGCGATCGAGAAGTGGGACGGCAAGCTCCCGACCTACGCGGGTGGCAACGGGCCGCTTCCCTTCATCGATGTGAAGTAGTCCCGATCGCGCCAGCCATGCGCAGGGCCGGCGCAGCCGGGTGGCGCCCGAGGGGTTTCACCCCTGTCGGGCGATCACCGACCGGAGGGCAGCCCGCAGCACGGCGGCCCCGCGCTTGCGCGGGGAGGCGCCCTGAGGATCTAGATTCAAGGGCTCTATGAACGGCTCATCTCGCCCCCTGCTTGCGCGCGCCCTTGCTTGGACCTTTGCCGTGTGGGTGGTCCATGCCGTGTTGCGCTTGGCGGTGCTGGCGCGGCCTGATGCCTTCGGCCTGCCCTTCGTGGGCAAGGTCGACTGGTACATCTTCCACGCGATGTGCTTTGATCTGCGCTGGATCACGGTGGCCTCGCTTCCGTTCGTGGCGCATGTGGGCTTTTGGGAGCATCGCAAGGCGTGGTGGGCGCAGGCCGGACTTTGGAGCCTTTACGGGCTGCACGGGCTGTTGCTTGTCGTGACATTGATCGACCATGAGACGTACCGGTTCATGGGCTGTCACTTCTCGCCGGACATCTTCTCGACCTACGGAAACACGGCTGCCGGGCGTCAGCTCTTGGGATTCCTGAGCAACGACAAGGGCGGGCGCTTCCTGCCGATCGTGCTGCTCTTGGGGGCGATTCCGCTGGCGTATCTTGTGGCGCGTTGGCTGCGGACTCGCCGTTGGTTCTCCGACAAGCCCGCCTTGAAGGGCCTTTTGATCACTTTCGTGGTGGCCAACCTCACGGGCTGGCTCTACACCGAGATGATCTGGGGAGGCGGCTTTCGGGCCAAGAAGCTGGCGCCGGTGTGGTCGGTGTGGTGGACCTCCCTGCGCGAGGCGCGCACCTCAAGGGTGCCGGACGCCGAATTCAAGACCCTCACGGCAGCGCACCAAGCCCGTTGGAAAGCCGAGAACGCCTCGGACTCCCTGTGGGATTTCCCTGACGCGAAGCTTCCTTACTGGAAGGTTCCGCGGGGCGGGGAACATGTCGCGCCTCGCGACTCCCAGTGGAACATCGTGCTGATCGTGCTGGAATCCCATCGCGGCCTCAATTGCGGCTTCCTCAAGGCGGAAGGCGCGACCCGCGACGCGACCCCGTTCCTCAATTCGATCGCACCAAGCGCGGAGGTCTGGACCCGCTACCAGTGCCCGGCCCTGCCCACCGTCCGGGCCTTGACGTCGATTCATCTGGGGATCCTCAATCATCCGACCAAGAACCTGACCAGTGACAACATGGGCCTTGCCAACCGTGCGCTTCCGGCGATCCTGGGGCAGGCGGGATGGACCACGGCCTTCTTCTCGGCCGCAGACCCGGCTTGGGACAACCAGACCCCTTGGTTGCGGCAGTGGTACCAGCGCTCGGACTACGACCGCAGCCGGGAGAACGATCGGGACCTGTTTGCGCACGGGGCCAAGTGGATGCGGAAAAATCTCGGGAAGGACAAGCCCTTCTTTGTGGCCTTCATGTCCAAGACCAACCATTACCCCTTCAATCCGGTGCCGGGCGTGGAAGACGCCGGGTCGGGGGACCTGCAGAAGCGCATGGACGCCACCATGCGTTACACCGAGAGGTCGGTCGCGGCCATGGTGGATTCCTTGCGGCGCGAGCCTTGGTTCGACCGGACGATCTTCGTGATCACCGGGGACCATGCGTTTCCGCTGGAGGAACACGGGTCGTCCAGCATCGGATACGGGCTCTATTCGGAATCGGTGTGGCTGCCGTTGGTCATCTGGGGCAAGCATCCGCAGCTCAAGCCGGGGACGCGTCATGACGCGCCCGCCTCCCATCTGGACCTGGGGCCGACCCTCTTGAGGCTTGCCGGAGTGCGCAAAGCCAACCACTTCACCGGGCGCGATCTGCTGGCGCCGGTGCCGGAAGGGTTGATGCGGGTGACGACCGGAGGCGACGAACTTCTGGTGACCACTGCCAAGGGACGCTACCACGGGACGCTCTCGGGGAATCCGCGGGAGCGGGGAGCCGAGGCCTTTGCCGCCTCGGATATCCTGGAGCGCACCCCATTGGATCCGGGGCAGTGGGACGCGGAACTGCTTTCGCGGGCGCGGGCGGAAAGCCGGCTCCTGGAGGCCGTGCTGCAGCGCAATGGACTTTGTCCACCCCAGCCCGCTGAAGGCAAGCAGGGCGACTGACAGACGGGAGCTTGACAGAAATTGTCAAGTGTCAGACAGTCGTCCCTGACGGTCGAAACAAAAGCCTGTTTTGTCTTCCATTTGCATTCGGCGCGGAGATTGCTTTCTGGTAAGTCCTACGACAAGGAGGAGTACCATGCAGAGTCCACCACGCCTGGAAGCCGCCGCCGATCTGCGTTTGGTCGGAGGCTTGGAGACTTTTTTGGGTCGCAAGGATGCGGTCCTGTTGGCTCAGGTCAGGCTGACCCATTCCCTCCAATGCGCAGCCAGCATCGCCGGAGTCGGGTATCGTCAGGCATTGGATCATGTGCGTGCCATCAACACATGGGCTGGCCGTCCGCTGGTGGAATCCCATCAAGGCGGGGCGGGCGGTGGCAGCACTTCGCTTACTCCGTTGGGAGAACGGATCCTTGACATCTACACCCAGGCCTCGGTGGAGCACCAGAAATGGCTGGTGGAGCTCAACCAGCGGTTGAAGCCGGAGCTTGCCTGGACGCTCAAGGAGACGCCCCAGTGATCCTGGACACCACTTTGCGCGAAGGCTTGCAGCGGGTCGGGGTCTACCTCGATCTGGCCGGTCGCATCGAGGTTGCGCGGGCCTTGCTTCAGGCGGGAATCCCTGAGCTGGAGATCGGCGTGGTCGGGCGCGATGGGACGGTGCCCGCATTGCTGGAGGCCTTGCGCCACGAGTTCCCGCAGGCGCGTCTATGGGTATGGGCGCGGATGCGCCGCGAGGATGTCGAGGCGGCCGCGAGGATGGGGGCGACCCATGTGGCCTTGTGCGCTCCGACCTCGGAGAAGCACCTGGATGTGCGGATGGGAATGACCGCATCGGAACTCCCTGATCTGGTCACCAACGTGGTGAGCCATGCCCGTGCCTTGGGGTTGGAAGTTTCCATGGGCATGGAGGACGCCTCGCGGGCGACGCGGGAAGACCTGTGGCTGGCGGCCCAAGCGGCGCGTCGGGCCGGAGCGCGGCGGGTGCGCCTTGCCGACACCGTGGGGGTGCTTGCCCCGAACGAAGTGGCCGAGCTGGTGCTGTTCCTGCGCCAGACCGGACTGGAAGTCGGGTTCCACGGGCATGACGATTTCGGCATGGCCACCGCGAACGCCTTGGCGGCCTTGGACGCCGGTGCCGTCGCCGTGGACACGACGCTGTTGGGTGCGGGGGAACGGGCGGGCATTGCGGCCACCGAGCGGCTGGGAGCCTATCTGTCGGTGCGACGGGGCGCGGCCTTCGATCTGCGCGCGCTCAGCCATGCGGCCCATGAGTTTGCGGATGCGGCCAAGGTCGCCATTCCGCCCCATGCCCCGGTGGTCGGTTCGCGCATCTTCGCCTGCGAGACCGGGCTGCACGTGGCCGCGCTTTCCAAGGTCCCGGATCTTTACGAGCCGTTTTCGCCCGAGGCGGTCGGGGCGGAGCGCGACCTGCGCGTGGGCGCCAAGAGCGGCATCGCCGCAATAGGACAGATCTTGTCAAATCTTGGATCGGACCGGCCCGTGACGGAGGACCTGGTGCGCCAGGTGCGCAGCACCTCCGAACTCTTGGGACGCCCCTTGGAGCGGGGCGAGTTGATGACGCTTGTGCAGGTGGCCTAGAACACCACGGCTTGGGCGCCGTGCTCGGCGCCTCGGGTCCAGCGCACCCAGCGCAGACCGTGCCCACGGGCGTCCAAGGTCAGCCGTCCCGTCCCGGTGACTTTTGACAGAATTTGTCCACTGGCATCGACAAGTTCCATGCGGCCGAATGAGGCGCCTGCCTCCAGTGTGGCGCGGGTGCCGGAAATGTGCAGGGGGCTTGGACGGTGCGGGGTGGTCGAGACGCCGACGGCGGGTGGATTGCGCAGGAGGGAATCGAGGTCCTTGAGGGCGATGCGGGCGCGCAGGACAATGCTGTCGATTCCGTACTGGTTGGTATTGATCTTCAGTAAAGTATCCAATTGGAGCGAATCTTCCACGAGGACATAAGACCCGCCTTTTCCTGTCAAGAGGCGTCTTGTTCCTGCGCTGGCAGATTTCGGATCACAAGTCGACAAATAGCTTGGTGCTGTGAGAAACGACTCTCCCACAACCTTCAGGCTGGAGTTTTCGTCGATTCCGTTCCTTATTTTCCAGTACCATGGATACCTCGCCAAGAACACGAATGTGTCGCCTTTGCTCCCTTTGAAGCCCTTTTCCGCGCGATGCCACTGCCCCTGTCCTACAAGGCTGTCCAGTCGATTCCACGGCGATTCCCAATACCAGTCCTTCATGTTGCGATCTGGAAATGGGTTGGCACCCCAAACTCCGATCGTTCTAGCCGTAACCTCTTCCGCGCGGAATACGGCCCAATCCTCTACGGAGTTCATGTGCTTTTGAAGGGATGCCAATGCGGAGCCGATGTCCCAATTTCCTTCGGCATGAGTATGCTCCATCCGAGGAAAGCAGTCTCCCATGCCGTTGTAAAAGAGATCGGAGAATACGACGGAGTTCCTGGGCTGAAGGCAATCTGCTTCAGATGCTGCAAGGCAGATCACGGCAGGCTTCGAGTTTGGAAGAATGTGTCGCAGGTACCAGATGGAATCGCTTCGCCCAGTGGTCGAAACGACATGAACGAAAATGCGGACGGAATCGGTTCCAATTTTCGTGGAATCCACTACAAGGTCAGAATCTCCCGGCATTTGAACTTCCACCAAGGAACGCACATGCCGGTCGTAGTCCGGTATGTTGTAGCGGGGCGTATTGAGACGGATTTGCCTCACATACTCCAATGCATTCGCTTGTGATAGGAATGTCAGAAGTAGAACAAGCAGGGCGCGAGACATGGGATAACCTCCTATGGAAGAAGGTATCTCTTCGGGTACGAACAGGTGTTCTACCGATGATGCCCAGATGTTTTTCGTAACGGCTGTATCAGTGCCCCAATGCCCCCACGATGGCCTTGGCAAGTTCGGGCAGCGACGGGTCGCGCGCGCCCATCGAGGCCACCACGTCTCCGTTCTTGGCAAGCGAAGCGGCCAGTGCGGGAGCTTCCTCGCGGGTCGGCAACTTGATTTGACAAATTTCGCCAATCCGCTCGGCGAGGTCGGCGCTTGAGATCGAACGGTCGGCCGTGCCGCCCACGTCGTAGACCGGCAGCAGCAGCAGGGCGTCCTGCGGTTGCATCACGGCGCGGAAGGCGGCGGCGAAGTCGTCCAGCAGGAAACGCAAGGGGCCGTAGCCATGCGGCTGGAACAGGACCACGAGGCGTTCCGAAGGGGCGGCGGACCGGAAGGCCTGCACGGCGGCTTCCACCTTCGCGGGATTGTGCGCGAAGTCGTCGAAGACGGTCACGCCGCGCACGGCGCCGGCCTTCTCGTGGCGGCGATGCACGCCGGCAAAGTGGCTCAGGGCCTTGGCCGAGACGGCAAGCGGCACGCCCGCGGCGCGCGCCGTGATGGCGGCTGCCAGCGCATTTTCCACGGTGTGGTGGCCGGGGAAGGGCACGTAGAACTCGACGCCCTCGAAGGTGAACTCGACATGGTCGCCGCGCAGGCCGATGTTCTGGGCGTCTCCGAACAGAAGCGCATCGGGGCCTCCCAGGTCGCGGCAGTCGTCGCGGTGGGCGTGGGTCACGAAGGCGCCGTGCACCTGCGCACGGAAGGTGCGGAAGATCTCGGTGAGCTCCGAGGTTTCCTTGTGGTCGCGGTCGAGGTTCAGGAGCAGCCCGATCTCGGGATGGTAGCGCACAAGGGTCCCGTCCGATTCGTCGGCCTCGAAGACGACCCATTCCCCTTTGCCGCCATAGGCATTGCCCCACAACCCGTCGCGCCGCAACTGCAGGAGCGGAGCTCCCGAGACCACGGACGGATCCATTCCCGCCTCGTGCAGGCAGGCGTAGATCATGGCGGTGACGGTGGACTTGCCGCTGGTCCCGGAGACGGCGATGCCGCGTCCGGTCTGGCAGGCTTCCTCGAGGATCTCGCTGCGATGGAGCACGGGGCATTCCAATTCGCGGGCGCGCTTCACCTCGGGCACTGTCTCCTCGATGGCCGTCGAGACCACCAGACGACAATTCTTGTCAATCCCGCTTCCGTCCTGCGGGAAGATCTTCACGCCCGCCGCTTCCAAGGCGGCACGGACCTCCGCACCTCCGCCGTTGTCAAACAATCGGTCCGAGCCCGAGACGTCCTGCCCACGACCGGCAAGGTACAGGGCCAGCGCGCTCATGCCGGTGCCGCCGACGCCGGCGAAGTGCGATCTCATAAACGGACCGGGAGCCCGGCCTTGCGGACGGCTTCCTTCAGTTGCGTCACGGTGTAGCCGTCGATGTGCGTGAGGCTTGCCACCAGCGCGGCATCGGCGCCCACATCAGGCCTCATCACCTGTGCGAGGTGCTCCGGCGTGCCAGCGCCGCCGGATGCGATCACGGGAATGCCCACGGCCTGCACCACCATGCGGGTGATGTCCAGTTCGTATCCGGCCTTGGTTCCGTCGCCGTCGATGGAGTTGAGGCAGATCTCGCCCGCGCCCAGTTCCTCGGCGCGCTTGGCCCAGGCCACCGCGTCGATGCCGGTGCGCTCGCGCCCGCCCTTGACCACGACTTCGTAGCCCGACGGGACGGATTCTGTCACGGGCACCTTGAGCGCGTCCATGCCCAGCACGATGCACTGGTTTCCAAAAGCCTTGGCGCCCTGCGCGATGATCTCGGGGTTCTTGACCGCAAGCGAGTTGACCGACACCTTCTCGGCACCGGCAAGCAGCACGGCGCGCATGTCCTCCAAGCCGCGGATGCCGCCACCCACGGCAAACGGGATGAACACGTTCTTGGCCACGCCGCGCACCATCTCGAGGTCGATGCCGCGTCCTTCGGCTGATGCGGTGATGTCGTAGAACACCAGTTCGTCCACGCCCTGACGGTAGTACTCGGCGCCCATCGCCACCGGGTCTCCGAGGTCGCGGTTGCCCTCGAACTTGACGCCCTTGGTGACTTGTCCATTGCGGACATCGAGACAGACGATGATGCGTTTAGCGAGCATGACCGGAAAGGTACCTCAAAGCACGGAAGAATGGGCGCCTCCCGCCCTCACCGCGCCGGCCTTCGTTTCTCACGCGACGGCGGGTTCTCCCGGGCCGGGCTGCCTGCCAAGCCTCCGCAGCGGGGCTGCTGCGGGGGTCTTGGGCGAAGCCGGCATCCCTGGCGCGAACCGGCGTGCCGTCCTATCCCGCCGCGACCTCGGCCGCCAAGCGATCGAGGTTCTGTTCGTTGGCGGTCATCAGGAAGGATTCCATGGCCTTGGCAAAGGCTTCGTTCTCGAAGGTCGCCAGCCACTCCACGCGGGTGCCGGTGCCTTCCGGGTGCAGGCGGATGTCCAGCACGAAGCGCGGCTCGCACACGTGGTTGATCTGGATGCGGGCATTCTCCTCGATGGCACCGAAGAGGCTTTCGTTGGGGTAGTCCTTGCCATCGGGGCCGTGCATCGTGAAGATCCACTTGCCGCCGGGCGTGAATTCGAACACGTCGAAGGTGTTGGAAAAGCCTTCGGGCCCCCACCAGCGCGCAAGCCTTGCTGGATTGCTGTGCGCTGCGAAGACGGCGGCGGGTGTCGCCTCAAGGAACCGTTCGTTGCGAAAATTTGACATTGGCTGGTGCTCCTTGGGTTTCAAGGAAACTACAAGCCCGGTTCGCAGGGGGCGCCTGCGACGGGGTTGGCATCGCAGGTGCCCGTTCGATCTCTCAGTGCGTCAGGATGGCGCCGGTTCGGGAGCGGGCGATCACTCCGGATTCCTGCACCAGTCTCACTTCCAGGATCGCCATGCCCGTGCGGTCGGGAAGGTCGACCCTGAGGGTGCCGACCGATCCGACGGCTTGCGATCCTTTGGACAGGATCTGTCCTGACAGATTGTGGATGGTCCATTCCAAGGTTGCCGAACCCGCTTGGGATGAAGCGATCTCCCAGCCGTGGCGAAAGGTGCGTACGGCAAGCGTTGATCCTCTTTGAGCCGAGGCGCGGATCGAGACCGGCGAAGTCAGGTCCCCCTTGGCGATCTCGTACCAGAGCGAGGTGCCGGGCAGGGTGAACTTCAGGGTGTCTCCGCTCCAGTTCACGGGCAAGGCGGTGCGACGGTTGCCGGCCGGATCCAGAGGGTAGACGCTCACGGAATCGCGGACTCCGGGGCGGACCCATACCGATCCGGTGACGGGCTCGCAAAGGGTGGTGTCACCGACTCCTGCCGCTTTGGTGATGGCGGTGAAGTTGGCGTTCCAAACCGTTCCGGGGTTTTCCATGCGGGCGGAGGTGAGCAGAAGTTGCCTGCGGGTGCGCTCCAAGGGCAGACTGTCGGCGCTCACGAGATGGACCGCGGCGAAGTTGCGGTTGGCGGTGGTCCTGAGTCCCGCAGTTCCAAGGCGCGAGAGCTTCTGGCTGCCGGCGAGGTAGCCGACAAGGCCTTGCCAGGAGGCGTTGTCGACACGCAGGAGGCCGGTCTTGCGGTTCCAGTCCAGTTCGCCGGTGTTCGAGATGGCGCGCGTACCCGGGTCGGCGAAACCGGTCGGAGTGCTGGCTGTCGCATTGAAGCTGCCCCACTTGGTGGGCGTCACGAGAGTGGCTCCGCTGGCGCCTGAGAAGGGTGAGGCATCGCCGCGCCGGGCCGATGAGGACATGTCGGATTCCGTCACGTCCAGGACGATCTCGGAGGTGGCCGGAGTGATGGCGCCGGATCGGAAGAGGCGCGCCAGGTGCTGCTGGGTGACAAGCAGAGGGTTCATGCCCGAGTTGAAGAACATGCGGTAGGAACTGCCCTTGAACTGGTTCTCGCTGTCGTAGTAGGCGTGCAGCAAGGCGCCGTCGGCATCCAGGAATCCCAAGTAGCCGTAGTAGAAGGCCGGGGCCTCGCACAGGTACTGGTTGGGCCAAGGGTGGTTGTACTCGCTGGCGAAGAAGGGCTTGCCTTGGACGCGACTCCACGAGAACGAGGGGATGGTGCCCCAGTTGGGGTCCTTGACCATCGGGGTGTTCTTCTGCGAGAAGCCGTACTCCGACCAGCCGTTGGAGAAGTTGGGATGGTCCCAGTACCAGTGGGCATCCTGGTAGTCGGCCTTGGCCTGGCTTGCGATGGAGGGCAGGCCGAACCAGTTGTTGGAGAAGGTCACCGGGACCTTGACGCCGAGGGTGTCCTTGAGGAATCCCGAAAGCGTCTGGCCGTACTTGGCTTCCAGCGAACTGTAGAAGCGCGATTCATCGGCCGCTCTGGCCTCGTTGATGGAGCCGAGCGAGCTGCGTGACGAGCGTTTGACAGATCGTGTCACAAGGCTTTCGCTCGCCCGCAGACCTTCGCCGGTCATCTCCCGGAAGGTGGCGGAGTCGATCAGGAGGGTGCCTTCGGAATGGCCGAAGTCCACCTGCACGCGCAGGTCGCCTTCCCGCAAGGCCGGTGCCGAGAGATAGGCTTCGCACACGCTCCAGCCGGTGTCGACCGTGCAGGTCTTGTCGCCGTACCATGCCCAGGTCTTTTCCTGCAGGAACTCCGCGCGGACCGTGGTGGGCACGGATCCCTTGACCAGGAACCGGTAGAGGTAGGCCTTGCCGGGCTGGCAGCTCAGGCCGGGAAAGTTGATGCTGGCGTCGTAGGTGTTCGCGCCTTGGGAGGTCACTTCGACTTGCAGGGCGCTGTCGCTGCTTGCGCCTCCGGAGGCCATGGACACCTTGATCATGGCGGACGACGTCGGGTCGAACCAGGACCCCCAGCCGGCAGATCCCGTCTCGAAGGAGGAGTTGTCGATCTGGTTGGCACCGCTTCCGGCGGCTCCCTGCCAAGCAAGTCCCAAGGCGGTGTCGGAAGGGTATTTCGCTGCGAGCCATCCGTTCCAGAGGCTGTCGAGCTTGCGATGGTAGTAGGGGTGCATTCCGGTGGCGTTGGTGGTGCTGATGGAATCCCACTGATTGATGGATCCCCACGAAAGCCAGGCCATGAAGAGCTGGTTCTCGTTGGTCAGCTCCCAGCTCGCCACGGCCGGGTCGTCCTTGTAGGCCAGGTTGGTGAAGGGGTTCACGTGCTGCCCCAGCATCCGCGCCCATTCCTTTTGGATTCCAATCAACGAAGGGTCGAAGATCGAGACGACCTTGCCCATGTCGTTGGTCACGGGGGCCGGTGCTCCGTCGATGGCGCGGAAGACGCGGGCCGATTGGATGCAGAAGTTGTAGTATATGCCTTGGTCGCGCAGGCATTTCAGGAACCAGTCCATCTTGCGCATCCGGGCCGGTTCGAAGGCCAAGCCGGTTCCCGTGGAGGGATGCAGGGCGGTTCCCCATTCGTTGTCCGTGAGGTGGACGCGCAGGAAGTTGGTTCCCAGCTTGCGAAGGCGCGCGGCCATCAGGAGGGCATCGGCACTGTCGGGGTAATTGGAACTGGTGACATTGACAAAGCCGCTGAAGCGTACCCGTTTGGGATCCCCTTCGAACCGGAAATGTCCCTCGGGTGTGGTCTTGAGGAAGCCGTACTTTCCGGCGGGGGCGTCCACGGACCAGGCTTGGTCGGTGACGGTGCGGGCGGTATCGTCCCATGGCATGAGAAACGGGAACCACCCGGTGTGATCGAGGGTGGCCGCTTGGGCGGCGATCGCGGTTCCCAGCAGCAGGATCCGGGCGAGGGGCGAAGGTTTCATAGGGAAGACTCCAAAGGTGACACGGCATGGATTCTGCGCACCGGAACAGGAATCCGGCGGCATCTCCCCTTGGTATCCATCAGCGGTCTTCCCGGTACCGTGGAACCTGTCAGAATTTGTCGCAATTCCGGTCAAAGCGAAGAATGCGACAGTCTTTGGCGAAAAATGTCAGTCCAAACGGGGTGGCGATCCCCCTTGAGCTTGGCGTTCCCGCCACGATGCGGGCGATTCTCCCGTCTCCGCCTTGAAAACGCGATGGAAGTGCCCGATGTTGGAGAAGCCGACGGCCAGACCGATTTCGCTGACTTGGCGGTCGGTTTCGCGCAGCAGGCGGCAAGCTTCGGCAATGCGCAGCGAGGCCACGAACGCGGGGAAGTTCTTGCCGCAGTATTCCTTCAGCAGCTGAGGGATCTTTCGGGCCGACAGCCCACAGCCGCGGGCTGCCTCTTCGACGAGAATGGAATCGCGATGGTAGTTCTGACCGATCCACGCCAGCAGGGCCTGCAACTCGAGATCGCTGCGATTGGGGAGGGATACCTGCGAGGCGACGATTTCGGGAAGCCCAGGCGAGGGGGCTTCCGTTCCGGCTGTTTCCGGATCCGAATCGGGTTCAGTGGGCGCTGGGGTTTCTGCAACGACAGGAGCGATGCGCGGCTTGCGACGCAGGAACGTGATGCCCGCGGACATGCCAAGAGCCAGGCACGACAGGAGGAGCATCGGCACCCAATGGGTTCCCACAAGGCGGATCGAGCGGATTTCCAGCGTGTCGTGCAGGGTTGGCTGGGCGCCGGTGGGAATCCGAAGCTCGAAGTTTCGTGCGCGATCCATGCGGATCGATGCGGCATTGGCTTCGATTCCCGCGACCTGAGGCCACCAGCTGCTGGGCACGAAGGCGCGCAGAGGCAGGCTGGCCTTGGCGAATCCTGAGGTCACGGGGAGGGCGGCATCTTGGTACATCCCGGGCAAATCGACGCTTTGGCTGGGCAATCCGGGAACCCAAGTGATCAGTTGGAAGCCGATGTTGCGCATGTTGGGCGAGCGCATATCCAGTTCGACTCGATCATACTCCGTGAGGTCGATGCCGTGGGGGTGGGCGGAATCGGTGAGGCCGAATCCGAATCCGGCAAACGGCGTGAGGTGTCCGGTCTCAAGGTGCATCGCCACCTGCAAGATGCCGTTGCGTCGGGAAAGCGTCGTCCTGGACTTGCCGCCATGCTCGCCGTCGCTGTATCCGTACGGAGCGGGTCCGTTGGGGTACAGTTCCCGTTCCGAGCGCAGCAAGGTGGAGCCGATGGCCAAGGCCAGTGAAAGCGGGAGCACCCATGTTGCAATGAGGAAAATTCGATGCATGAAGGATTTTCAAGTTAGGTTCTGGTGGCCGGGTGAATGGAGATGAGCGTGGGGAGTCCTGCATCGCATGTTTCATTCCCTGGCGTTTGCGGATTGTGCCTGCGTTTTCCGGGAGAGTCTTGCTTTCTTTGCCGGACCGATGGACGTGCCGATTCAACTTGACCTCAGTTCATGCAAGCGCGCAGCCTTCCGCGTGTTTCTCATTGCGTGCTGGGCCATGCTCATGGGGACCCGTTCCGCAGGGGCCAGGTCGTTCACTTGGGAGCCGGATTCGGCAGGACGGACCCAGATCGAGCTCTATCTGGATCCCTACTACTCGGCGGTGAACTATGCGCGTCCGCTCACGAACGACTCCATCCGCAAGTACGATGCGGACGGGGAGCGCGATCTGTATTGGGATCTGCTGTGCGCCTTGCCATTCCCCCATGACGTGTTGATCGAGACTTCCGTGAATCCGGGCCCGTTGATCGGAGTGGGGATCCGGGAATACGTCCCGAGCTTCTATCGGGGATTTGCGGTGGGCGATGTCAAGCTGGTGCAGGCGGCCACCGAGGATTACCCCGATCCGTGGGCCCTTTCCCTGTTTTTCGGAAATGTGGCCAAGCTCGCCTCTCCGGCGGATTCGGGCCGTGTTTCCGGAGTGGGATACAGCGGCCTGCTCGCCTCCATCGGCAATCGGCACATCGTAGGCAATCAGATGGTGCGCGATCGCTGGCTGGAACTTGAGTTGAAGCTCAAAGGCGAGGACATCCGCATCAGCCGGATCCTGATCTGGAGCTTCCGCACCTCGCTCAAGCTCCACGGGAACGAAGGCATCCGGAATGCGTGGACGTTCGGGGTGAAGCGCTCGAGGACCGACTTCAAGGAAAGCGGGTGGCTTTTGCTGCGCAACAGCAGCGCGGAGTTCAGCATCAATGTGGATGAGAAGGAGCTGAGCCTGCTGCGCTACCAGTTCATCGTGGGCAAGAAGTTTCCGATCGCCGGCGGCAAGGTCGCCCTCACCTGTGATCTTGGCTTCATCCGGCAGGTGTGTGCAGGATACCGCGGCAAGATGGCCGAATACCAACCTGCCGACCTGAAGCTGGTGCTGCGCCCGAACATCGAGTTCTGAGCGTACCTTTCGTCCGTTCCGGTTCCTTGGAGGTGCGGTGTGAAGAAGGTCCTGCTCGTCGGTCTGTTCGTGGGTGCATCGCTTGTCTCGGCGCGCTCCCGCGTCGCGGAGGTGCGAGCCCGCTTGAAGCAGGCGACGACTCTTGAAATGGCGTGGGTCCAGGAGATGGATCGCTGCGAGTCCGATCTGTACAAGATCGGGATGGAAGTCCCGGAAGGCATCCATGTGTCGATCCGGTGCCTTGATGGGGATACCGCATCGAGTCCTCGGGTGCGCTTCGCCGTGCGCGTGTGCGACGACCAAGGACTGTGCCGCTTTGCCGACGAGGAGTTCAACATCACGGACTTCGCGCGCGAAGGAGTCGTGTTCGAACCGTTCGTGCCAGTGAAGGGCAGATAGAGGCAAGCCAAGCCCCGACACGTTTCGGCAAAAAGAAAGCCCGCCTCCATCGCTGGAGACGGGCCTCTTGCAATTCTGGGGACCTCAGGCGGGGACGAGTTCCGCCTGCAGGGTTTCCG
>JBDKGV010000035.1:0-19480 GCA_039798005.1 Fibrobacterota bacterium
CGCACCTACACGTTCAATGGCGGCTCCAACCAGGTCGGCATCGGCTTCCAAGCCTCCGGCCTCGGAGAGGACTACCGCTTGAGCTGGAAGGCCGGCATCCGTCAGATCGAGCCTTCGGGTCCCGCCATCCCCTTCGCGCCGACATCCCCCAACGAAGCGGTCTGGAAGGACATCGAGGAGGTTTCGAGCTACGCCGACACCAAGAGCAAGTCGATCAGCGGGCAGACCTCCTGGCTGGGACTTCGCAGCAAATACACCTTGGCCGTGGTGCGCTTCGATTCCGCACGCGACGGTGATGCCGACTTCGACACGCTGCAGAACATCGACAATGCCGAGAACTCCTTTGCGTGGACCTTCCGCGGACGTCTGACCAATGGCCAGGAAAAGGCCACCCTCATCGTCACTCCGCTGGAGCTCTCGCAGCTCAAGGCCCTGGACGGCGACTTCGAGAAGGTTCTCTTCAGCGGCTACGGCTGGTTCCTGCGCGCCGACATCTGGTTCCCCAAGCTGTGCGAATTCATCCTGTGGCTCCTGGTCTGGTTCCATGGGCTCATCCCCAATTTCGGCATCGCCATCATCCTGCTCACCCTCGTGGCGCGTTCAGCCCTTCTGCCCCTGACCCTGAAGCAGACCCGGATGGCCAAGCGCATGGCCGCCGTGATGCCCTTGATCAAGCCCAAGCTCGAGGCCATCAAGGAAAAGCACAAGGACGACATGCGCAAGCAGCAGGAGGAGACCATGAAGGTCTACTCCGAGGCGGGCATCAATCCGATGGCCTCCTTGGCCGGCTGCCTCCCGATGCTCCTGCAGATGCCCGTGTTCATCGGACTCTACATCGTGCTGGGCCGGGCCATCGAATTGCGCGGCCAGCCCTTCTTCGGCTGGATCACCGACCTGTCCCGTTCGGACGTGATCTGGGACGGCTTCCGCATTCCCTACATCTTCGGCGAGGGCCTCACCGTCCTTCCGATCCTGATGGCCCTGTCGATGTACTTCCTGAACAAGGCGACCATCAAGGACCCGCAGCAGCAGATGCTGGTGTACATCATGCCGGTGATGATGCTGGTCTTCTCGGGCAGCATGCCTTCGGGACTGGTCCTCTACTGGACCATCTCCAACGTCTACTCGCTGGTCCAGACCCTGCTCACCAACGCAGGCGCCATGCCGGTGCTCACTCCCGTCGTCCAGGGCAAGCCCACGCCCAAGCCGCGCAAGGGCAAGTGATCCCGAAGCCGCACACCATCGCGGCTCCCGCCACCGCCTCCGGACGCGCCGCCCTTGCGGTGGTGCGCATCTCGGGGTCGGCTGTGACGGATATCGTCAGAAGTCGCACTGGTCGCTCGCTGGAACCCCGGCGCGCGACCTTTTTGCGCTGGTGCGCCAAGGACGGATCGCTCCTGGACGAGGTGGTGGCCACCTTCTGGCAAGGCCCGGCCAGCTACACCGGTGAGGACATCCTGGAGCTTTCCCTGCACGGCAACCCGCTCATCGTGCGGGCCGTGCTGGAAGACCTGGCCTTGGACGGCATCCGCTTGGCGGCACCCGGGGAATTCACCCGCCGCGCCGTGGAAAACGGAAAGCTCGGGCTTTCCCGCGCCGAGGCCGTGGCCGCCGTGGTGGATGCCGAGACGCGCTCGGCCCTGCAAGCGGCCCGGCACCAGCTTTCCGGCGGCCTCGAGCCCGTGGCTCGAGTCCTGCGAGAACGCCTGATCGAAGCTTCCGCTTGGCTGGAGCTGGAAACCGACTTCGCCGAAGAGGAGGCCGTCCCCGACGCCTCGCACATCCTCCCCGCGCTGGAATCGGCCCGCACCACCTTGGTGGAGCTGCTGCGCGACCAGGAAAGGTTGGCGCGACAAAATCTGTCACCCCGCGTGGTGCTGGCCGGCCATCCCAACGCCGGCAAGTCAAGCCTGTCGAATGCCCTGCTCGGCCAGGATCGCCTGTTGGTGTCTCCCATCCGGGGAACCACCCGCGACTGGGTCGAGGTCCCTCTGATCTTCCCTGAAGGGCAGATCACTCTGGTGGACACGGCAGGCTTGGGTGCCCCCACGGATGAACTGGACGCCGCCGCCCAAGAACGCACACGACAAGAATTGTCCAAGTGCCAGATGATCCTGCTCCTGGTCGAATCCGGACGAGACCTGGCTTCCGACGAGCAGGCTTGGCTGAACACCCCCGGCCGCGAAGTGCTGCTGGTGCGCACCAAGACAGATCTGGCTGCGGCCCCCGACGGAGAGCTGGGCGTCTCGGTCCTTTCCGGCGATGGACTGGACGCGCTTTCCGCTCGCCTGCGCTCCCTGCTGGTCGGTCAAGACGGCTTCGACCCGACCCAAGTGGCCTTGGGCAGCGCGCGCCAACGGGAATGCGCCCAGCGGGCCTTGGGCGACTTGGAGCAATCCATCGTGCACGCCCGATCCGGCCAGGTCGAGCTGTCCGCCTTCCTGATCCGGCATGTGCTTGCCCTGCTTTCCGAACTGGTCGGCGAGACCACTCCGGACGATCTTCTGGAAACCATCTTCTCACGCTTTTGCATCGGCAAATAAGGCCTACGATGAACCGTCCCTGGACCCACACCTTCGGCGACCACTTCCTGACTTGGCTGCGGCAGGCCATTCCCTACCCCGAGCTGCGCCACGAATCGCTCATGCCCACGGCACGCGCCCTGTCCCTGTTCCTGCCTTGGGAAGCCCCCGATGCGGCGGCGGTCTCCCGGAAGTTCCACGACGGCACATCCCTCGATCTCGCCTCCCCGCTCATCCTGGCCGCTGGCGCCAACAAGGCGGCCCGTTGCCTGGACGCCTTCGCATCCTTCGGCTTCGGCGCGGTCACCGTGGGCACCGCCACCCTCAACCCTCGCAAGGGCAATCCGCTCAAGCCACGCGTGTACACGCTGGAGGACACCGGCACCATCCAGAACGCCATGGGCCTGAACAACCCCGGCATCAAGGTGCTGGCCGACCGGATCGCCCGCTCCCGCCCCGCCTGCGAGCATGTGGGCTTGGCCGTAGGCCTTTCCATCTCCGAGGATCCTTCGCTCCAACCGGGCGAGGATGCCGATGCCAATGTGCTGCAATGCCTGGCCCAAGCCTATCCGGTCAGTGATTACCTGGAGCTCAACCTCTCCTGCCCCAACACCGGCCACGACCGTCTGGACCAGGCATGGGACCGGATCGAACGCCTCTTGGAAAAGGTCTCGAATTTCCGCGAGCACCAAACGCTCCGCATCCCGCTTTGGGTCAAGCTTTCCCCCGACCTCACCGGGGAAAGCTTGCAAGCGGCACTGGAAACCGTGAAGAAGAGCGGATTGACAGGATCCGTCCTTTCCAACACCTGGCCCGCCGCCTCGGGAACTTGGCCCGATGGCACGCCCCTGCCCCGCCTGCACGAGGTCGGACGCCCCGGACTGCGCGGCGGCTTGTCGGGTCGTCCTCTGTATCCCCGTACCCTGGAGAGTCTGCGCCAAGCCAAGGCCTTTGCGCCAGAGCTCTCGCACATCGCGGTGGGTGGCGTGGAAACCGGCGCCCAAGTCAAGGAACTGCTGGACACCGGTGCCGATCTGGTCGAGTGCTACTCGGTGCTCGCCTTCCGCTGGCTGGCCGGGCGCAAGATCGTCGAGGAGCTCGTCGGACACGGCTGAATCCTTTGACTTTCGTCAGTACCGCCAACTTCCGGTGCTGTTTGCTTCCCGGAGAACGCTCTCTGCAGGATCGGCGCGTGGGATGCAGGATCATGGAGTATCTTGGCTTCTTTGCTCTTTTGTCCCTTTTTCAAAAAGGCCATCCGACTCATGAAGCTTTGGAAGAAATCCACCCTCGGAATCCTGGCCGCCCTGCCAGCCCTGTCCCATGCGGCATCCTTCACCGGGGACCAGTACAAGAAGGCGGCGTGGATGTCCACCCGCTTCTACGGCGCCATGCGCAGCGGCGAGGGGCCAAACTGGATCCTGCAGGAGACCAATTTCCCCAAATCCTTCGTCAAGGACAGCTACAACGGCGCCGACATCTCGGGCGGCTGGTTCGACTGCGGCGACCATGTCATGTTCGGCCAGAACCAGTTCTACGCGACCTATGTCCTGGCTCTTTCGCTGGAGACCTGGCCCAAGGGCTTTTGGGACCTCTACAACGGCACCACCTATGCCGACTACAAAGGGACCCAGTACACCATGGCCGATGGCAAGCCCAACGGCTTGACTGATCTCCTCGAAGAACTGCGCTACAACGCCGACTTCATTTGCAAGATCACCCCCAATGCGACGACCTTCATCATCGAGATCGGCGATGGTAGCCTGGACCACAAGAAGTGGGTCACCCCCGGCAAAATGGCAACCTTGCTCCAAGCTGATGGAGGCGAGTCCGACAAGCCTCGCCCCGTGGTCGCCAACCCCAACGATGCCAACGCTCCCGCCTTGGCGGCCGCCGCCCTTGCCATCATGGCGCGCATCGATCCCGATGCGACCCGCCGCACCAAATATTTGGAACACGCCAAGTACGCCTACGAATACAGCATGTCCAAGACCGGCGTGCAGTCTTCGGTCGGTGGTTTCTACCAATCGGGATGGTGGGATGGCCGCTGGCAGTCCAGCCGATTCCTGGGAGGACTCGAACTTTGGCGCACCACCAACGACGCAAGCTACCAAACCAAGGCCCAATCCGACCTGACCGGCTGGATCAACACCGATCAGGGCTTGTATGTTCGCATGGACTACACCAACACCACGGGTCTGGCCCGGGTGATGGCCAAGAAATACTTGCCAAACCAGAGCAACACCAAGCTCTCTTCCTATCTCACCAGTTTCACCAACAGCGTCAATAGCGACGGCGCCACCACGTGGTCAAACTACGGCTTCCCGTTGCGCGGCCCCACGGGTGCAGCGTTCTTGTTCGCCTTGAACAAGACACTGAACGGCGTGGAAAATGATGTCGCCCTCTACAACCAGATCGACTACGTGCTGGGCAAGAACAGCAACGATCAGGCCTACCTTGTCGGCTGGGACGAAAAGGACATCGCTGGAAAGACCAAGAAGTCGCCCCCGACCCCGCACCATCGCGGCTACTGGGGCAATGAGAATCCTGCCGCCGCTGACAAGTCCTTTGGTGGCAGCGGCACTCCGGCTCCTGCGCGCAACAAATACCTCGGTGGCGTGATCCCCGGTGCTCTCGATGGTTCCGTGACCACCGATGTCACCATTTGGGCCACCAATGAGGTTTGCTTGGAGCAGAACGCCTCGCTGGTGGGCGCCTTGGGCTACATCGTCTCCCAGACCGCCCCTGCACCGGCCGTAGGGATCGCCTCCAAGACCCGTCTGGCCGGCAGCGACCTTCAACTGAAGTCGCTCTCGAACGGGTTTGCCGTGACACTCGCCTCCCAAGCCTTGGTCTCCGGCGAAGCCATGGATCTCACAGGCCGCAAGGTGGCGGATCTCGCGCTCCAAGGCAACGCCCTGTCCCTTTCGACCTCCAGCCTTTCCCGCGGCGTCTATCATCTTGTGGTCCGCACCGCCGACGGCCAGAGCCTGACCCGCAGCGTGGTCGTTCGCTGATCCTACCCGCTTCGGAAGTGGCCTCCCAAGGCCATTCCTGAACCATTCCAACGCCTCATTGTCGCGAACCGACAGTGAGGCGTTCGCGTTTTTGCTATATTTGCGGACCTGATGCAGTCGATTCAAGCCGGGACTACCCATTACCCCGAATTCGGGGTCATCGCAAGCCTCATCGTCCTCGTGATCGTCACGGTGGCGGTGATGATGGCCCTTGTCAACCTGCTCACCCGCGTGATCGGGAAGATCAAGCTGGATGACGCCAAGTCCACCACCTACGAGTGCGGCGAAGCGCCCGTGGGCTCGTCGTGGTTCCGCTTCAACAACCGTTTTTACCTGACCGCCATCCTCTTTCTCGTGTTTGACGTGGAACTGGTGCTGGTCCTGCCCCTGCTGGTGCGCTTCACCCATTTCCTGCAAATCGGTGAAGGCGCCATGATCTTCGCCAAGGTGTTCCTGTTCGTGGGCACCCTGCTCCTGGGCCTGATCTACGCCGGTGTGCGTGGTGATCTGTCCTGGAACAAATCCGTCGTCGCCTCCAAGGAGTCTTCGTGTGAGTGATCTCGTCGGGTCCGGAACTTCCATGCCGGGCCCGACGGGCCCGCAAGTCCTGTTCACTTCGGTGGACGACTTCCTCAACTGGGGACGCACCAATTCACTGTGGTTCCTGCAGTTCGCCACGGCCTGCTGCGGCATTGAGCTGATGCAAACAGGTTGCTCGCGCTTCGACACCGACCACCTGGGCATGCTGCCTCGCTCCTCGCCCCGCGCATCGGATGTCATGATCGTGGCCGGGACCATCACCCACAAGATGGCTTCCCGCGTGCGCATCCTTTGGGAGCAGATGGCCGAGCCTCGCTGGGTCATCTCCATGGGCTCCTGCGCCAATGCCGGCGGCCCCTTCAGCAAGTACAGCTATTCGGTGCTCAACGGCATCGACAAGCTCATTCCCGTCGATGTCTACGTACCCGGCTGCCCACCCCGCCCCGAGGCCCTGATCGACGGGACCGAAGTGCTCAAGGAGCGCATCCGCAAGTACCAGATGTTCGGAATCCGCGACACGGAAGCTATCGTCATCGAATGAACAACGCCGAACTTTTTTCCGCCCTTCTGGTGGTATATCCAGACCTTTCGTGCGAGACCGCCGACACCGGCGAAATCCTTTGGGTGGTGCCTGCGGAGCGCTTGGTCGATGTCGCGTGCACCTTGCGCGAAGACGAGGCCTTCGCCTTCGATTCCCTGATGTGCCTTTCCGGACTGGATCTCTCCAAGTACCCCACCGCCGAAAAAGGCGTGTTCGTGGGAGACCTGTTGGCCTGCGTCTACCATCTGCACAGCTTCACCCACGGTCACGAAGCCGCGATCAAGGTCGTCGTCCCCAAGAACGAGACCGCAAGCATCCCCTCCGTCGAGGCCGTGTGGCCGGTGGCCGGCTGGTTCGAGCGCGAGATCCTCGACCTTTACGGCATCGACTTTCCCGGCAACCATGATCGCACCCGCCTGATGATGCCCAAGGATTGGGTCGGGCACCCGCTGCGCAAGGACTACGAGTACCCGCAGACCTACGGAGGCTGGGATCTCAAACGCGACGGCCAGACCTTCACCTCGGGGCCCTACGCATGAACCACGCAAGCCTTGAGCAGAACGACGACCTGATCACGCTGAACATGGGCCCCCACCACCCCAGCACGCACGGCGTGTTGCGTCTGGTGATCCAGACCGACGGCGAGATGGTGCGCACCTGCAAGCCCGAGATCGGCTACCTCCACCGTTCCATCGAGAAGATCGGCGAGAACCTGGAGTGGTACCAGTTCGTCCCCTACACCGACCGCGTGGACTACGTGTGCTCGATGAACTCGAACCTGGCCTATGCGCTGGGAGTCGAGGCCCTCTTGAACACCAAGCCCGAAACGGCTGTCGAGATCCCGCTGCGCGCCGAATGCATCCGCGTGCTGTTCGCCGAACTCAACCGCATCTCCAGCCACTTGGTGAGCGTGGGCGCGGCCGCCATGGACATGGGCGCCTACACCCCGTTCCTGCACGGCGTGACCCAGCGCGAGTTCATCAACGACATCCTCGAGAAGACCTGCGGCGCACGCCTGACCTACAACTACATCTGCATCGGCGGCGTGATGCGCGACCTGCACGCAGGTGCGGAAGCCGAGATCCGGGCTTTCCTGGACCAGCTCGAACCGGCGATGCATTCGTTCAACGCACTCATCTCCACCAACACGATCTTCCGTGGCCGCTTTGCCGGAGTGGGCGTGATCGACCGGGAAATGGCCATCGCCTACGGAATGGTCGGCCCCAACCTGCGCGGTGCCGGAGTTGACTGGGATCTGCGCCGGGACCGTCCGTACGGGCTCTACCCCAAGCTCAAGTTCGAAGTGCCCGTGGGCAAGGCCTATGCCGGTTCCAAGGGCGTCGTGGGCGATTGCTACGACCGCTACATCGTGCGGCTCTTGGAGATCGTGGAGTCGATCAAGCTCTGCCGCCAAGTGCTGGACATGATGCCCCCGCCCGCCGAAAAGGCGGACGACCCCATCGGCGGCCATCGGGTGGATGTCACCAAGAAGCTGCGCACCCCTCCCAAGGGCGGCCTCTACACCCGCGTGGAAAACCCACGTGGAGAGACCGGCTACTACATCGTCTCCGACGGAACCAAGATGCCCTACCGTATGAAGATCCGCACCGGATCCTTCACCAGCATGACCATCTTCGAGACCTTGGTCCCGGGCATGATGGTCTCCGATGTGGTGGCCTTCATCGGCTCGCTTGACATCGTCCTTCCGGAGGTCGACCGGTGAACTTCGGACCCGTCCAACAATCCATCGCCGCAAGCCTCGCCTCTTGGGGCCTCCCGCAATCGGGAAGCGAGCCGATCGCCCTCTTGATCCTCCTTTTAATCCCGTTCGGCGTGGCATTCTCCATCGCCGGCGTGGCCCAGTACTTCGAACGCAAGGTCTCGGCCATCGTCTCACGCCGCTTCGGCCCCAGCACCGCCGGTGGCGAAGGCATCCTGCGTCTGGTCGTCGGCCTTGCCTTCTTCTTCCTGCCCGCCACCTCGCGCGCCGGCATCGAGAAGACCATTGCGGGCCTTCCCGGCGTGAAGCAGGTGCTTCGGTTCGTGAGCTATTTCGGACTTGGCCAGATCGTGGCCGACGGTGTGAAGATGTTCACCAAGGAAGACATCGTGCCTCGGGACGCCGACAGGTTCCTGTTCCGCGCCTCCACGTACCTCGTGATGTTGGCCTCCTTCGTGGCCTTGGCCGCGCTTCCCATCAGCCAGAACTTCTACCTCACCGACTTCTCGGTCGCCGCCATCTACACGACCTCCGTCACCGGACTTGTCGTGGTGGGCCTGCTTCTGGCGGGTTGGGGTTCCAACAACAAGTGGTCGCTTCTGGGCGGCGTGCGTGCAGTGGCCCAGATCGTCAGCTACGAGATCCCGGTCGCCCTGTGCATCGCCGCAGTGGCCATGTGGTCGGGCACCCTGTCCTTCCAAGGCATGATCGCCGCGCAGTACCAGCCCGGCGCCTTTTCCTTCCTGGGCTGGAACCTGTTCCAAAGCCCCTTCTTCTTCATCCTCTCCTTCGTGTACTTCACCGCGGGCATGGCCGAATGCAACCGCACGCCGTTTGACATGGCCGAGTCCGAATCGGAGCTTGTCGCCGGTTACGGCACCGAGTATTCCGGCCTTCGCTGGGGTCTGTTCTTCATCAGTGAATACACCGACATGATCCTGGTCGGAGGCATCTACGCCGCGCTCTTCCTGGGCGGATACCAATCCCCCTTCTTCGAGGAAGCCATCGTCGCCCTGCCTCCAGTCTGGGAAGCGCTCGTCCATGGCGCCATCTTCTGCGCCAAGTTCCTCGCGGCCATCGGGGTGATGATGTGGCTGCGCTGGACGCTGCCGCGCTTTCGCATCGATCAGGTGATGCGCCTTGCGTGGGTGCGCCTGATTCCGCTTTCCCTGATCTGCCTCTTCCTGCTTGCCGCCTCCATGCTGTGGTTCGGTCAGGCAGGCGTGGAATCGGTCGCCTATGGTCGTTTCCTCTCCAGCCCGGTCGTCCGACCGCATTGGTGGCAGAGCGTCTCGGTCTGGGCCGTCACGTTCGGGATCGTGGCCGTCCTTGTCGTGCTTGCCAAGAAATACGGCGAGCCCAGGCCCATGCCAAGCGATGTCCACAAGACTCTCGTGGGAGGTGAAGGATGATCCTTGGCTGGATTCGCGAACTGGTGGATGGGGTGCAAACCACCATCGGTGGCGTCAAGGAAACCGTGGGCTACGCCCGCGACTACATCAAGGGTGACGGCTTGGGCAGCGTGGTCACGACCAACTACCCGCAGGTCGAACCGACCTTGCCCAAAGGGTATCGCGGTCATCTCTTCAACGAGATCGACAAGTGCACCGGCTGCAAGTCGTGCGCCCGCGCCTGCCCCATCGATTGTTTCGGGATCGAAACCGAGATGTCCGAGGGTGCCAAGCTCCACATCAGCCGCTTCGACATCGATCTCTCCAAGTGCATCTACTGTGGCCTGTGCGAAAACGCCTGCCCGCATGACTGCCTGCACATGACCACCGACTATCAGGTGGATCCGACCAACAAGTTCAACCAGCTTGGCAAGCGCTACCTGTTCCGTCGCCGCCCCGACCAGATCAGTGAGAAACTGACCACGGCGGACATGGCCACGCTCCACCGGATCACAAGCGAAGGCGCGAAGGACGAGGCCGATCGCCAGTTCTTCGATCGCATCGAGGACACGACCAAGGGCAAGAGCCTTATCGGGATCTATGGCGAAGGATTCTGGACGCCCGAGGAAAAGGCCCGCGTGACGGCCATCCGCGACGAGAAGAAGCGCCAAAAGGAAGCGGCCATCAAGGCCGAAGCCGAGGCCAAGGCCATGGCGGCCCAAGCGCCCGGCGCCGAAGGAAACAAAGAATGACCTTGGAACTCCTCCTGTTCTGGCCCCTGTGCGCCCTGACCATGGCCGGTGCGCTTTCGACGGCTCTGGCCCGCAACTTGGTGTATGCCGCACTTTCGCTGGGCGCCACCCTCACCGGCGTGGCTGGCCTCTACTTCTTCCTGCAAGCCGAATTCCTGGCGGCCGTCCAACTCACCGTCTACGTGGGTGGCATCCTGGTCCTGATCCTGTTCGGCGTGATGTTCAGCCGCGACATCCTCGGGCAGAACCAGCGCCCGCGCCCGGCGATCCTTGGACTTGGAATCCTGGCAAGCCTCGTGACCTTGATCGGGATGGTGCGCACCTCCCTTGCCGTGGTCAGCACCACCGGACTGGTCGGGGAGCGTACCGCAACCTCCCGGTGGATCGGAAACTTCTCACCCAAGTCCCCCTTCCATCTGGGCGACCTGCTGGCCACCACCTATCTCGTACCGTTCCTCTCCATCGCCATCCTGCTGACCGTCGTGTTGGTGGGAGCCTTGGTGCTGGTGCGCAAGGAGGGCGAATGACCTCTCTGCTCCTTTCCGGCCCTGACCGCCTGCTCCCCTACCTTCTGGTGTCCGCCGTGCTCTTCGCCGCCGGGATCCTTGCCTGCACCACCCGCCGCAATGCGGTCGGTTACCTGATGGGCATTGAACTCATGCTCAATGCGGCCGCCCTGAACTTCGTCGCCTACGGCCGATTCCGCGGCCTTGAGGCATCCGGCCACGGCCAAGTCTTTTCCCTGTTCGTGATCGTCCTTGCCGCCGCCGAAGCCGCCGTCGCGCTTGCCTTGGTGTACAGCGTATACCGCACCTTCCGCGATGTGGACCTCGATCAGACCACCACCCTGGGATCGAAACGATGAGCGCTCTTCTCCTTTGGATCCTGGCGGCGCCGCTTGCCGCGTTCCTGCTCCTGTCGCTGATCAAGCCCCGCAAGGGGGGCGATTGGGTCTCGCTCGTTGCGATGACCGCAAGCTTCGGCCTCTCCCTGAAGGTCGCCACCTCCGTCCTGTCCTCGGGGCTTGCGCTGGCAGGTCCGTCGTTTGCGTGGCTTTCCCTGCCCACCGGCTTTGGAATTCCCGCCTTCAGCCTTTCCTTGGGGTTGCGTCTGGATTCCACCGGCGCCGTGATGCTTCTGATCGTGACGGGCCTTGCGCTTTGCGTCGAGATCTTCTCCACGTGGTACATGCACGGAGACCGCCACTACTCGCGGTTCTTCAGCCATTTCTCGTTCTTCTGCTTTGCGATGCTGGGCATCGTCCTTTCCGACAACCTCCTGATGACCTTCGTCTTCTGGGAACTGGTGGGTGTCGGGTCGTACCTCCTGATCGGATTCTGGCATGAGAAGCCCGCCGTGGCCGACGATCCGTTCTACCAGGAAATGAAGGCTTCCGATGCCACCGGCATCCTCGAGACCAAGCTCTCGCCTTCCCACGCCCAGCTCAAGGCCTTCGTGATGAACCGCGTGGGCGATTTCGGGTTCCTCGTGGGACTGGGCATCTTCGCCTGGGCCGCCCTTGCCGCCGGTCTTCAAGGCGACATCCTCTCTTGGGACAATCTGCGCCTTGCCGTGAACATGGGCGCCTTTGACCGGATCGCGTTCGCTGGCCTTTCCGGATCCACCCTGCTTACGCTTGCCGGCATCGGGGTGTTCCTGGGTGCCATGGGCAAGAGCGCCCAGTTCCCCTTGCACACCTGGCTTCCCGATGCCATGCAAGGTCCGACCACGGCATCGTCGATCATCCACGCCGCCACCATGGTCGCGGCCGGTGTGTTCCTGACCGCGCGCATCCATCCTCTGCTCACTCCCGATGCCCTCCTGTTCGTTTCCTGGATCGGGGCCATCACCGCCATCGTCGCGGCCTCCATCGCCATGGTCCAGTGGGACTTCAAGGCCGTCCTGGCCTACTCCACCGTTTCCCAACTCGGGTACATGATGATCGGCCTGGGTGCCGGTGCGGCGACCGGCGGCTATACTGCGGGCCTGTCCCATCTCTTCACCCATGCCCTGTTCAAGTGCCTGCTGTTCCTTGGTGCGGCCTCGATCATCCACGGTTGCGCCAACCACCAGGACATCAACCGCTTCGGCGGCCTGGCCAAGAAGATGCCCGTCACCGCTCTGGCCACCGGGCTTGCGGTGCTTGCGATCTGCGGCCTTCCGTTCTTCTCGGCCTTCTGGTCCAAGGATGCCATCGTGGCAAGCGCCTGGCTTGCCGCCCAGGAGCGTTCCCTTCACGGCTCGACCCTGCTGGCTTGGGGCCCGTGGATGCTTGCCGTCCTTTCGGCACTGCTCACCAGCTTCTACATGACCCGCTTGTGGACCCTCACCTTCCTTGGAAAAGAGCGCGATCACCATGTGACGCACCATGCGCATGATCCGTCCTTCGCCGCCAAGGCCGTGCTCCTTGTGCTGTCGTTGTTCACCCTGCAGTTCGTCTGGACAGGATCTGTCAATCCCTTCGGCACCGGCTCCTGGCTCGACAACGCCTTGCTCCCCGTGGGTGCCGTGGAGCACCTCTCCGAGTCCGTCCTGCATCACGCCCATGTGCAGACGATGATCCTGGCCACGATCCTCGGGATGGTCGGTATCGGCGCCGCCCTCTTCCTCTACCGCAAGGGGCCGGTCGCCTTCAAGATCGCTCCGGTCTGGAATTTCCTGGCCAACCTCTGGTTCATCGACAAGCTCTGGGACCTGCTGTGGGTCGAAGGTCTTGGCAAGCGCGGTGGCAAGTTCGTCGCCTTGCTCGACTTGGGCAGCGATTCCCGCCTGTCCACCTTGGAAACCGCCCCCCGGCTCTCGCCTTCCTTGGATGGCGCCGTGGACGGGACCGCACACTTCACAGGACGCCTGGGCTCGCTGCTTGGCCGCCTGCAAAACGGCAATGCTCTCAGCTATGCCGGCTACACCACCCTCGCCTTGGGACTTCTGGTCCTCTTGTTGGTGATCTGATGACTGACCTCTGCCTCCTTTCGCTGGTCTTCGTGGCACCGCTTGCCGGAGCCCTGCTTCTGCTCTTGATCCCCGAACGCTTCGAGCGGATCATCCGCGCCTTGGCCTTGGGCTTTTCCGCCATTCCCATGGCCGTGGGGATCGGCCTTTTCTGGCAGGCCGCTTCGGTCCATCGCGGCGGATTTCTGTTGCGCGACTCGATTTCCCTCTCCCCCTCGCTTGGCTTGAGCTTCCACCTTGGGGCCGACGGCCTTTCCGCCACCCTGCTCTTCCTTTCGGGCGTGATCTCGATGGTCGCGATCCTGGCAAGCTTTGGCATCACAAAGCAGGTGCGCGGCTACTTCAGCCTGCTCTTGGTTCTGTTTGCCGGCATGAACGGCGTCTTCGTGGCGCTTGACATGGTGCTCTTCTACGTGTTCTGGGAACTGATGCTCATTCCCATGTTCTTCCTGATCGCCATCTGGGGCGGTGAACAGCGCCGCTACGCCTCGATGAAGTTCTTCTTCTACACCATGGCCGGCAGCATCATGCTCCTTGTGGTCATGCTCACCTTGCACATCAAGACTCCCATCGACGGTCTCACCGTCTCCCTCTCGCGTACCGCCGTCCTTTCGGAGATGAGCGTGGACCGGGAAGGCAATGCACGCGTCCAAGACCTTGCCGTCACGGTGCTCGATTCCTCGGGCGACATCAGTCGGGCTTCTGCCTCGGCCATCGTGCAGGGCAAAGGCCAAGTCTTCCAAGTCCATGTGCCGCGCGATTTCAACCTGCTGCACTGGCGTCTGCTCTGGAAGCACTGGACCACGCAGTCGTTCCTTGGGATGAACCTCGCCGTCTTCGCCTTCCTCTTCTTCTTCCTGGCCTTTGCCGTCAAGGTGCCCGTCTTCCCGTTGCACACGTGGCTTCCTCACGCCCATGTGCAGGCCCCCACCGCAGTCTCGGTGGTGCTGGCCGGTGTCCTGTTGAAGCTTGGTGTCTATGGGTTCCTGCGCATCGCGTGGCCCCTCTTCCCCACGGTGGCCGCCGCCTTTGGCGGATGGATCGGCGTGCTTGGCGTGATCGCCATCGTATGGGCCGCCTTGGCCGCTTTGGGTCAGAAGGACCTTAAGCGCCTGGTCGCCTATTCTTCAGTCAGTCACATGGGTTTTTGCCTGCTGGGCCTTGCCGCCCTCACGGTGTCGGGCATCACCGGCTCGATGTTCCAGATGTTCAGCCACGGCATCGGAGCCGCACTTCTGTTCCTGTTGGTCGGTGTCCTGTACGACCGCGCCCACCATCGCCGCGTCGACGGCTTCGGAGGACTTGCCGCCACCATGCCCGCCTTCACCGCCGTCTTGATGCTTGCCGCCTTCTCCTCCATCGGCCTTCCCTCCATGTCCGGTTTCGTGGGAGAACTCACGGTGATCTTGGGCTCGTTCCAGTCCCGGGCCGGCGTCTTTGCCGGCTGGAGCCCGGACACCTTCCGCTGGCTTGGTCTCGTGGCCGCCACCGGTGTGATCCTTTCCGCTGCCTACCTGCTGTGGACCGTCCAGCGCGTGGCGTTCGGACCGCTGCGTCATCCCGAGCAGGGGCAGTACCCTGACCTCACCTTGCGCGAGAAGTTCTCGCTCTACCCCTTGGTGGCCCTGACGCTGCTCTTCGGCATCTGGCCCCAGCCTCTGCTTTCGGCCCTCGGCCCATGGGCCCAAGGTCTGTCACAGCATGTCGCCAGCGCATTGGGAGCCCTGTGATGCAGCTTGTCGCCAACTTCCTTCCTGAACTCCTGCTCTCGCTTGCCATCCTGCTTGCCCTGACCCTGGAGATGCTTTCCGGCAAGCGCCATGGCCGTGCCATCCCTTGGTTCGGGGTTGTCAGCCTGCTCTTGGTTTCTTGGATCTCGGTGCGTCGCGCCGTGCCTGGCCTTGACATGGCCCTTCTGGGCGAGGTCCAGCGCGCGGACTTTCTGACGGTCGTGGTACGGATTCTTGCCTGCCTGGGCGGCATCCTCGCCTTGGTCGCTTCCACCGGCTCCCGCGAGATGGAAGAGCGCGGCAAGCCCGGCGAATTCACCATTCTCGTGCTTGGCCTGGTGCTGGGCGCCATGCTGTTCGCCTCGGCCACCAACCTGCTCACCCTCTACGTGGGCTTGGAGTTCCTCTCCCTGGTGGGCTACGCCTTGGCTGGCCTTAAAGTCCATTCCAAGGGCGCCTCCGAAGCCGGTCTCAAGTACGTGCTCTTTGGTGGCATCGCTTCGGGCATCATGGTCTTTGGCATGAGCCACCTGTTCGGCCTCACCGGGAGCCTGGACCTCTCCGTGATCGGACAGAATCTGTCCATCCTTCCAGGAACTCCCGTTCTGTGGGTGCCATTGATCCTGATCGGTGCCGGATTCGCCTACAAGCTTGCGTTGGTGCCGTTCCATTTCTGGAGCCCCGACGTGTACGAAGGCTGCCCCACCGTTTCGGCGGCCTTGCTCACCACCGTCCCCAAGCTTGCAGGGTTTGCCGGTCTGTGGCACGCCATGATGCTGGTCTTCCCCGGTGGATTCCTCAGCACGCAAGGCTCCTTGGCCTCCGCGCAGACGGCCCTGTTCCTGGCCTCCGGCTTGACATTGCTTGCCATCCTGACCATGGTGGTGGGCGCACTCACGGCCCTGTCGCAGTCCGATGCCCGCCGCATCTTGGCCTTCAGTTCCATCACCAACGCCGGCGTCATGCTGCTTGCCGTCGTCTCCTGGCACGATGGAGCCAGCCTTGCGGCCCTGCTCTTCTACCTCGTCGCCTACCTGTTTGCCAACACGGGCGCCTTCCTTGCCTTGGATGCCCTCCAGAACGACGGGCATGGCACCAAGCTTTCCGAGCTGTCCGGCGCCTGGCAGCGCCACCCGTGGATCGTCGTGGCCTTGGTGATCTGTGTCCTGAGTCTGGTGGGCCTGCCTCCCTTGGCCGGGTTCCTGGGCAAGTGGAACCTGCTGCGCACCGTCCTTGTCAGCGCCATCCCGCTGGAAGGCGGACTCTTGGCCATCGCCACCCTTGTCGTGCTGGCCAGTTCCGTGGTGCTTGCCTTCTCCTACCTGCGCATCGTGCGCGCCTGTGCCGTGGCCGAGACCACGGTGGAGCTTGAAGAGAACGACTACGAGGCCAGTGGCGAATCGCCTTGGGCTTTGATCCTGTGCACCGCCTTTGCCATCGCCTTGGGCTTTGGGTGGCCGGTGATCGAACTCTTCCAGAAGTGGATCTCCCCTTGAAAAGCCTCGTCTGCATCCCCACCGACACCAATGACGGCTGGGACGCCGAGGTCAGTGCCCACTTCTCCAGCGCCCCCTGGTTTGCCTTGGTGCGCGGAACTGAGGTCGAATGGCTGGAAGTCCACGCCGACCTCGAATGCGGCGAACGGGCCAGTCTGCTCGCCAAGCGCGAAGCCTCCATCGTGCTCACACGCGGCGCCAGCGCATCGAACCTCCTGAACCTGCAAGCCCGCGAGATCCTCGTGCTGGACTGCCAGGCCCCCACCCTTCGTCAGGCGATCCTTTCCCTGATGATGGGTGGGGTCAAGCCCTTCGAAAGCTCCAGTTGCTGCGGCAAGCATGACCACGAAGACGGAGCCTGCGCGCACAATCCGTGAGTCAGACATCCCCCAACGGGAGTTCCAACTGGATCCCTTCCCGCTTTGCATTCCCCTGGGCCACCGTCACGCCCAGCAGCCGCACGGGCTTCCGTCCGGCCTCGGTCTGTTCAAGCAAGGGAAGGATGGCTTGGGCCAGTTGCTCGCCATCCATCACGGGCATGGCCAAGGTGCGTGAGCGGGTCACCTGCTGGAAGTCGCCGTACTTGACCTTGAGCACCACGGTACGGCCCTCGAAATGCTTCTCTTGCAGCTCCTGCGCCACCTTGTGGCAGAGTTCCCGCAAGTACCCGCGCATCCAGTCCAAGTCGGTGGTATCACTGGCAAACGTGTCCTCGCTTCCCAACGAGTGGCGTTGCCGAAAGGGCTGAACCGCCCGCTCGTCGATACCGCGTGCCAGTCGCCAGAAGTGCCGTGCCGCCCGTGCCCCGAAATGCCGCGCAAGCAAGACTTCGTTCCATTCCAACAGGTCTCCCCCGGTGTGGATGCCCAGCTTTTCAAAGCGCGCTTGGGTCGCTTTCCCCACGCCATAGAATGTCCCGATCGGAAGGCTTGCAAGAAAGCCCGCGGCATCGTCAGGACGCAGCACGGTCAGGCCATCGGGCTTGTTGCAGTCCGAGGCGCATTTGGCCAGGAACTTGTTGAAGGAAACCCCGGCCGAAGCCGTCAGCCCAAGTTCGCTGCGAACCCGAGCCCGGATCTCCTGGGCGATCGCGGTGACGCTCGGGAGGCCGCGTCGGTTGTCCACGATTTCCAGATAGGCCTCGTCCAGAGACAACGGCTCGACCAGTTCCGTGTAATCGTGGAAGATGGCCCGAAGCTGCCGGGAGACCTCGACATAGGCGGGGAATCGCGGGGACACGAAGATCGCCTGCGGGCACAGCCGCCGGGCTTGGGAACAAGGCATCGCGCTGCGAATCCCGAACTTGCGCGCCTCGTAGCTGCAGGTGCACACCACGGCACGGCTGTCCGCCGGACCGCCGACGACCACGGGAAGGCCTCGCAGGGCGGGGTTGTCCCGCTGCTCCACCGCCGCATAGAAGGCGTCCATATCCACATGCACAATTCGTCGCACACTTGAAATCTATCAACTGCTCAAGAGTTCAAAGAATATCCCCGTGTTCTCTCCACTGGATTCCATGGCCGACACACTGGTAGATTGACTGCATGGCCAGTTTCCTCGAACGCTACCACGAACTCACCAAGTACGATCCTCGCACCATCGACCGCTTGGGCGCCGCCGAATGGGAGGAACAACCCTCGCCGTGGAAGGAGATCTCCGGGGAGGAGAAAATCGACGTGCGCCCCTACCTTGCGTTTCTTCAAGATGCCGCAAGCGAACCCGAGAACTGGATTCCTCCCATTCCGACCGGGCAGCTCGACGTCGCAAGCCTTGCGCGCCTGTCGTGGTTCGCCGCGGGAATCAACGGCATCGGAGGCGATCCCGAAAAGCCCCAGCTCTACCGCACCACACCTTCCGCCGGAGGGCTCTACCCCGTCGAGCTCTACTGGGCCGTCTTCGACGTGCCCGGCATGGACCCGGGAATCTGGCTCTTCCACGCGCCGACCTTCACCATGGTCCCGGTCTGGAAGGGCGATTTCCGCAACGACATCAAGGCCATCTTCCTGGATCACCCGTCCCTTGAAGGAGCCGGGGCCGTCGCACTCCTGACCGGGATTTTCGGACGCGGACGCTGGCGCTACAAGGAGCGCACATGGCGCCGCATGCTCCTGGATGCCGGGCATTTGGGAGCCAACCTGATGGAGGCGGTCGAGAAGAACCGTCTGACAGGGGCCTTTTTGACAGGATTTGTCGACGAAGCCTTCGAAGGGCTGCTCTTTCCCGAGCCCGGCGAAGTCCCTCTGGCAGGGGTTCCTGTCGGCTTGAATCTTGCCACCGGCGCTCCTTGGGCCGTCAAGAGCCCCGCTCTCGAGTCCGAACGGACCCGCGTCGTCCCCGAACCCGGCCGGATGCAGGAACTCGCCCACGCCCTGGGCAACATCCCGCCCGACGAGCATCCCGACATGGTTCCGGACGGCGAATGGGTGCAAGGGGATGGCTTGGAGTACGTCCCGCTGCCCGATCCCGTGGAGCCGCGCAATCTCCTTTTGGCCAACGTCCTGCGGCGTTCCTGCCGCCGGTACCAGGCGACCGCCGAAGGCATCTCGCTGGACCTCTTCTCATGCCTTGTGCATTGGGCCTTCAGACCTGCGGCGACGCGTCAAAGTCCCGCCCCGGCGGGAACCTTGCGCTTCTGGATCGCCGTCCTTTCGGTCGAAGGCCTGCAAAGCGGCATTTGGCATTACGACCCGTCCACCCACAGCATGGGACTGTGCAGCGCGGGCAACTATCGCAAGGAATGCCAAGCCGTGTGCCTGGGTCAGGAACTCGGACGCGACGCGAGCTTTGTCGTGTTCCACACCAGCGTCCTTTCCGAGGCC